>NZ_CP023692.1:4020000-4320000 GCF_008704935.1 Streptomyces vinaceus
GAACGTTGATTAGTTGGCATCTTCGGATCTGATGGTTCTCGAGTACTGCTTCGGCGTGGAAAGAGAAGACGGACGAACGAAGATGCCTGGCACGTTGTTGGGTCCTGAAGGTACGGCCGTAAGGTCATGTCTTCAGTGCCGGCCCCAGTGAACTCGCCAGCTTGTTGGTGGGGTGATGGGTGGCTGGTCGTTGTTTGAGAACTACACAGTGGACGCGAGCATCTGTGGCCAAGTTTTTAAGGGCGCACGGTGGATGCCTTGGCACCAGGAACCGATGAAGGACGTGAGAGGCCGCGATAGGCCCCGGGGAGCTGCCAACTGAGCTTTGATCCGGGGGTGTCCGAATGGGGAAACCCGGCAGTCGTCATGGGCTGTCACCCACTGCTGAACACATAGGCAGTGTGGAGGGAACGAGGGGAAGTGAAACATCTCAGTACCCTCAGGAAGAGAAAACAACCGTGATTCCGGGAGTAGTGGCGAGCGAAACCGGATGAGGCCAAACCGTATGTGTGTGATACCCGGCAGGGGTTGCGCATGCGGGGTTGTGGGAATGAGCTTGATCGGTCTGCCGGCCGGTCGGCGAGTCAGAAACCGTTGATGTAGTCGAAGGACATGCGAAAGGTCCGGCGTAGAGGGTAAGACCCCCGTAGACGAAACATCAGCGGCTTGCTTGCTCATCTCCCAAGTAGCACGGGGCCCGAGAAATCCCGTGTGAATCTGGCGGGACCACCCGCTAAGCCTAAATATTCCCTGGTGACCGATAGCGGATAGTACCGTGAGGGAATGGTGAAAAGTACCGCGGGAGCGGAGTGAAATAGTACCTGAAACCGTGTGCCTACAAGCCGTGGGAGCGTCGCTGTATGTGCTTGCACATGCAGTCGTGACTGCGTGCCTTTTGAAGAATGAGCCTGCGAGTTAGCGGTGTGTAGCGAGGTTAACCCGTGTGGGGAAGCCGTAGCGAAAGCGAGTCCGAATAGGGCGTTTGAGTTGCACGCTCTAGACCCGAAGCGGAGTGATCTAGCCATGGGCAGGTTGAAGCGGAGGTAAGACTTCGTGGAGGACCGAACCCACCAGGGTTGAAAACCTGGGGGATGACCTGTGGTTAGGGGTGAAAGGCCAATCAAACTCCGTGATAGCTGGTTCTCCCCGAAATGCATTTAGGTGCAGCGTCGTGTGTTTCTTGCCGGAGGTAGAGCACTGGATAGGCGATGGGCCCTACCGGGTTACTGACCTTAGCCAAACTCCGAATGCCGGTAAGTGAGAGCACGGCAGTGAGACTGTGGGGGATAAGCTCCATGGTCGAGAGGGAAACAGCCCAGAGCATCGACTAAGGCCCCTAAGCGTACGCTAAGTGGGAAAGGATGTGGAGTCGCAGAGACAACCAGGAGGTTGGCTTAGAAGCAGCCACCCTTGAAAGAGTGCGTAATAGCTCACTGGTCAAGTGATTCCGCGCCGACAATGTAGCGGGGCTCAAGCGTACCGCCGAAGTCGTGTCATTGCAGCAATAAGCCCCAACGGGTGTTGTGATGGGTAGGGGAGCGTCGTGTGCCGGGTGAAGCAGCAGCGGAAGCTAGTTGTGGACGGTTCACGAGTGAGAATGCAGGCATGAGTAGCGATACACACGTGAGAAACGTGTGCGCCGATTGACTAAGGGTTCCTGGGTCAAGCTGATCTGCCCAGGGTAAGTCGGGACCTAAGGCGAGGCCGACAGGCGTAGTCGATGGACAACCGGTTGATATTCCGGTACCCGCTTTGAAACGCCCAATATCGAATCAGGCGATGCTAAGTCCGTGAAGCCGTTCCGGACCCTTCGGGGAAAGGAAAGTGGTGGAGCCGACGAACCAGACTTGTAGTAGGTAAGCGATGGGGTGACGCAGGAAGGTAGTCCAGCCCGGGCGGTGGTTGTCCCGGGGTAAGGGTGTAGGCCGAGGGGTAGGCAAATCCGTCCCTCATTAAGGCTGAGACCTGATGCCGAGCCGATTGTGGTGAAGTGGATGATCCTATGCTGTCGAGAAAAGCCTCTAGCGAGTTTCATGGCGGCCCGTACCCTAAACCGACTCAGGTGGTCAGGTAGAGAATACCGAGGCGTTCGGGTGAACTATGGTTAAGGAACTCGGCAAAATGCCCCCGTAACTTCGGGAGAAGGGGGGCCATCACTGGTGATCGGACTTGCTCCGTGAGCTGGGGGTGGCCGCAGAGACCAGCGAGAAGCGACTGTTTACTAAAAACACAGGTCCGTGCGAAGCCGTAAGGCGATGTATACGGACTGACGCCTGCCCGGTGCTGGAACGTTAAGGGGACCGGTTAGTGACCTTTCGGGGTTGCGAAGCTGAGAACTTAAGCGCCAGTAAACGGCGGTGGTAACTATAACCATCCTAAGGTAGCGAAATTCCTTGTCGGGTAAGTTCCGACCTGCACGAATGGCGTAACGACTTCTCGACTGTCTCAACCATAGGCCCGGTGAAATTGCACTACGAGTAAAGATGCTCGTTTCGCGCAGCAGGACGGAAAGACCCCGGGACCTTTACTACAGTTTGATATTGGTGTTCGGTTCGGCTTGTGTAGGATAGGTGGGAGACTTTGAAGCCCCAACGCCAGTTGGGGTGGAGTCGCCGTTGAAATACCACTCTGGTCGTGCTGGATGTCTAACCTCGGTCCGTGATCCGGATCAGGGACAGTGTCTGATGGGTAGTTTAACTGGGGCGGTTGCCTCCCAAAGGGTAACGGAGGCGCCCAAAGGTTCCCTCAGCCTGGTTGGCAATCAGGTGTTGAGTGTAAGTGCACAAGGGAGCTTGACTGTGAGACCGACGGGTCGAGCAGGGACGAAAGTCGGGACTAGTGATCCGGCGGTGGCTTGTGGAAGCGCCGTCGCTCAACGGATAAAAGGTACCCCGGGGATAACAGGCTGATCTTCCCCAAGAGTCCATATCGACGGGATGGTTTGGCACCTCGATGTCGGCTCGTCGCATCCTGGGGCTGGAGTCGGTCCCAAGGGTTGGGCTGTTCGCCCATTAAAGCGGTACGCGAGCTGGGTTTAGAACGTCGTGAGACAGTTCGGTCCCTATCCGCTGTGCGCGTAGGAATATTGAGAAGGGCTGTCCCTAGTACGAGAGGACCGGGACGGACGAACCTCTGGTGTGCCAGTTGTCCTGCCAAGGGCATGGCTGGTTGGCTACGTTCGGGAGGGATAACCGCTGAAAGCATCTAAGCGGGAAGCCTGCTTCAAGATGAGTATTCCCACCTCCTTGAGAGGGTAAGGCTCCCAGTAGACGACTGGGTTGATAGGCCAGATGTGGAAGCCCGGTAACGGGTGGAGCTGACTGGTACTAATAGGCCGAGGGCTTGTCCTCAGTTGCTCGCGTCCACTGTGTTAGTTCTGAAATAACGAACAGCTGTGTTGCCGTCCAGTGTTCAAATTTCATAGTGTTTCGGTGGTCATAGCGTTAGGGAAACGCCCGGTTACATTCCGAACCCGGAAGCTAAGCCTTTCAGCGCCGATGGTACTGCAGGGGGGACCCTGTGGGAGAGTAGGACGCCGCCGAACAATCATTGTGAAAAGCCCCGTACCGGGTATCCGGTACGGGGCTTTTTGCGTTTACGGGCACGTGGGCCTGTGGTTGGATCCGGGCTATGAGCGATCAGTATGTGATGCGTGCGGTACGGGCCGACGAGTGGGAGAAGGTCAAGGAGCTGCGGATTTCCGCGCTCAAGGACCCGGCGGCGCCCGTGGCCTTCCTGGAGACCCTGGACCAGGCCGAGGCCAGGACGGACGAGTTCTGGCAGGACCGGGCGCGCGGGGCCTCGCACGGGCGGCATGCACGGCAGTTCGTCGCCGAGGGGCCGGACGGGGAGTGGGTCGGGTCGGTGACCGTGCTCGTCGAGGAAGGCGGGACCACCGACTTCTTCGAGCGGGTCGTCGAGCGGACCCAGGGCCACCTGGTGGGTGTGTTCGTACGCCCCGGGCAGCGGGGGAGCGGGCTGACGCAGCGGCTTTTCGCCGCCGCGCTGGAGTGGGCCTGGGCGCTGGAGGGGCCGGCGCTGGACCGCGTACGGCTCTTCGTGCACGAGGAGAACCCGCGGGCCGCGGCCTTCTACCGGCGGATCGGGTTCAAGGCGAGCGGGCATGTCGTACCCGTGCCGGCCGATCCGGGGGCGAAGGAGTTCGAGTACGTGCTGCCGCGCCCCTAGGCTCACTTTCTAGTGCTGGAGGGCAGCCGCCTCCGGCCAGCGGTAGCGGGCCTGTTCGCGGCTGCGGCACAGGGCGAGCAGGGGGAGGGAGCCCTCCTGCAGGAGCTCGGGGAGCTGGGGGATGGGGGCCACGGCGGCCACGTCCTCCAGGACCAGCGTGAGTGGTGGGTCGAGCCGGCCGTGGGATGACCGTGCGGCCATGCGGCGGCCGTGCTCGACCACGCTCGCGGCGAGTGCGGTGAGCAACGGCATCGCACCCGGGTGGGTATGGGGGTCTTCCAGCGATTCGCCCACCAGATAGAGGGTGCCCCCTTCGGCGACGAACGATGCCAAGGTCAGTGCATCCGTTCGGTTCGGATTGCAGGCCTCGCGGATGTGGATGGACGTGAGGCAGGAGAGGGCACGGGCCGTCAGGTGCTGGGCCTGCTCGCGGCGTTCGGGGTGGGCGGTGAGGGCGCTCTCCAGCTCGCCGGCGGAGCCGGGGGCGGCCTGGGGGTGCGTACGGAGGATGCGTACCGGGTCCTGGGCGCTGTTGCCCTGGGCCCAGCGGTGCAGCTGCTTGAACGGGCGGTCGTCGAGGGCCGCGGCCTGCAGCCAGCTGCGCAGGAGCGTTTCCGCCGTGTCGGCGATGGCCGCGTCCATACGGGCCTGGGGGCGTACGGGGGCCAGCAGGGCGATCGCGCGGGCGGCGGCGGTGTCGCGGTCGGCGCAGGAGTCGGCCGGGTTCCAGTGCATGCGGGCCGGGGTGTCGCACAGGTGCGAGGGGTCGTAGAGGAGGACCGGGCCGAGTTTGGCGCGGGCGTCCTTCGTCTCCGCCCAGAGGGCGGGGGAGGAGGTGACGACCAGGGCCGCGCCTTCCGCTGCCGCGAGGGCTTGGAGGGCGAGGGGGTGGCGCTGGGCCTGGCTGCCGTAGGCCATGGGGGTGTTGTCGTCGTTGCCGCCGCCGTTGTCGGAGGCGGCGGCCTCGTCGTGTCTCCGCGGCTCGAACGTCGGCGGGGCCGGGATGGGGAGCGTGGGGAGGGGCTGCTGAGCGGTCGGGGCGGGGATCGTGGGGCCGGCGCTGCCGGGGGCGTTGCCCGCGGGCTGCCGGGCCTCGGACACCGCCGGGTGCGGGTCGGCCGGGGCGGGCGGCGGGCCCGGCTTGGAGCGACGGGAGCGGGTGCGGGCGATCACGCCCATGACGAAGATCGTCAGGACGAGCAGGACCAGGAGCTGGCTGATGAACAGGCCCCAGAACAGCCCCCAGCCCGAGAGGGCCGATGGGGCCGTGTCCGGCCAGGCTCCCGGGATGTCGTGCGGTTGAGCTATCAGGGCGCGGACCGCGCCCGCGGTGCGGGTGAACGTAACGGTGGACGGCCAGGCGCCCTTCGAGAAGAGCGCGGCCAGGCCCGTGGACGTCCAGACCAGGGTCGCCAGCCCCAGGAGGAAGGCCAGGAGGGCGATCAGGAGGCCGTCCGGGATGCCGCCCGGTTTGCCGTTCCGTTCGTCGTGCATCTACGCCACCGTTGTCGCCGAGCCAGGGCCGCCGTTGCGGTGGCGTTCCATGAGGAGGGCTCTTTCCTCCGCCTCCAGTTCGGCCGCCAGCAGGTCGTCGGGGAGCTGGGAGGAGGACTCCGTCATGGCGCGGTCCGTGTAGACGAGGGGGCGTTCGGCCTCGGTGATCAGGTGTTTGACCACCTGGACGTTGCCGTTGACGTCCCAGACCGCGATGCCGGGGGTGAGGGTGGGGATGATCTCCACGGCCCAGCGGGGCAGGCCGAGTACGCGGCCCGTCGCGCGGGCCTCGTCCGCTTTCTGGGCGTAGATCGTACGGGTGGAGGCCATCTTGAGGATGGCTGCGGCCTCGCGGGCGGCCGCGCCGTCGACGACGTCGGACAGGTGGTGGACGACGGCCACGAAGGACAGGCCGAGGCGGCGGCCGAACTTCAGGAGGCGCTGGAACAGCTGCGCCACGAAGGGGCTGTTGATGATGTGCCAGGCCTCTTCGACGAGGAAGATGCGCTTCTTGCGGTCCGGGCGGATCCAGGTGTGCTCCAGCCAGACGCCCACGATCGCCATCAGGATCGGCATGGCGATCGAGTTGCGGTCGATGTGCGAGAGGTCGAAGACGATGAGCGGGGCGTCGAGGTCGATGCCCACGGTCGTGGGGCCGTCGAACATGCCGCGGAGGTCGCCGTCGACCAGGCGGTCGAGGACGAGGGCCACGTCGAGGCCCCAGGCCCGTACATCGTCTATGTCGACGTTCATGGCCTCCGCGGATTCGGCCTCCGGGTGGCGGAGCTGTTCCACGATGTCCGTGAGGACCGGCTGGCGGTCGCGGATCGTGTCGACGACGTACGCGTGCGCGACCTTGAGCGCGAAGCCGGAGCGTTCGTCGAGGCCGTGGCCCATGGCGACTTCGATGATGGTCCGGAGCAGCGCGAGCTGGCCGGTCGTGGTGATCGCCGGGTCGAGGGGGTTGAGGCGGATCCCGTCGTCGTTGGCGGCGATGGGGTCCAGGCGGATGGGGGTTATCCCCAGCTGCTGGGCGATGAGGTTCCACTCGCCGACGCCGTCCTCGCCCTGGGCGTCGAGTACGACGACCTGGCGGTCGCGGAAGCGGAGCTGGCGCAGGACGTACGTCTTCTCCAGGGCGGACTTGCCGTTGCCGGACTCGCCGAGGACCAGCCAGTGGGGGGCCGGCAGCTGCTGGCCGTACAGCTGGAAGGGGTCGTAGATGTAGCCCTTGCCGCTGTAGACCTCACGGCCGATGATCACACCGGAGTCGCCGAGTCCGGGGGCGGCGGTGGGCAGGTAGACGGCCTGCGCCTGCCCGGTGGAGGTGCGTACGGGCAGTCGGGTGGTCTCGACCTTGCCGAACAGGAAGCTGGTGAAGGCGTCCGTCAGAGCGGACATGGGATCTCGCATGGGCGGCACTTCCCTCCAGCTAGCGTCGGATGCCGGTGGCGAACGGCAAGGTGTTGACGAAGGCGCGGTGGTGTTCGCGGTCGCACCACTCCAGCTTCAGGTAGGACTTGCCCGCGGAGGCGCGGATGGTGCGCTTGTCGCGGGCGAGGGCCTCCGGGGATCGGGAGGACACCGTGATGTACCCGACCAGGTTGACTCCCGCCGCACCGCTGGCGAGATCTTCACCCCTCTGGTCGAGCCGGCCGTGGGCGGCGATGTCGCGGGGGTCGACGGTGCGGTTCATCTTGGCGGCGCGGCTGGCGTCGGCCTCGTCGTTGGTCTTCTCGGTGAGCATGCGCTCGATGGCCACCTCGGTGGGCTCCAGATCCATGGTGACGGCGACGGTGCGGATCACGTCGGGGGTGTGGACGAGGAGGGGGGCGAGGAAGTTGACGCCGACGGGGGTCATCGGCCATTCCTTCACCCAGGCCGTGGCGTGGCACCAGGGGGCGCGGGTGGAGGACTCGCGGGTCTTGGCCTGGAGGAAAGTGGGTTCCACCGCGTCGAGTTCGGCGGGCCAGGCGTTGCGCTTGGTCATGGCCTGGATGTGGTCGATGGGGTGGTCGGGGTCGTACATGGAGTGCACGAGGGAGGCGAGGCGGCCCTGGCCGAGGGGCTGGCGGACGCGGATGTCGGCCTCGGCGAGGCGGGCGCAGATGTCGGTGAGCTCGCGGGCCATGACGATGGCGAGGCCGGCGTCGCGGTCGAGCTTGCGGCCCTTGTGGGGGGTGCCGGCGCGGGCGATGGTGTGGGCCTCGGCGGCGAGTTCGCGCGTGTAGTGCATACAGGCGACGAGGTAGGCGCGGTGCTGCTCGGAGGAGGTGGAGACCATCGACTGGAGCTGGTCGTACGAGTCGCGCAGCCAGACGGGGGCCTTGGTGTCGCCGCGCTGGGCGACGTCCTTGGCGTGGGCGTCCGGGTCGGCGGGGAGCGTACGGGCGAGCATCTGGAGGCGGGTGACGAAGCCGTCGCCGTTGGCGACGTGCTTGAGGAGGGTGCCGAAGCGGTCGACGAGGGCTTCCTGGTCCTCGCTGTCGCGCAGGCCGACGCCGGGGCCCTCGATCTCGATGGCGGCGGTGACGGTTCTGCGGTCGGCGTGGAGGAGGACGGCGATCTCGTCGGGGCCGAAGGGGGCGGCGAGCCAGTTGATCCGGCCGATGCCGGGGGGCGGGCCGACCTCGACCTCGCGGCCGTCGGAGGCGCGGACGCCGGCCTCCATGGCGGAGGAGCGGTAGGTGGTGCCGCGGCGCAGGGTGCGCTTGTAGCTGCGGTTGATCTCGAACCACTTGTAGAACGTGCGGCCCTTGTACGGGACGTACACGGCGGCGAGCGCGAGCATGGGGAACCCGGCGAGGGTGACGATGCGCAGGGTGAGGCTGGGGACGAGCAGGCCGCTCATCATGCCGAAGAAGGCGCCGACGATGATCAGGGCGATCTCGCCGCTCTCGCGGTTCTTGCCGACGATCGCGTTCGGCCGGGCCCGGCCGATGAGATACGTGCGGCGGGGCGCGACCGGGTGCAGCTGGTGGGACTGGGTCGTCAACGCCCGTCACCTCCTGTGTTCCTCGTACTCGATCCGGAGCGGGGCGCGGGTGCGGCGGAGGGTGCAGATCCGCCGCCGGAGGTGGGGCGGCTGCTGTGGGCGGCCACGCCTCCGGAGAGGGGGTTGGCGGGGCGGGGGGCGCTGGAGCTGCCGCCGTCGCCGCCGCCGCGGTGGGCGCCGCGGCTGCTGTGGGTCTTGATGCCCTGGGATACGAGGGAGGCCGGGGAGCTGATGACGGCGGCGGCCTGGGCGCCGTCGGTGGCCTTGCTGCGGTTGGAGCGGGCGGAGGCGATCTCGTCGCCGAAGCCGGGGACGAAGCGGTAGATCATCGCGGAGGCGAAGATCGCCAGGAGGATGATCGCGAGGCCGGAGACGACGGCGGAGAAGGCGTTGGGGCCCTTCTCGCCGGCGAGGGCGCCGGCGAGGCCGAGGACGATGACGATGACCGGCTTCACGAGGATGACGGCGATCATGATGCCGGCCCAGCGGCGGACGTGGCCCCAGAGGTTGCGGTCGACGAGCCCGGCGTAGACGACCACGCCGAGGAGGGCGCCGACGTAGAGGAGGGCGGCCCGGATGAAGAGTTCGAGGAAGAGGACGCCGGCGGCGAGGACGGTGACCAGGGAGACGACGATCAGCATGATCGGGCCGCCGCCGATGGAGTCGCCCTTCTTGAGGGCCTCGATGAAGGAGCCGAAGAACACGTCGGTCTGGCCGCCGCTCGCCGAGGCGATGACTTCCGTGACGCCGTCGGTTGCGGAGACGACGGTGTAGAGGATCAGGGGGGTGAAGGCGGAGGCGAGGACGGTGAGCCAGAGGAAGCCGACGGCTTCGGAGATGGCGGTGGTGAGGGGGACGCCGCGGATGGCGCGCTTGGCCACGGCGAAGAGCCAGAGCACGAGGGTGAGGATGGTGGAGGCGGCGAAGACGACGGCGTACTGCTTGAGGAAGGCGCCGTTGGTGAAGTCGACGTTGGCCGTGCCGTTGATCGCTTTGCTGAGCTCGGTGACGATCCAGGCCGCGGCGTCGGCGCAGCCCTTGGCCAGGGAGGCGAGGGGGTTGAGGGCGTCGGCCGGGTCGCTGGGCGCTAGGCCTGTGCGGGGGGTGCCGGCGGCGCCGTCGCCTCGTTCGCAGTAGTCCTTGGCGGGGCCCCGGATCAGGTCGCAGGGGTCGTTACTCGCCTGTGGGCTGGGCGCGCTCGGGCTGGGTGCGGGAGCGGCGACGGCGCGGGTGGCCAGGAGGACAGCAGTGGTCTGCAGGGCGGCTACGACGGCTGTGAAGGACAGACCCCGACGGCTAGCGTGCATAGGTGAGCCCCCCGAACTGCGATACGGCGGCGGCCATCTCCTCGGCGGAGGCAGCCCTCTGGTCCCGGCCCACCGGGGCCGGGCCGTCCTTCTGCGTGAAGTCGGCCACGCGCCAGTCCCCGTTGGTCCAGCGGAGCTCGAAGGTGTTGGTGTACCAGCTCTCCGCGACCGGGTTCTTCGAACCCTCGCCCGCGAGACCGAACAGGGTCGAGTGCCAGACGGAGACGGTCGCGGCGTCGGTGGAGAACTTCTCCACCTTGGTCCCGACGGGGTTCGTACGGGAGATGAACTGGAGGCCCTTCGGAGCCTTTCCGCCGGAATCGAGGCCGATGCGCGCCAGGAACTGCGCGTCCGTGTAGACACGGTCGAGGTCGCTCTGGCGAGCGGCGGCCACGTCCGGCACGTACACAGCCTGGACGGTCGCCTTTCTGCGGGCGCTGTCGAACATGCCGTCAGAACCCAGTGCCACCGCGTAATTGGCGGCGGCTGACTGGGCGCCCTGTTCGGTTTGGGGGAAGCCGGAGGGGATTCCGCCGTTCTTGCCGTCTACCGGGCGGGTGCCTGTGGCTGCTGTGGAGGCTGGGGGTGGGGGGGTGTTCGTGGTGGGGGTGGAGGGGGCGTCTCCGGACTGGTTGGCGAAGGCGATCGCGGCGATCAGGAGGACCACCACGCCGACCACCGTGACCAGGCCGCGCGAGGCGCGCGGGGTGCGGCGGGGTGGGCCGTACTGGTCCGAGGGGGAGTCGGGGAGGCGGGTGCGGGTCTGGCCCGTGCCGCCGATCTCGCCGTACCCGCTGCCGCCGGCGCCGCCGCCGTACTGGTCGTCGTTGCTCATTCCGTGTCCGCCCCCTCCGCCTCGTACGACGGTAGCGCTGGTTGTCTTCAGGTCCGGCAGCCGGTGGCGGCCCGGCTAGACGGCCATTCCGTAGACGATGGTGAAGAGGGTGCCGAGGGAGCCGATGATGAACACGCCGGTCAGGCCGGCGACGATCAGGCCCTTGCCCTGCTCAGCGCTGAAGGTGTCCCGCAGTGCGGTCGCGCCGATGCGCTGCTTGGCCGCGCCCCAGATGGCGATGCCGAGGCAGAGGAGGATCGCGACTGCCATGACCACCTCGATCATGACCTTCGCCTCGTTGCCGAGACTGCCGAACGGCCCCCAGTTCGGGGCGATTCCGCCGATGATGGTGGTGATGTCGCCCTTTTCGGCTGCCAGGATCATGTAACTCACCGCCCCTGTATGGGTAGTTCCGGTAGCCCGTGCCCGACGGCAGGGGTCACGCACTATCTTCGCTGATGAAACCGCCGTCGTACGTCGACTTGACGGCTCTCTTTACCCGATCTCCCGCCCTTTGTGCCGCTCGCGCGCTCTGACCTGGGCACGGGCGGCGGGTGCGCGGGAGAACATATGGTCACTCTGTGTATCACGGGGGGTGACCCCGGGCAATGATTGCCCTCTCGGCGTGCGGGGGGCCGCTCGGGTGGCCGCCGTTCGGCGCAGTGTGCGGGCGTGTCGTTGGGCCGAGCCGCTGACGTTGGTCCGACATTCCGTCAGTCGTTCCATTGCCGTGGCGTGTTGCGGGAGATGCTCCAGCCCGTTCGGTAGGACGACGCAAGGAGTGCACGGATGGGTTCCGCAGTGAAGGTCGGTCGGCGCGCGTGGCTTGCCGGTGGTTTCGCAGTTCCGCTGGCGATCGCGCTCGCGGGCGCCTCGGTTCCGGCGATGGCGGCCTCCCAGGGGACGGGCGCGGCGGTCGCGCCGGCCTGGAGCAGCAGCAGGTGTCCTGAGCCGGATGCGCGGACGCTGCCGGCCAAGGCGCCCGGCAAGGCCGCGAAGGCGGCGAAGGCCAAGACGGCGTCCAAGCCCGCGAACCCGTGCGCCGGGCCGAAGGGCGATCGGGGTCCCCAGGGGCCGAAGGGTCCCCAGGGGCCGAAGGGTGACCGGGGGCCGCAGGGGCCCAAGGGTGATCGGGGGCCGCAGGGGCCGAAGGGTGACAAGGGGGCGCACGGTCCGCACGGGCCGTGCGAGGACATCGACACGGCTCTGGCGGCGACGGGCCCCCTGGAGTTCAGCGCGGTGCTGCACCGGGGCAGGACGTACCTGGGCGTACGGGGGATTTCGCCGCTCGGGGCGTACACCTGGAGGGACCTCACCACGCAGCTGAACCCGGGGCACCCGCGGAACGCGTGCGGGGTGTCGGTCAACACCATCGCCAACTACGTGTACGTGAAGGTGCTGACCACCGCGGGTGAGGTGTACGAGAACCAGTGCACGTACACGCCGCAGGCCGCGCTCACCTGCACGGCGGGCTGGACGGCCATCATCAGGCCGTGAGCCGGTGCCGGTAGCGGCGTCTACGCGGACCAGTGGGCGGGGCGGACCAGGGTCGAGGGGATCCTGGTCGCCGCGTCGCCCCGGGCCGCGCCCAGCTGCGGCTGGGTCAGGAAGAGGGCTCCGCGCAGGTCCGCCCCGCTCAGGTCGGCGTCGCGGAAGTCGGCTCCGATCAGGTCCGCGAGGCGCAGGTCCGCGCCGCTGAGGTCGGCGGCGATCAGGTAGGCGCCGCGGAAGTTGGCGCCGCGCAGGTCGGCGCCGGCGAGGCGGGCGCCCATGAGGTCGGCGCCGCGGTGGTTCCTCTTGCGGGCCGGGGCCTTGGCGCGGGCCAGTTCGCTGGCGCGCAGCAGGAGGGTGTTGACGCGGCCGCGCAGGGCGCCGACGTCGAGTCCGGTCAGGGCGTCCGCGTCGGCGGCGGTCCACTGCGCGGTCTCGGCCTGTGCGCGGCGCAGGTCCGCGTGGAGCGGGGCGGCGGCCGGGAGGGCGAGTGCCCCGGTGACGTAGAAGAGCAGCTCGTGCAGTTGCCGCATCACGGGGAAGACCTCGTACATCGCCCCGGCAGTGCCCGGGTGCGCGCGCCAGTCCCGGCCGCCGAAGGTCACCTGGGAGACCTGCTGGCCCGCGCCGAAGCAGTCGAAGACGGTGCAGCCCTGGAAGCCCTTGTCGCGCAGCCGGGTGTGGATGCCGCAGCGGAAGTCCTCCTGGAGGTTCTTGCAGGGGGTTCCGGCGGCCTTGTTCACGGCGAAGTCGGTGGACTTGGCGAAGGGCAGGGCGACGCAGCAGAGCGCGAAGCAGTTCGCGCAGTCCGCCTGCAGGACGGGGAGGGCGGGCAGGCCGGGCGTGGCGGGGGTGGCGGGGGTGGCGGGGGTGGCAGACACGCCTCCATTGTCCCCGGTCCGGGGCGCGGGTCTGGCGGCGCGGGTTACCTGTCGGTAGCGTTCCGGCCATGGCGATCTCCGAGGCGTTCTTCGAGCGGGTCGATGCCGGGCGTTTCCTGGCCACCGAGTACACGCGCGGGCCTTGGGACCCGGGCTCGCAGCACGCCGGTCCGCCGGCCGCGCTGCTCGGGCGGGCCGTGGAGGAGCGGGAGGGGGCCCGCGCCGACATGCGGATCGCGAGGATCACGTACGAGATCCTGCGGCCCGTGCCGATCGGCCCGCTGGAGGTCACCACCTCGGTGCTCCGGGCCGGCCGCAGCACCGAGGTGGTCGAGGCGGCCCTCGCTCCGGCCGGGGGCGCGCCCGTGATGCTCGCGCGGGCGCTGCGGATCCGGGTGGCCGGGGAGGCCGTGCCGGGCGTGGCGCCGGGGCCGCAGCTGTCGCCGCCCGGGGAGGTGGGCCCGACGCCGTTCTTCCCGGTGCCGTGGGAGACGGGCTACCACGCGGCGATGGAGACCCGCTTCACGCAGGGCGCGTTCGTGGAGCTGGGTCCGGGCACGTGCTGGATGCGGATGAAGGTGGCGCTCGTCGCGGGGGAGGAGACCAGGCCGCTGGACCGCGTCCTGGTCGCCGCCGATTCGGGCAACGGGATCAGCTCGGTGCTGGACTTCGGCCGGTACGTGTTCGTCAACAGCGACCTGACCGTGCACCTGCACCGCCACCCGGTGGGCGAGTGGGCGTGCGTGGAGGCCCGTACGAGCGTGGACGCGGGCGGGATCGGGCTGGCGGACGCCCGGCTGCACGACGAGAAGGGGCCCATCGGGCGCAGCGCGCAGAGCCTGTTCGTCGCCCCGCGCCCCTGACGCCGGGCCGCCCGGACGCCTTGGGCGGCGGGTGCGCCCGGTGTGCCCCCGGCCGACGACCGGGAGGACTGGACGCCGGTCTCCTGCCGCGCCGAGGATGGCCGTGCGACGTACGTGGGCACGCACTTCCCGGGCTTCCAAGTGGCCTAGTGGGCCGGGCGACACGAGCGAATCGCACGTGAAAGCGACGGGGATGGGGGAGTGTTGACGGGTGCGCAGATTCTGGATGGCAGGCGGGATCGGGATCGGGCTGTGCCTGAGCTTCCTCGTGCTGATCGTGGTGGGGACGTACTCGGCCGCGGCGGGCCTCGCCGGAGGGGCGGCCGGCGGGCGTGCGCTCGGGCTGGCCAAGGGGGCCGTGCCCGCGAAGTACCAGAACCTGGTGCAGAAGTGGGGCACCCTGTGCCCGGCGATGACCCCGGCGCTGCTCGCCGCCCAGCTGTACTCCGAGAGCGGCTGGAATCCGAGCGCCGTCAGCCCGGCCGACGCCCGCGGCATCGCGCAGTTCATCCCGGGCACCTGGGCCGGGCACGGCATCGACGGGGACGGTGACGGCGACCGCGACATCTGGGACCCCAACGACGCGATCCCCTCGGCGGCTTCGTACGACTGCGAGCTGGCCAAGGACGTGGCGGGCGTGCCCGGGGACGCGACGAGCAACATGCTCGCGGCGTACAACGCGGGGGCGTACGCGGTCATCAAGTACGGCGGGGTGCCGCCGTACCAGGAGACGCAGGGTTACGTGAAGGCCATCACCACCCTGGCGAAGAGCTTCGAGCGGCCCGTCGGGCGGGTGGCGCCCTCGCAGCAGGCGGCCGGGGCGATCTACTTCGCGCAGAAGCAGTTGGGGACCCCGTACCTGTGGGGCGGGAACGGGACGCCGGACCAGGACGGGCGGTTCGACTGCTCGGGGCTGACGAAGGCGGCGTACGAGTCGGTGGGGATCGAGCTGCCGCGCGTGGCCAACGACCAGTACAACGCGGGTCCCCACCCCTCGCGGGGCGAACTGCTCCCCGGCGACCTGGTGTTCTTCTCCGATGATCTGACGAACTCCCGGGCGATCCATCACGTCGGCCTCTACGTGGGCGGCGGCTACATGATCAACGCCCCGTACACCGGCGCCGTGATCCGCTTCGACAAGATCGACACCCCGGACTACTTCGGGGCGACCCGCGTCACCAAGGACGGGGCCGCGGCCCTGCCCGACCGGAGCGCCGACGCCAAGTCCTCGTGACCGCGCCGACCTTGCCCCGCCGCGCCTCGCCGTGCCTCGCGTTGCCCTCCTTGCCCGGCCCTGCCCACCCTGCGTCAACCCCAGGCCCTGAGCTGCGACGACGAGTCTCTCTTCGATAACGTTGCCGTGATCATTCGGTGGAGAGTGGAACGTCCTGTTCAGAACGGGCGTTCCATGGACGCAGGCTTGATCAACGGGGGGGTTCAGGGGCGTACGCAGGCGTGCGCCCGAGGGGAACCGAGCAAGGGCTAAGGGGCCGCATCGCCATGGCTGGACTCACGACCGGTGGGCCGAACGTGGACGTAAGCCTGCTGTACGACATCAACGGACTGGCGCGGCACGCCCCGGCCGGAGTCGACCGGGCCGTCGCCCTCGTCGGCTCGTACGGGATCCCGCTGGCCCTGGTGCTCCTCTTCCTGTGGTGCTGGCACGGTACGCGCCGACAGGACGAGGCCACGGCAGCCGAGTCCTTCGCCGCCCTCGTATGGGCACCGCTCGCCGCCGCGCTCGTCCTCCTCGTGAACGTCCCGCTGCGCGCGTTCGTCGCCCGGCCGCGGCCGTACGCCGCACACAGCGGCCTGGATGTGCTCGCCCCGTACGCGGGACCCGGCGACTTCTCCTTCGTCAGCGGCCACGCCGGCCTCGCGATGGCGCTGGGCGTCGGCCTGTTCATCGCCCACCGCAAGCTCGGGCTCATCGGGATCGGGCTGGCCCTCGCCGAGGGGCTCTGCCGGGTGTACCTCGGCGTCCACTACCCCACCGACGTCATCGGTGGCTTCGCGCTCGGAACCGCCGTCGTCCTGCTGCTCGCCCCGCTCGCGATGGCGCTGCTGACCCCGGTGGTGCGGGCGGTGGCCCGCTCCCCGCGCGCGGGCCGGCTGGTCCGCGCGAAGCGGCGCGCCCTGCCCCGCCCGGTGGACCTCGCGCAGCCGCAGACCCCGCCGCCGGGCTGTCGCCCGCACGAGAGCGACCTCGCGGCCTAGGTTCCCCTTCCGGGGCGCGGGGTCAGGGGTCGCCGCTCTCCGTGCCGTGGCCCTCCGAGTCCTCCTCGCGGCGGTAGCGGGAGCGCAGCCACAGACCGGTGGCCGCGGCCGCGGCGGCGGTCGCGCCGATCGCCAGGGCCACGTCGGCCGGGCCGTCCGCAGAACCCGTCGGACGGGCCGAGGCCGCCGCGGCGGGCGTGAGGGTGAGGAGCAGGGCCCAGAGGAGGGCGGCGACGCGGGGTGCGGGTCCTGGCATGCATCCAGGGCATCCGCTCCCCGGTCCCCCGGCCAGCCGGGCCGTCCGAACGGGCGACGCGCCGGGCGTTCCGGCCTCAGGACTCGGGGCCTGCGAAACTCCCGGACTCGGGTATCCCGGGACTCAGGCCGAGGTGTGCCGGTCCGCGTCCTTGCGGGCCAGATCGCGGGAGCGGCGGGCCGGGCCCCTCCAGCCGCAGGTGCACGACGCCAGACAGAAGGAGCCGCGTTCGGCGGTACTCGTGGTGTGGCTGGTGTGGCCGGTGGGTCCGGTGGGTGGCCGCTCCGTGGGACGGGTCTGCGGCACGACGTCAAGCGGAGGGACAAGCGACGCTTTGCTGTGCGAATCCACACCACCACGGTACCCGGACCGCGCGGCAGCCCGGGACGCGGCGGCCCGTGACGGGAAACCCCGGACCTCGTTAACCGGAGCGGGTGGGGGCCTCGGGCAAGCAGCGGTCATGCGTTGGGGGTTGGCAGGCGATGGTGGTGCACCAGCACAGGCGGCGGCGCGGGCGTGCGGGTGAGGCGGTGCTCGCCCTGGGCATGGCCGCGACCGTGGCGGCGATGAGCGGGTGCGCGGGCGCGGGCCGGGCCGACGACAGGCCCCCCGCCGACCCGGCCGCGACCGTACGGAGGGCCGCCGACCGGCTGGCCGAGACCGGCAGCGCGCAGACCCGTACGGCGATGGAGATGGCCACCGGCGGCACCCGGGTCACCATCCGCGGCGAGGGCGGGGTCGACTTCAAGAACCGCATGGGCCAGCTGCTGGTGATGCTCCCCGCCGACGCGGCCGGCAAGGACGAGCACCGGCCCATCACCGAGCTGCTCGTCCCCGGGGCCCTGTACATGAAGAACCGTGGCGCGGGCGTGCCCGACGACAAGTGGGTACGGGTCGACACCACGGCCCTCGCCGACGGGAACCTGGTCACGGGCGGGGCCACCGATCCGCTGGCGGCGGCCGAGCTGCTGCGCGGCGTACGGGAGGCGACGTACGTGGGTGAGACCGAGGTCGCGGGCACGAAGGTGCGGCACTACAGCGGCACCATCGACATCGGCCGGGCCGCGGAGCTGGCCTCGCCGGCGGTCAAGGGGGCACTGGAGGCGGCGGCGAAAGGGTTCAGCAAGGACGCCGTCCCGTTCGACGTCTACCTCGACGAGGAGGGGCGGCTGCGGAAGGTCCGGCACCGCTTCAGCTACGTCAACAATGGCGTGATCGACGTCTCCTCGACCACGCTGCTCTACGGGTTCGGGGCGCCGGTGAAGGTCGTATTGCCCGCAAGCGGGGACATTTACGCCGGGAAGATCGCCGGGTAGCCGGCCGGACGGTGCCGGGGCGGCGCGATCGGGCCATGGCCCGGTATCCGGAAATGGTCCATCCGTGTCATGCGCACACCGCCCCGCCCTCCCTACGCTGAGACGGCCCCTGACCGATGACGGCAGATCGAGGTGACACGCGTGACTCCCGCAGGCGGTACGACGGTGCAGGACCACGTGGCTCTCGCCGAGATCGAGCTGTGCGGCGAACTGATCATCGCGGCGTCCGCGGCGGACGAGGAGCGGCTCAGCCAGGACCGGATCGACGAGGTCCTGATGGGGCTCGGGCTGTAGCCGCCGCAGCTGCCCCGGCCAAACCGATCGCCGTCCGCGTCAGGTGCGCAGCAGGCGCGCGATCGCCTTCGTCGCTTCCTCGACCTTGGCGTCGATCTCGCCCCCGCCCTTGACGGCCGCGTCGGCGACGCAGTGCCGCAGGTGCTCTTCGAGCAGTTGGAGCGCGAAGGACTGGAGGGCCTTCGTGCTCGCCGAGACCTGGGTGAGTATGTCGATGCAGTAGACGTCCTCGTCGACGAGCCGCTGCAGACCGCGGATCTGGCCCTCGATGCGGCGCAGCCGCTTGAGGTGCTCGTCCTTCTGGTGGTGGTAGCCGTGCACCGCGCCGGTACCGGTGACGGTTCCCGTGCCGGTGGCGACGTCGGCTCCGGAGCCCTCCGCCTCGATGGCAGTCATGCGTCCTCCCGTGGTCCGGATCGAGGGGTGCATACCCCTCATGGGTATAGGGTACTGGGCCCTGGACGGCGCGGCAGGGGCCCGTGCACCTCACTCTGCCTGATGGAGGACACTGGGGAACCGCCCGGAACCGCCGGTTAGCCCTGGCCGGGGGATGCGCCTAGCATCAGCCTGACCGAATCCAATGCACCCCGAGGACCTCACGTGCGATTTCGTCTGACCCCCAGGGAGACGAGCTTCTACGACATGTTCGCCGCATCCGCGGACAACATCGTCACGGGCTCGAAGCTCCTGATGGAACTGCTCGGAGCGGACTCCTCCGCCCGGGCCGAGATCGCGGAGCGGATGCGGGCAGCCGAGCACGCGGGGGACGACGCCACCCACGCGATCTTCCACCAGCTGAACTCCTCCTTCATCACGCCGTTCGACCGCGAGGACATCTACAACCTGGCCTCGTCGCTCGACGACATCATGGACTTCATGGAGGAGGCCGTCGACCTGGTCGTCCTGTACCAGGTGGAAGAGCTTCCCAAGGGCGTCGAGCAGCAGATCGAGGTACTGGCGCGGGCGGCCGAACTGACCGCCGAGGCCATGCCGCACCTGCGGACGATGGACAACCTGACCGAGTACTGGATCGAGGTCAACCGCCTTGAGAACCAGGCCGACCAGATCCACCGCAAGCTGCTCGCGACGCTCTTCAACGGCAAGTACGACGCCATCGAGGTGCTGAAGCTCAAGCAGATCGTCGACGTGCTCGAAGAGGCGGCCGACGCGTTCGAGCACGTCGCGAACACGGTGGAGACCATCGCGGTCAAGGAGTCCTGAACCTCGTGGACACCTTCGCTCTGATCGTGACCATCGGTGTCGCGCTCGGTTTCACGTACACCAACGGTTTCCACGACTCGGCGAACGCGATCGCGACCTCGGTCTCGACCCGGGCGCTGACCCCGCGCGCCGCCCTGGCGATGGCCGCGGTGATGAACCTCGCCGGTGCCTTCCTGGGCAGTGGGGTCGCCAAGACGGTCAGTGAGGGCCTGATCGAAACGCCCCAGGGCAACCGGGGCATGTGGATCCTCTTCGCGGCGCTGGTCGGCGCGATCGTCTGGAACCTGATCACCTGGTACTTCGGGCTTCCGTCCTCCTCCTCGCACGCTTTGTTCGGCGGCATGGTGGGCGCGGCACTGGCCGGCGGCACCGGTGTCATCTGGAGCGGGGTGATCGACAAGGTCGTCATCCCGATGTTCGTCTCCCCGGTCGTCGGTCTGGTCGTCGGTTACCTGGTGATGGTGGCCATCCTGTGGATGTTCCGCCGGGCCAACCCGCACAAGGCCAAGCACGGCTTCCGCATCGCGCAGACCGTGTCCGCGGCCGGCATGGCGCTCGGCCACGGGCTGCAGGACGCGCAGAAGACGATGGGCATCGTCGTGATGGCCCTGGTCATCGCCGATGTGCAGGCCGCGGACGCGCCGATCCCGGTCTGGGTCAAGATCGTGTGCGCCGTCATGCTGTCGCTCGGTACGTACGCGGGCGGCTGGCGGATCATGCGGACCCTCGGCCGCAAGATCATCGAGCTGGACCCGCCGCAGGGCTTCGCCGCCGAGACCACCGGTGCCTCGATCATGTTCGGCTCGGCCTTCCTCTTCCACGCGCCGATCTCCACCACCCACGTGATCACCTCGGCCATCATGGGCGTGGGCGCGACCAAGCGGGTCAACGCGGTCCGCTGGGGCGTCGCCAAGAACATCGTGCTGGGCTGGTTCATCACGATGCCGGCCGCGGCCCTGGTCGCCGCGCTGAGCTTCTGGATCGTGGACCTGGCCTTCGTCGGCTAGCCGGCGCGGCCACGGGAACGAAAGCGGGCCGGCTCCCCCCACCCAGGGGGAGCCGGCCCTTTTCTTTCGCCTTGCGGTGGCACCGCCATGCAGCACCGCAGGACGTGTGTTCACATCCGGAGGGGCTTCGGCCTAGCCGAAGCGACCCGAGATGTAGTCCTCGGTCGCCTGGACGGACGGGTTCGAGAAGATCCGGTCCGTGTCGTCGATCTCGATGAGCTTGCCGGGCTGGCCGACCGCCGAGAGGTTGAAGAACGCGGTGCGGTCGGAGACGCGGGCGGCCTGCTGCATGTTGTGCGTCACGATGACGATCGTGAAGCGCTCCTTCAGCTCGCCGATCAGGTCCTCGATCGCGAGGGTGGAGATCGGGTCCAGGGCCGAGCAGGGCTCGTCCATCAGCAGGACCTCCGGCTCGACCGCGATGGCGCGGGCGATGCACAGACGCTGCTGCTGGCCGCCGGAGAGGCCGGAGCCCGGCTTGTTCAGGCGGTCCTTGACCTCGTTCCAGAGGTTCGCGCCCTTCAGGGACCGCTCCACGATGTCCGTCAGCTCGGCCTTCTTGAAGCTGCCGTTCAGGCGCAGGCCCGCCGCCACGTTGTCGAAGATCGACATGGTGGGGAAGGGGTTCGGGCGCTGGAAGACCATGCCGACCGTGCGGCGGACCGCGACCGGGTCGACGCCGGCGCCGTACAGGTTCTCGTCGTCCAGGAGCACCTTGCCCTCGACGCGGCCACCGGGGGTGACCTCGTGCATGCGGTTCAGGGTGCGCAGGAAGGTGGACTTGCCGCAGCCGGACGGGCCGATGAAGGCGGTCACGGAGCGGGGCTCCACGGTCATCGAGATGTCGTCGATGGCCTTGTGGGTGCCGTAGAAGGCGGACAGTCCGCTGACGTCGATTCGCTTAGCCATGAGGGGTCACTTCGCTTTCAAAGAGTCGCGTCAGCGACCGGTCTTGGGAGCCTTCCAGCGGGCGATGCCGCGGGCCACCAGATTGAGGATCATGACGAAGGCGATCAGGACGAGCGCTGCGGCCCATGCCCGGTCGTAGGAGGCGTCACTGCCGACCTTGTACTGCTCCCAGATGTACAGCGGGAGCGAGGACTGAGCACCTTCGAAGGGGTTCGGGTTGATCAGCTGCGTACCGAAGACCAGCAGCATGATCGGCGCGGTCTCACCGGCGATGCGGGCGACGGCCAGCATGAGGCCGGTCGCGATGCCGCCGATGGCGGTGGGGAGCACGACCTTGAGGATCACGCGCCACTTCGGCACACCGAGGGCCAGGGCGGCCTCGCGCAGCTCGTTCGGGACGAGCTTCAGCATCTCCTCGGTGGAGCGGACCACGACGGGCATCATCAGGATCGACAGCGCCATCGCGCCGGCGAAGCCGGACGGGCCGAAGCCGAGCGCCAGGTTCCAGGTCGTCAGGATGAACAGACCCGCGACGATGGAGGGGATGCCGGTCATGACGTCGACGAAGAAGGTCACGGCCTTGGCGAGCTTGCCCTTGCCGTACTCGACCAGGTAGACGGCGGTCAGCAGGCCGATGGGCGCTGCGATCGCGGCCGCCAGGGCGACCTGCTCGATGGTGCCGAGCAGTGCGTGGTAGACGCCGCCGCCCTGCTCGAAGCTGGTGACGCCGTTCATCGAGTGGCTGAGGAAGTCGCCGTCGAGGGCCTTGATGCCGCGGCTGACGGTGGTCCAGATCAGCGAGAGCAGCGGGATGACCGCGAGGACGAAGCTGACCCAGACGAGGGAGGTCGCGACGCGGTCCTTGGCCTGGCGGCCGTTCTCGACGATCGCGCTGGCCGTGTAGGTGATCGCGATGAACAGGATCGAGGCGATCAGGCCCCACTGGATCTTGCTGTGCAGGTCGGCGACGACGCCGATGCCGCAGCCGAGGGCGATCGAGAGGACCGCGACGGCGGCCGGGGTCCAGCGGGGGAGGCCGCCCCGGGTGAGGCCGGCGGGAGCGGCGGACTTGCGGGCCGGGGCCGGCCGCTGGTCCTGGAGTACGTGGCTCATCAGGCGTTCGCCCCCGAGAAGTCCTTGCGGCGAGCGATGATCAGGCGAGCGGCACCGTTGACCAGCAGGGTGAGCAGGAAGAGGACCAGACCGGAGGCGATCAGCGCGTCACGGCCGAACTCGTTGGCCTCGTCGAACTTGGCGGCGATGTTCTGCGCGAACGTGCCGCCGCCCGGGTCCAGGATGTGGCCGTTGATCAGGAAGCTCGGGGAGAGGACGGTCGCGACGGCCATGGTCTCGCCGAGGGCGCGGCCGAGGCCGAGCATCGAGGCGGAGATGACGCCGGAGCGGCCGAAGGGCAGCACCGACATGCGGATGACCTCCCAGCGGGTCGCGCCGAGGGCCAGGGCGGCCTCCTCGTTCATGCGCGGGACCTGGAGGAAGACCTCGCGGCTGACGCTGGTCACGATCGGCAGGATCATGATCGCGAGCAGGATGCCGACGGTGAAGAGCGAGCGGGCGACGCCGACCTGGGTCTTGTCGAAGACGTAGGTCCAGCCCAGGTACTCGTCGAGCCAGAGGTTGAGGCCCGCGAGCTGCGGGACGAGGAAGAGGGCGCCCCAGATGCCGTAGATGATCGACGGCACGGCGGCCAGCAGGTCGACCACGTACGCGATGGGGGCGGCCAGCTTGCGCGGTGCGTAGTGCGAGATGAAGAGGGCGATGCCGACAGCGATCGGAACCGCGATGGCCATCGCGATGATCGAGCTGACGACGGTGCCGAAGAGCAGGACGGCGATGCCGAAGACGGGCGGGTTCGCCGACGCGTTCCAGTCGAAGGTGGTGAGGAAGTTGCCCTCGTTCTTCGACAGTGCGATCGAGGCGCGGTAGGTGAGGAAGATGGCGATCGACGCCATGATCACCAGGAGCAGGATGCCGGATCCCTTGGAGAGGCCGGCGAAGATCTTGTCACCGGCGCGGCCGGTGGACCTTGCGCTCTTGGAGACAGGCGGAGCCTGGTCTATCTGGGTGGGTGTGGTGGAAGCCATGATCTTTCCGGTCTGGGTGGGGGGCCATGCCCCCTGGCGGCGGTGCACCGGATCCCCTGGGTGGAGGGGAGGGTCCTCGGGCGCCGGGCAGTTCGGACGGGAACTGCCCGGCACCTAAGGCTCAGTGATTAGGACAGCGAGTTGATGACTTCGCGGACCTTGGTGTTGATCTCGGCCGGGATGGGCGCGTAGCCGTTCTCGGAGAGGACCTTCTGGCCCGCGTCCGAGGCGGTGTAGTTCAGGAAGGACTTGACGGTGGCGAGCGTCTCGGGCTTGTTGCCCTTGTCGCAGACGACCTCGTACGTCACCAGGACGATCGGGTAGGCACCCTCGGCCTTGGTGGTGTAGTCGAGCTTCAGCGCCAGGTCGGAGCCGGTGCCGGCGATCTTGGCGGCGGCGATGGCCTTGGAGGCGGACTCGGCGGAGGCCTTGACCGGGGCGGCGGCGCCCGTGTTCAGGTCGACCGTCTTGATGCCCTGGGCGCTGGCGTAGGAGAGCTCGAAGTAGCCGATCGAGCCGTCCACCTGCTTGACCTGGGTGGCGACACCCGCGGAACCGGTGGCGCCGAGGCCGCCCGGGGCCGGCCACTTCTTCGCGGCGTCGTACGTCCAGGCCTCAGGCGCGGCGGCCTTGAGGTACTTGCCGAGGTTCTCGGTGGTGCCCGAGTCCTCGGAGCGGTGGAAGGCCTGGATGGCGGTGGAGGGAAGCGTGACGCCGGGGTTCAGCTTCTTGATCGCCTCGTCGTCCCACTTCTTGATCTTGTCGTTGAAGATGTTGGCGATCGTGGGGGCGTCCAGGTTCAGCTTGTCCACGCCGGCGACGTTGAAGCCGAGGGCGATCGGGCCACCGACCATGGGCAGGTTGATGCCCTGGCCGCCGGTGCAGATCTTCTTCGACTCCTCGACCTGCTCGGGCTTCAGCGCCGAGTCCGAGCCGGCGAAGCCGACCGTGCCCTGGTTGAAGGCGACGATGCCCTCACCGGAGGAGGAGGACTTGTAGTTGACCTCGACGCCGGAGCAGGCGGCCATGTAGTTCTTGACCCACAGGTCCACGGCGTTCTTCTGGGCGGAGGAGCCGGAGGCCAGGAGCTTGCCCTTGGCGTCGCCGCACTTGATGTCGCCCGCGGCGGCGGCCGACGGCTTGCCGCTGGCGGCGCCGCCATCCTTCGTGTTGTCGTCCGAGCCGCACGCCGTGAGGACCAGGGCGCCGGACACGACAAGCGCCCCGAGGGCGGAGGCACGAAGCATGTTCTTGCGCTGAAGCTTCACTTTCGGGTGTTCCTTCCAGAAGCCGCCGGCCGCTTTCTGGATCGGGGCGGCGTGCGAAGAGGACTACGTCGGATGCACGGCGTGTCATTCGATCCGGTGGACGACGCGCTCCGTGCACCACTGAAATTAGGCAGATCAGGTGAAGCGGCCGACCGGGCCAAGTGAACGGATGGTGAACCGTGGCGGACGGCCTGGTGTGGATGGGCTGGTTTGCTCCGGAGTGTCATCCGCCGTTGTCCCTTCGTTACCGTTATGTGACCGGCCCCGGGTGGCTGATTCTTTTCGGTCGGGGGGCCTGGTGGTTACGGAGCGGCCGCCGTCACCGGCTGCCACAGGTCCTGGAACGTGAAGCGGGCCGCCTCCACCTCGTGGCGCTGGTCGGCGTGGAGCACGCCCAGGGCGTACGCCGTCGCCGGGGCGATCCGCGGGGTGCGGGCCGCCGTCGCCGAGGCGGCCGCGGCCTCCGAGGCGTCGCGGTGGCGGTCCAGGGCCTCGCCGGCCGCCGCCAGCCGGGCCACGTCCTCGCCCAGGGCCTCCCGGGCGTAGCGGTGCACCCGCAGCAGCCGGCGCACCTCGTGCCAGGAGCCGTCGTGCTCGGCGTTGTACGGCTGGGACTCGGAGGCGTGCGGGAGCGCCGAGACGGCCGCGGCCAGCCGGGTGTGGGCCACCTCCGCCAGCGGGACCAGGACCTCGTCCACCCGCCCCCGGGCCGCGACCGGGTCCAGCGGCACCTCGGAGGCCAGTACGGCCACGGCGTCCGCGACCGCGTGGAAGCGGGAGGAGCCCAGCGCCTGGAGCGTCGCCGAGTGGGCGCGGGTCCGGGCCAGCGTGAGCTGGCGCTCCAGCAGGGCCCCGGCGCGCGCCGAGCCCACCGTGAGCGCGCCCGCGGCGCCCCGGGGCGCGGGCACCTCGGGGGAGCCCGACAGCCGGTGCAGCGCGTCCAGCAGCCGGGTCAGCCGGGCGGCGTACGCGTGCTCGTCCGCCAGGGTCGAGGACAGCCACACCAGCTCGGTGCGCAGCCCGTCGGCCCAGGAGGACTCGGTCACCGCCCGGAAGGTGGACAGGGACCCGCTGATCCGGCGCGCAGCCCCCCGCAGGCTGCGCGCCGCACCACTGCCCTCCGCGGCGTCGGCCCCTGCCCCGGACTCCGTCCGGGGGGACCCCCACTCCTCGTGGAGGCGCAGGGCGCGCAGGAAGGCCGTGGCCTGGGCCCGCAGGTACGTGCCGAGCACGTCCCCCGCGGAGCCCTCTCCACGCGCTGTCAGGTCATGGTTTGGCAGAGCCACGCCGGCGCCTCCGGGCGTCTATGAGCATCTCCTGAACGTGCCGCAGCGGCTGGCCTTCGTGGTCCGTGCTGTGCCGGGTCCATTCGCCGTCCGGGCCCAGGTGCCAGGAGGAGGTGGAGTCGGACATGCCGGTCTCCAGCATCCGGTCCAGAGCCGCGCGGTGGGCCGGGTCGGCGACCCTGACCAGTGCCTCGATACGGCGGTCGAGGTTGCGGTGCATCATGTCGGCGCTGCCGATCCACACCTCGGGTTCGCCGCCGTTGCCGAAGGCGAAGACCCGGGAGTGTTCCAGGAAGCGGCCGAGGATCGAGCGGACCCGGATGTTGTCCGAGAGCCCGGGGACCCCGGGGCGCACGGCGCAGATGCCGCGGACCCAGATGTCGACGGGCACTCCCGCCTGGGAGGCCCGGTAGAGCGAGTCGATGAGCGCCTCGTCGACGATCGAGTTCATCTTGAGGCGCACGTACGCGGGCCGGCCGGCCCGGTGGTGGGCGGCTTCCTTGTCGATCCGCGAGATCAGGCCGTCGCGCAGCGAGCGCGGGGCCACCAGCAGGCGGCGGTAGGTCTCGCGGCGCGAGTAGCCGGACAGCCGGTTGAAGAGGTCCGAGAGGTCCGCGCCGACCTGCGGGTCCGCGGTGAGCAGGCCGAGGTCCTCGTAGAGGCGGGCCGTCTTGGGGTGGTAGTTGCCGGTGCCGACGTGGGAGTAGCGGCGCAGCGTGTCGCCCTCTTGGCGGACCACGAGGGAGAGCTTGCAGTGGGTCTTGAGGCCCACCAGGCCGTACACGACGTGGCAGCCGGACTCCTCCAGCTTGCGGGCCCACTTGATGTTGGCCTGCTCGTCGAAGCGGGCCTTGATCTCGACGAGTACGAGGACCTGCTTGCCGGATTCGGCGGCGTCGATCAGGGCGTCCACGATCGGGGAGTCGCCGGAGGTCCGGTACAGCGTCTGCTTGATCGCGAGGACGTCCGGGTCGGCGGCGGCCTGCTCCAGGAAGGCCTGCACCGAGGTGGAGAAGGAGTCGTACGGGTGGTGCAGCAGCACGTCCCGCTCGCGCAGCGCGGCGAAGATGTCGGGCGCGGACGCGGACTCGACCTCGGCGAGGTCGCGGTGGGTGCCGGCGACGAACTTGGGGTACTTGAGCTCGGGCCGGTCCAGGGAGGCGATGCCGAAGAGGCCGGTGAGGTCCAGCGGGCCGGGCAGCGGGTAGACCTCGGCGGCGGAGACGTTCAGCTCCTGGACGAGGAGGTCCAGGACGGCGGGGTCGATGGACTCCTCGACCTCCAGGCGCACCGGCGGGCCGAAGCGGCGCCGCATGAGCTCCTTCTCCAGGGCCTGGAGCAGGTTCTCCGCGTCGTCCTCCTCGACCTCCAGGTCCTCGTTGCGGGTCACCCGGAACATGTGGTGGTCGAGGACCTCCATGCCGGGGAAGAGCTCCTCCAGGTGCGCGGCGATGACGTCCTCCAGCGGGACGTAGCGCTGCGGGGAGGCCTCCAGGAAGCGTGAGAGCAGCGGCGGGACCTTGACCCGCGCGAAGTGGCGGTGGCCGCTGACGGGGTTGCGGACGACGACCGCGAGGTTGAGCGAGAGCCCGGAGATGTACGGGAAGGGGTGCGCGGGGTCCACGGCCAGCGGGGTGAGCACCGGGAAGATCTGGTTCCGGAACAGCGTGAAGAGGCGGGCCTGCTCCTTCTCGGTGAGGTCCGGCCAGCGGATGAGGTGGATGCCCTCTTCGGCGAGCTGCGGGGAGATGTCCTGCTGGAAGCAGGCGGCGTGGCGGGCCATGAGCTCGCGCGAGCGGGTCCAGATCAGGTCCAGCACCTCGCGGGGCTGGAGGCCCGAGGCCGAACGGGTGGCGACGCCGGTCGCGATGCGCCGCTTGAGGCCGGCGACGCGGACCATGAAGAACTCGTCGAGGTTGCTCGCGAAGATCGCCAGGAAGTTGGCGCGCTCCAGGAGCGGGGTCGCCGGGTCCTCGGCCAGCTCCAGGACCCGCTCGTTGAAGGCCAGCCAGCTGCGCTCGCGGTCGAGGAAGCGCCCCGGGGGGAGCTCGTCGCCGTCCTTGTCGTCGTAACCGTCCAGGTCGGCGTCGAGATCGGGCGCGAGGCCGGGCTCCATGCCGGAGTGCGGGCGGTGCGCGGCTATGGAGCCGATCCGCGCGGGTTTGGCCGCGGGCCCGGAGGCGGTCCGGGAGGCTTCGGCGGACGAGTGAGACGGCTGCTGGGCGGGGACCTCGGTGGGGCCTGCGCTGGGCTTGGGGCTCATGACTCCATTGTTCCGCGCAGGGGGCAGGACAGGCGCGTCGGACGGGGTTCCCGTCAGTCGGAGTCGGGGCTGCATGCGGGGAGAGTCGCAAGCGTGCATGAAGGTCCGGTGAATGGCGTATGGCTTCCAGGCTCCGGGTGGTGCACGAGTACGTCTTCTCCGTCTTTTCCGCGCCCGGAATGCACCGGCGCGTCCCCTGTGCCCCAGGCGCGCGCCCGGAGCGCGAGGCCTGTCCGTGGGCAGGCCCTCGCTCTCCGTGCCGGTCCGGCGGGACCTCCGCCGGCCCTGCGGCCGCCTTCCGTCCGCCCTCCGCGGGCGGGCGTCAGCTTTCCGTGCGGTACATCAGGTCCACCTCGTGGGTGCTGAAGCCGAGGCCCTCGTACACGGCCAGGGCCGCCGTATTGTCGGCGTCCACGTACAGCATCGCGGTGGGCAGGCCCGCCTCCGCGAGGTGGCGCAGGCCGATCGAGGTGAGGGCCTTGCCGAGCCCGCCGCCCTGGGCGCCGGGGCGGACGCCGAGCACGTAGACCTCCCCGAGCCGCTCCTCGGCGTGCACCTTCGTCCAGTGGAAGCCGATCAGCTCCCCGTCCCGCTCGGCGAGGAAGAAGCCCTTGGGGTCGAACCAGGGCTGCGCGATCCGGTCGTTCAAGTCCCGCTGCGTCAGGGAGCCCTGCTCGGGGTGGTGGGCGAAGGCGGCCGAGTTCACCGCGAGCCAGGCCGCGTCGTCCTGGCCGGGCACGAAGGTCCGTACGGTCACACCGGACGGCAGCGCCGCCTCGGGCAGCGCCGGCCCGTCCGCGCCCAGCGGGCGGCGCAGCTGGCGCAGCTCGCGGAAGAGGGTGAGGCCGAGCACCTGCGCGAGGTGGCGGGCGGCCGACTTGCCGCCGTGCGCCCACACCCGGATCCGCTTGCCCGAGGCGGCCAGCAGGGCCGAGCCGAGCGCCCGTCCGTGCCCGCGCCCGCGCAGCGCGGGGTGGACGACGAGCTCGGCGGCGGGGGCCTCCACCGGATCGGTGTCCTCCAGTTGTCCGTACCCGGCGAGCCGGCCCTTCTCGGTGAGCAGGAAGTGCCGGATCCCCTCGCGGCGCCCGCCGCGCAGCTGGAGGCGGCCCTGCTCGGACACGGCGGTGGTGCCGTCCGTACGGGCCGCGTCCTCGATGAGGGCGAGCACGGATTCGGCCTGTTCCTCCGTCAGCTCGTCGAGGGTCTGAATCTGGCGTCCCGGCTCCAGGGCCGCTGCTGCGTCGTCAGTCATGCGTCGAGCCTACGACCGAGGGAGGCACCGGCGGTGGTGTGCGTGCAGGCGAACGCCGGTGAGCCGTCTTCTACGTGTAACCAGTCCGACACCCGTACCCCCTGTCGTGCTACGCGCGTTGACCATAGGCTGCCGCCGACCTCCCGAGATTCACCGCTGTCCAAAAGGGGACTAAATGTCAGCGACGCCACAACGGCACCGCCGAAACCGCCGGTTGACCTTCGCCGCCATCGCCGTCACGGCGGGTGCCGCAGCGATGGTCGCGGCCGCACTGCCGGCCGGTGCCGCGAGTGGTGGCGGTGCGGCCAAGAGCCGCACCGTCGATGTGCAGATGCTGTCGTTCAACGACTTCCACGGCACGCTGGAGCCCCCGCAGGGCTCTTCGGGCACCGTGAGCGAGCGTCAGGCGGACGGCACCACCAAGGCGATACCCGCCGGTGGCGTCGAGTACCTGGCCACCAGCCTGCGCGAGGCCCGCAAGGGTCACGAGTACTCCGTCACGGCCGCGGCCGGCGACATGATCGGCGGCAGCCCGATGCTGTCGGGTCTCTTCCACGACGAGCCCACCGTCGAGGCGCTGAACAAGCTGAAGCTCGACGTCAGCAGCGTCGGCAACCACGAGTTCGACGAGGGCAAGGCCGAGCTGCGCCGCATGTCCTACGGCGGCTGCCACCCGGTCGACGGCTGCTTCGAGCCCGGCAAGGAGTTCACGGGCGCCGAGTTCAAGTACCTCGCGGCGAACGTCACGGACGAGAAGACCAAGCGTCCGATGCTGAACCCGACCTTCATCTGGCAGAAGGGGGACGTGAAGATCGGCTTCATCGGCGTCACCCTGGAGGGCACGCCGGACGTCGTGACCGCCGACGGGGTCAAGGGCCTGAAGTTCGGCGACGAGGTCGAGACGATCAACAAGTACGCCGCCGAGCTGAACAAGCAGGGCGTCAAGTCGATCGTCGCGCTGATCCACGAGGGCGGCCTGCCCGCCAACGGCGCCTACAACTACGACTGCGACGCCCCGGGCGCCGGCGCCGGCATCTCGGGCGCGATCGTGGACATCGCCAAGAACGTGGACCCGAAGGTCGACGCCCTGGTGACCGGTCACACGCACCAGGCGTACGCCTGCAACATCCCGGACCCGGCGGGCAACCCGCGCATGGTGACCTCGGCCGCCTCGTACGGCCGCCTGTTCACGGACACCACGCTCACGTACGACCGCCAGACCAAGGACATCGTCCGCACCGCGGCCCTCGCGCCGAAGCCGGTCAACAAGATCGTCTCCCGGAACCAGCCCAAGGCTCCGGACATGACCGAGCTGATCACCCGCTGGAACACGCTCGCCGCCCCGGTCGCGAGCGCCCCGCAGGGCTACATCTCGGCGGACATCGCGGGCCGCGGCTCCGAGGCCCCGGAGAAGCCGCTCGGCGACCTGATCGCCGACGCGCAGCTGGAGGCCACGGCCCCGGCCGCCAAGGGCGGCGCGCAGCTGGCCATCATGAACCCGGGCGGCATCCGCGCCGACCTGGCCTACAAGGCCGCGGGTGACGAGGGCGACGGCGTCGTGACGTACGGCGAGTCCTACACGGTCCAGCCGTTCAACAACCTGATGAATGTGGTGGACCTGACGGGCGCGCAGCTGATCACCGCGCTCCAGCAGCAGGTCAGCGGCCCGGTCAACGGCGCCAGCCCGAAGATCCTGCAGGTCTCGAAGGGCTTCACGTACACCCTGGACATGACGAAGACGGGCGCGGACCGCATCGTCGTGGACTCGGTGAAGCTGAACGGCGCGGCGATCGACCCCGCCAAGACCTACCGGGTCGCGATGAACGAGTTCCTCGCGGGCGGCGGTGACGGTTTCACCGTCCTGAAGGAGCACAAGAACAAGCTGGTCGGCGTGCCCGACCTGGAGGCCTTCAACGCCTACCTGGCGAAGTCGACGCAGGCGGCCCCGATCGCCCCGCCGGCGGCGGACCGCATCACGGTCGTCAAGTAACACCCGCTGACAGGCGCTGACAGGCGCTGACGCGCGCTGACACCGGCTCGGTTTCGACCGGCACCTGACACGCCCGGAGGGGCGGTGGGCCTTCCCGGCCCGCCGCCCCTTCGGCGTGTCCGCCCCGGACCCCCGTGCCGGAGCGGAGCGTCAGAGGCCCGCGAGGAACGCGCGGACGGCCTCGTGGAACTCCGCGGGGTGGGTGAACGGCAGGAAGTGGTCCCCGTCCACAGCCCTGTACGAGGTCCCCGGCCGGCGAGCGACCATCGCGTCGGCCGTCTTCTGCGGGAGCGTCTGGCTGCGGGTGCCGTGGATCAGCAGCGCCGGGCAGCTGCTCCCGAGCCAGGCGTCCCAGTGGTCGCCGCGGCAGGCCTCGGCGGAGTCGATCATGTCCTGCGGGTGGAACGGCAGCCGCCAGCCGCCGTCGGGGAGCGGGCGCAGCGCCTGTTCGACGAACGGGGAGCCCACCGGCCCGGCCGCGGCGAGGAGTTCCTCGCGGGTGGGCGCGCAGTAGCGCATGTCCTTCAGGAAGCCGAAGAGCCCTCCCGCCGTATCGGGGTCGATCTCCACGGTGGCGTCCACGTCGACGAGGGCCGAGACCCGCTCAGGGTGGGCGGCCGCCAGGTGGTAGGCGTTGAATCCGCCGAGGGAGTAGCCGAGGACGGCCACGGGGGCGTCCAGGCCGAGGTGGTCGAGGAGGGCGACGGCGTCCGAGAGGTAGCCCGCGCGGCCGTAGTCGGCGGCCCGGTCGGAGTCGCCGTGGCCGCGCTGGTCGGGGGCGATGACCCGCCAGGCCCCGCCGAGGGCGTCGGCGAGGCCCGCGAAGGCGAGGCCCTCGGACATGCCCCCGTGCAGGGCGAGCAGCGGGCGGCCCGCGCCGCCGAAGTCCAGGTACGACAGTGTGCGGCCGTCGATCGTCAGTGTGTGGCGCATGGCGTGGCCCTCCCCTGTGAGTCATGCGTGACGGTGCGGTACGCGGACGAGCCTGCCAGGATTTGGGCAAGCGCGCAATACGCACGTCTTGCGCGCTTGCCCAAATTCCGTCGCGGATACGATCCCGGCATGGGAAATCGCGAGGACCTGCTGGCCGGAGCGCGCCGCTGCCTGGAGGAGAAGGGCTATCTGCGCACGACCGTGCGCGACATCGCCGCGGCCTCGAAGGTCTCCATGGCCGCGATCGGCTACCACTTCGGCTCGCGCGAGGCACTGCTCAACCTCGCCCTCTTCGCCGCCATGGACGAGTGGGCCGCCGGCTCCGGCCGCCTCGCCGGCCAGGGCGCCACCACCGCGGAGCGCTACGCCGACACCTGGGACCGCAAGATCCGCGACTTCGGCGACATGCGCTGGCTCTGGATGGCCTCCGTCGAGGCCTTCGTCCACGCCCAGTCCGCGCCCGAGCTGCTCGCCACCCTCGCCCAGAACCAGCGCCAGGCCCGGCGCATGGTGGCCGCGCAGCTGCGCGGAGTTCCCGAGGACGCGGTCACGGAAGAGGACGTACGGGCCCTCGGGTCGGTGCACATCGCCCTGCTGAGCGGGGTGATGGTGCAGGCGCTGACCGACCCGGAGCAGGCGCCGACGGGCCGGGAGCTCGCCCAAGGTCTGCGCGCCATGGCCGAGTTGCTCGAAAGCTAGGGGCTACCGAAGGGTAGTAATGGCGCGTCCCGCACGCCAGAATCCCGGGGGCACCAGCCGGCACGGGCCGGCGTCCATCACCGGGTCGGCAAAGGGGCGGGCATGGCACTGGATCGTCGGGCATTCATGGTCGGGGCGGTGGCGGCGGGAGCGGCGGCCGCCGTGGGACTCGGAGCGGCGGGACCGGCCTCGGCCCGTACGCTCGGCACGCAGGACTGGATGGCCGGACTCGGCGACGCGACCGCCCTCCAGCGGATGACCATCCCCGGCACCCACGACTCGGGCGCCACCAAGGGCGGGCTCTACGTCGCCTGCCAGAACACCTCGATCGCCCAGCAGCTCGACTCCGGGATCCGCTTCCTGGACGTCCGCTGCCGCGTCACCGGCGGCTCCTTCGCCATCCACCACGCGGCGTTCTTCCAGGACCTGATGTTCGGGGACGTCCTCGTCGCCTGCTGGAACTTCCTCGCCGCGCACCCCTCCGAGACCGTGCTGATGCGCGTCAAACAGGAGTATTCCGAGGAGAGCGACGCCACCTTCCGCGCCGTCTTCGACGACTACCTGGACCACCGCGGCTGGCGGCCCCTGTTCCACATCGCCGACTCCCTGCCCACCCTCGGCCAGGCCCGCGGCAAGGTGGTCCTGCTCGCCGACAACGGCGGCCTGCCGGGCCTGCGCTACGGCGACGGCAACGTCTTCGACATCCAGGACGACTACAACACCGAGCCCTTCGCCAAGCGCGGCCGGATCGAGAACCAGTTCCGCAAGGCCGTCCAGCAGCCCGGCAAGCTGTTCGTGAACTACGTCAGCACCGCCGCCTACATGCCGCCGCGCTGGAACTCCGACCGGCTCAACCCGCAGGTGCACGCGTTCGTCGACGGCGGGGAGCTGGCCGGCCGGACCGGGCTCGGGATCGTCCCGATGGACTTCCCCAACACCCGCTCCGGGCTCGTCGCCTCACTCGTACGGCACAACTGACGGCTGCTCCGGCGGCGGCGCCGGGGCGCCCGGGATGCGGAGCACCGCCTCCGTGCCCGGGCCGCCGCCCGGAGCCGCCCGCAGCTCGACGCTGCCGCCCGCGCGGCGCACCGTACGGTCCACGATCGACAGGCCCAGACCGCTGCCGGGCAGGGCGCGGGCCGAGGAGGAGCGCCAGAACCGCTCGAACACGTGCGGAAGGTCCTCCGCCGGGATGCCCGGCCCGTGATCGCGTACGGTCAGCTCGCCCGCGCGCAGTGCGACCTCGACCGTGCCGCCCGGCGGGCTGAACTTCACCGCGTTGTCGAGGACGTTGACCACCGCCCGCTCCAGCGCCGCCGCCTCGCCCCGTACGTACCAGGGCGCGATCTCGTCGGTGAAGTGCAGCTCGGGGCCGCGCAGCCGGGCCCGCGACAGCGCGCTCTGCGCGATCTCGTGCAGCGCCACCACCTCCAGCCTGGCGGGCGGGGCCGCGTCCGGACGGGACAGCTCCTGGAGGTCGCCGATCAGCGCCGCCAGCTCCGTCATCTGCGCCTTGACCGAGGCCAGCAGCTCCCTGCGGTCCTCGGGCGGGATGGCCCGCCCGGTCTCCTCGCTGCGCGCGAGCAGTTCGATGTTGGTGCGCAGGGAGGTCAGCGGGGTGCGCAGCTCGTGCCCGGCGTCCGCGATCAGCTGGGCCTGGCGCTCCTGGGAGGAGGCGAGGGCCGCCGTCATGGAGTTGAAGGACCGCGACAGCCGGGCGATCTCGTCGTCGCCCTCGTCGGGGATCCGTACGGTCAGGTCCTCGGTGCGGGCGATGTGCTCGACGGCGCCCGTCAGCTCGTCGACCGGCCGCAGCCCCGTACGGGCCACCCACAGGCCGGCGACGCCCGCCCCGGCCACGCCGACGCCGGCCACCAGGAACAGCACCCAGGCCAGCGTGGACAGCGGTTTGTCGATGTCGGCGAGCGGCCGCGCCACCGAGACGGCGAAGACCGGGCCGCCGGGCTGGGTCTGGGCCGCGAAGGTGTAGACGCGCATCGCGACGCCGGTGTCGGTCGTCGCGTCGTGCAGCGCCTTGGGCTTGCGGCCCGCCGCGACCTGCTTGTCCGTATCGGTCACCGGCAGGCCGGTCTGCCCGCTCACCCAGCAGTGGCCGCCGTCCACGGTGACGATCTGGACCGTGGCGTTCAGGTTCTCGGCGATGTCCTGCTGGGCCTGGGCCGGCGGGCGGGCCGGGCAGCCCTGGCGCAGCCGCTCCAGCACCTGCGCGGTGGGGTTGGTGGACATCAGGGACTGGTTCAGCTGGTTGCCCAGCTGGGCCCGCACCATCACCCACGACACCGCGGAGACGGTGGCCACGGCCACGGCCACCGCCGTGGCCACCAGCAGGGCGATGCGGGAGCGCAGCGGGAGCGCGCGGAATCTGGCCGACGGGCTCACTCGGGCCCTCCGGAGTCGCCCGCCCCGGCGAGGCGCAGGACGTAGCCCACCCCGCGCACGGTGTGCACCAGGCGCGGCTCGCCCCCGGCCTCGGTCTTGCGGCGCAGGTACATGACGTACACGTCCAGGGAGTTGGAGCTGGGTTCGAAGTCGAAGCCCCAGACGGTCTTGAGGATCTGCTCGCGGGTCAGGACCTGGCGCGGGTGCGCGAGGAACATCTCCAGCAGCGTGAACTCGGTACGGGTCAGCTCGACCTGGCGCCCGGAGCGGGTGACCTCGCGGGTCGCGAGGTCCATGCGCAGATCGGCGAAGGCGAGGGTGTCCGTGTCGGCGGCGGCCCCGTCTCCCCCGGCGCGCCCGCCCGCGTACGCGCTGCGGCGCAGCAGGGCGCGGACGCGGGCGAAGAGCTCGTCGAGCTCGAACGGCTTGACGAGGTAGTCGTCGGCGCCCGCGTCGAGGCCGGTGACGCGGTCGCCGACGGTGTCGCGGGCGGTGAGCATCAGGATCGGGGTGGTGCTGCCGGAGGCGCGCAGCCGGCGGGCCGCCGTGAGGCCGTCCATCCGGGGCATCTGGATGTCGAGGACGATCAGGCCCGGCTCGTACGCCGCCGCCTTCTCCAGCGCGTCGAGTCCGTCGACGGCGGTCTGTACGTCGTACCCCTCGAAGGCGAGGCTGCGGCGCAGGGCCTCCCGCACGGCCGGCTCGTCGTCGACGACGAGGATGCGGTGCGGGTCGCCTTCGGCCGGATTCATCTTCGGTCCCCCAGGGGTGGTGGTCGTGGTCGGTCGTACCAGGCTCGCACGGGAGCCGGGGGTCGTTCAGAAGGACGTCCCGAAGCCGCCGATGCCGGAGCCGTTGCCGCTGTTGCCGTCGCTGTTGCCGCCGCCGGTGCCTCCGGGGCCGCCCTTGCGGAGGGCGTCCAGGTCGGCCTTGATCGTGTTCACCGGGATGGCGAAGCCGAGGCCGACGCTGCCGGCGCTGGAGCTGTCGCTGGAGGGGGAGTAGATCGCGGAGGGCATGCCCACGATCTCGCCGTTCATGTTGACGAGGGCGCCGCCGGAGTTGCCCGGGTTGAGGGAGGCGTCCGTCTGGATGGCCTTGTACGAGGTCGTGTTGGACCCGGTGTTCCCGTTGAACTGCTGGCCGTCGTAGGAGAACGGCCAGCTGCCGCCACCGCCGCGCTGGCGTTGGGGGGACTGCTGCTCGGACTTGGGCACGTTCACCTCGCGGTCCAGGGCGGAGACGATGCCGCTGGTGACCGTGCCGGTGAGGCGGTCGGGGGAGCCGATGGCCACGACCTGGTCGCCGACCTTGAGGTGGTCGGAGTTGCCCAGCTTGGCCGGCTTGAGGCCACTCGCTCCTTGGAGCTTGATGAGGGCGAGGTCCTTGTCGGGGTCGGTGCCGACCGTCTTGGCCGTGTACTTCTTGCCGTCGCTCATCGTCACCTGGATCTCGGTGGCGCCGTCGACGACGTGGTTGTTCGTGACGATCTCGCCGTCCGCGGTGACCACGACGCCGGAGCCGGTGCCCTGACCGGAGCCGGTACGGGTGTCGATCCGCAGGACGGAGGGGCTGACCTGCTCGGCGACCCCGGAGACGGTGCCGGTGCTGGACTGCGAGACGTTGGTGCCGTTGATGCCGCCACCGCTGCGGTCCTGGCCGGCCAGCAGCTGCTGCACCCCGGCGGCGGTGCCGCCCCCGATCACGGCGGCGGCCAGCGCCACGGCCGCGAGCAGCGCGACGGGCCGCTTGGCCCGGGCCGCGTGCGCGGGCCCCTCGACGGGCGCCGGCTCGACCGGCGGCCGGTGGGCTTCGTGCCACCCGGGCGCCGAGGCCGGCGGCGGGTAGGCGGGCGGCGGCGGGTACTCCCCGAAACCGGCGCTCTGGGTCGGGCGGTTCTCCTGCGGGTACTCGCCGTCGCGGCGGAAGCTCTCGGTCATGTCTCTGACTGTGTCCGCGGATCATGAGAGCTTCCTGAGTCCACCCTGAGAAGCCCGACAGAACCGCGTATGCCCGATATAAACCCAGCTCCGCGCGGGCCGGGGCCCGGGCCGGTGTACGGCTCAGCGGCAGCCGCAGGAGCGGCGGATCACCAGGGCCGACGGGAACTGCTTCAGGCGTTCGCGGCGGGAGCCGGCCACGCGCAGGGCGTCGTCCAGTACGAGGTCCACGGCCGCGCGGGCCATCGCCGGGCGGTCCGAGGCGATCGTCGTCAGCGGCGGGTCCGTCAGGGCCGCCTCCTTGACGTCGTCGAACCCGGCCACGGCCAGCTCGCCGGGGACGTCGATGCGCAGTTCGCGCGCCGCGCGCAGCACGCCGATGGCCTGGTCGTCCGTCGCACAGAAGATCGCCGGCGGGCGGTCCGGGCCGGAGAGGACCTCCAGCGCCACGCGGTACGCGTCGTAGCGGTTGTACGGGGCCTCGAAGAGGCGGCCCTCGACCGAGCGCCCGGACTCCTGCATCGCCCGGCGCCAGCCCTCCACGTGGTCGGCGACCGGGTCTCCGACCGACGGGGTGTTCTCCACCCCGCCGATGCAGGCCACGTACTCGTGCCCGTGCTCCAGCAGGTGCCGGGTGGCGAGCTGCGCGCCGCCGATGTCGTCCGTGACGACCGCGACGTCGTCGATGGCCTCCGGGCGCTCGTGGAGCAGGACGACGCGCGCGTCCCACGCCTCGATCTCCGAAGCCGCGCGCTCGCTCATGCCCTGGCTGACCAGGATCAGGCCCGAGACCCGCATCCCGAGGAAGGCCCGCAGGTAGTGCACCTCGCGCTCGTCCCGGTAGTCGGAGTTCCCGACCAGGACCATCTTTCCGCGCTCCGCGGCTGCCTGCTCGACCGCGTGCGCCATCTCCGCGAAGAACGGCTGGCGCGCGTCGGGGACGATCATGCCTATGAGGTCGGTGCGCCGTGACGCCATCGCCTGCGCGACCCGGTCCGGGCGGTAGCCCAGCTCCTTGATCGCGGCGAGTACACGCTCGCGCGTGGCCGGGGCGACCGGCCGGGGTCCGTTGTTGATGACGTAGCTCACGACGGCGGTAGACGTACCCGCAAGTCGTGCAACGTCATCCCGCGTCACCTTGGCCACGCTCGGGAGTCTACGCGGGGTGACCTACCTCTGGGCAGGCCGTCCTGCCGACTGGGCGATCACAGGAGGTTCCTCCATACGGGGGACGCCGGCCGCCGCCTGGGCCGAAGCCTTGGCGGCCGCCTGGGCCGCCGCCTCCGCGGCCGCCCGCTCGACCTTCTCCGGCGTGACGAAGCGGTAGCCGACGTTGCGGACCGTACCGATCAGCGACTCGTGCTCGGGGCCCAGCTTCGCGCGCAGCCGCCGTACGTGGACGTCCACGGTCCGGGTGCCGCCGAAGTAGTCGTACCCCCAGACCTCCTGGAGCAGCTGCGCGCGCGTGAAGACCCGGCCCGGGTGCTGCGCGAGGTACTTGAGCAGCTCGAACTCCTTGAAGGTGAGGTCGAGGACCCGCCCCTTCAGCTTCGCCGAGTACGTCGCCTCGTCGACCGAGAGGTCGCCGTTGCGGATCTCCATCGGGGAGTCGTCGGAGCCGAGCTGCTGGCGGCCGGTGGCCAGGCGCAGCCGCGCCTCGACCTCGGCCGGGCCCGCCGTGTCGAGGAGGACGTCGTCGATGCCCCAGTCGGCGGTGACGGCCGCGAGACCGCCCTCGGTGACGACGAGGATGAGCGGACAGCCGGGTCCGGTGGAGCGCAGCAGCTGGCAGAGCGAGCGCACCTGCGGCAGGTCGCGGCGGCCGTCGACGAGGATGACGTCCGCGCCGGGGGTGTCCACGAGGGCCGGGCCCTCGGCGGGGGCCACCCGCACGCTGTGCAGCAGCAGGCCGAGGGCGGGCAGCACCTCGGTGGACGGCTGGAGGGCATTGGTCAGCAGCAGGAGGGAGCTCATGCCCGACCACCTGCCCCTGCCCAGGTCAGGCGTTCGTGCACGGTTCGCTGGTCCATCACGTCGGTTCCTCCTCGGTCCCGTCGAGGACTTTCGCGGTACTGCTTCGTACGTGGTGCGTGGTGGTGCCCGTCGGTCCCCGCGCCCTGAGGTCCGGACGGCCACCGGTGTTCTCGGTCCGTTCAACGTGCTGAAAGCACAAAAGGACCCGGGGGCAACGTTGCCCGGATCCTCTCGCCAGCAGAATAGCCCACCCGTCGCCGCGTGGCCCGGGGTCGGCTGCTCCGCTTCTGTGGTTCCTGCCACCCTTACGACCAGCGTATGCCCCGGTTTCACCGGATCGGTGGACGTACGGGAGGCTGCCCGGGCGCATGCGGGGCGCGCGGAGGCACGCCGGATCCGGGGGCCGGAGGCGTCATCATGGAGGCCGACGGTAGAGAGCCGACGATAGGAGCTGCAGTGGCAACCGGAACCATCCGCTACTGGGCGGCGGCCAAGGCCGCGGCCAAGACGGCGGAGGAGCCGTACTCGGCGCGGACACTGGCCGAGGCGCTCGACGCCGTACGGGAACGCCACCCCGGTGAGCTGACCCGGGTCCTGCAGCGCTGCTCCTTCCTCGTGAACGAAGAGCCCGTGGGCAAGCGCCCGCACGATGCCGTACCGCTGACCGAGGGGGGCACCGTAGAGGTGCTCCCGCCGTTCGCGGGCGGGTGAGCGGAAACCGATGAGCACTCCCGAGGAACAGCAGAACCAGCAGAACCACCAGCACCAGCAGCAGCCACGTCAGGAGCCGGACCCCTACGGGACCCAGACCTGGCAGTCGGACACGTGGGAGACCGGCTACCAGCCGGTGCATCAGGTGCAGCCCGCGCAGCCGCCGCCGGGCGCGCTGCCGGGCCAGCCGGTGGCCCCGGAGGGCTGGTTCCGCGACGAGGCCCCGGCCGCGCGGCCGCAGGCGCAGGGCCGGCACCGCTCTGAGGCCGCCGCCCCCGAGCAGTCCGCGTACCAGCCGCCGCAGCAGCAGCCCGCGGCTCCCGAGGGCTGGTTCCGCGACGAGGCGGCCGGCGTCCGGGAGGAACCGCCCGCCACGGGCTGGGCACCGGGTGGCGCGGTCTGGTCCGACGGCTCCGCCGCGGAGCGGACGGCCTACCTCCCGCCCCAGACCGCGGCCCCGGCGGCCGACGCCGCCGAGACGGCGTACCTGCCGCCGTACCCCGGCCCCGGCGACGCCGGGCAGCAGGCCGCGGCCGCTCCGCCGTACCCGGGTTCCGCCGCGGGCGGGCAGCAGCCCGCCGGGCCGGTCTACCCGGGTTCCGGCGCCGCCGCCGCGGCCGAGACCGCGTACCTGCCGCCCTACCCGGGCCCCGGCGAGGCCGAGCCGCAGGCGCAGGCCGTCGCTCCCGACGGGTGGTTCCGGGACGAGGCGGGCGCCGGCTCCCGTGACGCCTGGGCCGAGGGTTCCGCCGCGGAGCAGACCGCCTACCTCCCGCCGCAGGCCGCCGCCCCGCAGGGCGCCGCCGAGCAGACCGCCTTCCTGCCGCCGTACCCCGGCCCGGCCGCGGCGGACACCGCGTACCCCGGCCCCGGTTCCGGGGAGCCGGCCGCCGCCGCTGCGACCGCCGCTGTCGCCGGCGCCGACGGCGAGGAGCCCGCGTACTCCCCGCCCACCGTCGGCGGGAACACCCTGCGGGCCGTCGATCCGGCCCAGGCCCGCGCCGAGGGGCGGTCGCCGATCATCGACCCCGGGCCGCAGCCGGCCATACTGACCGCCGCGCTCGGGCTGCTGCTGGCCGGCGCCGCCGCGGTCGGGGAGCTCGTGCTCCTCGGACCGCTGATCGTCCTCCAGGGGCTCACCGCGGCCGGCTGGTTCCGGCTCAACGGCATGTGGCCCGCCCGCCAGGGCATCGCCCTCGCCTTCCTCGGAGCCCTCGTCGCCGACGCGGCCGTGCTCGCCGTGGACGACACCTACGGCCCCGGCGCGATCATCGGCACCCTCGGTGCCTGGGTCCTGCTCACCCTCGTCCTCCAGCTGCGCAGCCACGCCGACCCCGACGAGCGGATGTACGGGCTGATGGCCTCCGTGGCCTCCGCCGCGCTCGCCATCGTCTGCGCCGGCTACCTGGCCGCCGACTCCGCCGCCGTGAGCGTGGGCGCCGCGGCCGTCGCCGTGGCCGTCTTCACGCGCGCGCTGCCGCTGCCGACCCCGGTCTCCGTGGGCGTCTCGCTGGCCGCCGCCACCGGAGCCGGCATCGCCGTGGGCGGGCTGACCCCGGTAGGGGTCGGCGGGGCGCTGGTCGGCCTGGCCGCCGGGGTGTGCGCGCTGGTCGGGCTGCGGGTGGCCGCGTACGACTACCCGTCCAAGTTCGTGCACATGACGGCCGGTGTCGCGCTGCCGCTGGCGGCCGCCGCCCCGGCCGTCTACCTGATCGGCCGGGTGGTGGGCTGACGCCGCCCCCGCAGGCCTTCAGCCGTCAGGCCCGGCCCGGGCGCCATGCCCGGGATCCGGGCCTGACGGCTCCCGTACGCCGATCGTGTTCCACTAGAACGCACGTACCAGTCGGTCGACAGGGGGAGGGGCACGTGCGGTTCCTGCGCGTCATCGTGATCATCGCTGTGGTGCTGGGGGCGCTGTTCGCCGGCGTCGACCGCTGGGCGGTGAACTACGCCGAGAACCGGCTGGCCGGCCGCATCCAGGCGCGCCAGGGGCTCGCGGGGTCCACGGAAGTGGACATCCACGGGTTCCCGTTCCTGACCCAGGCGCTCAGCCACGACCTCGACCGCGTCGACGTGAAGCTCACCGGTGTGGAGGCCGTCTCGGACGGCCGCAGGACGCGGCTCTCGCAGCTCGACGCCGGCTTCCGCGGCGTGAAGCTGAACGGGGACTACAGCGGGGGCACGGCGAAGCACGCCGAGGGCACGGCCCTCGTCACGTACAAGGACCTGACCGAGGCCTCGCAGACCGGCGTGACGGTCACCTACGGCGGCGCGCCCGGCAAGGTGAAGGTCACGGCGGCCCTGGAGTTCCTCGGCCGGAAGCTGGCCCCCAGCGTGGTGTCGACCGTCACCCTCGTGGACGCCCCCGGCGGCGGGAAGATGGTCCGCGTCCGCGCCGACGACGTGCCGGGCGAGGGGCTGCCCGGGATCGAGGGCGCGGTCCGCAAGAAGACGGACTTCGACCGCCGGCTCGACGCCGGCCTGCCGTCCGGGCTCAAGCTGACCGCGCTGACCTCGGACGAATCCGGTGTGCACCTCACTCTGAGCGGTACGGACGTGGTGCTGGCCGGATCGTGAGACGCTGCGGTCCGATCCTCAGATGGAAGGACCGCCCGAAGGCCCCCGGAGGCGGTCCGGCAGCGGCCCGGGAGCATCTGCGTCCCACCATACGGACGATCCTGTCTCGGAATATGACACACCGGTGACAGGGCGGCCGATTCGTCCCTACGATCCATGGCTATGAAGCATCAGCAGGCGGACCTCACGAAGCGACGGGCAGTAGACCTGTGTCGCGTCGCCGCCATGCTCTGTCGATCCATGTGACCTGTGAGCGCTTCCGCTCCATCAGCCGGACGACCGTCCTTCACGCGTGACCGCACCGCAGCCGCACCCTCCTGCCCACCGACGCCTCCCCGCGTAGGGCCCGAGGAAGCCGCCAGCAGCGGTACGCACCAGGAGTACCCGCAGATCCCGCCGCACACTGCCCCGGAGGAGACCACCATGAGCCGCAGCGACGTCCTCGTAGACGCCGACTGGGTCGAGGCCCACCTGAACGACGCCGACGTCGTCATCGTCGAGGTGGACGAGGACACGTCCGCCTACGACAAGAACCACATCACCAACGCCGTCCGGATCGACTGGAAGCAGGACCTCCAGGACCCGGTCCGCCGCGACTTCGTGGACCAGGAGGGCTTCGAGAAGCTCCTCTCCGCCAAGGGCATCTCCAACGAGGACACGGTCGTCCTCTACGGCGGCAACAACAACTGGTTCGCGTCCTACGCCTACTGGTACTTCAAGCTGTACGGCCACCGGGACGTCCGCCTCCTCGACGGCGGCCGCAAGAAGTGGGAGCTCGACTCCCGCGACCTGGTCGACGGCACCGAGGTCCCCAACCGCCCGGCCACCCAGTACAAGGCCCAGCCGCAGGACGCCTCGATCCGCGCGTTCCGCGACGACGTCGTGGCCGCGATCGGCGTCCAGAACCTGGTCGACGTCCGCTCGCCCGACGAGTTCTCCGGCAAGCTGCTCGCCCCGGCGCACCTCCCGCAGGAGCAGTCGCAGCGCCCCGGCCACGTGCCGAGCGCCCGCAACATCCCGTGGTCGAAGAACGCCAACGACGACGGCACGTTCAAGTCCGACGAGGAGCTCACGGCCCTCTACCAGGCCGAGCAGGTCGACCTGGCGAAGGACACCATCGCGTACTGCCGCATCGGTGAGCGCTCCGCGCTGACCTGGTTCGTGCTGCACGAGCTCCTGGGCCAGGAGAACGTCAAGAACTACGACGGCTCCTGGACCGAGTACGGCTCCCTGGTCGGCGTGCCGATCGAGCTCGGCGCCAACAAGTAGTCCCGCCGGGTACGCGACGCCCGCCCCGTAGACCGTACGACCTCTCCAGGACAGGACAGAGAAACATGTGTGGAGCACAGATCGGCGGGCCCGACCTCGCCACGCTCAAGCCCGGTGAGACCGCCATCCAGGGCCAGGTGACCAAGGACGGCGAGCCCGTCAGCGGGTACGTGCGCCTGCTCGACTCGACCGGCGAGTTCACGGCCGAGGTCCCGACGTCGGCGACCGGCCAGTTCCGCTTCTACGCGGCGACCGGTTCGTGGACCCTGCGCGCGCTGGTTCCCGGCGCCCAGGCGGACCGCGCCGTGGTCGTGGCCGAGGCCGGCGGCGTGACGGACGTGGCGATCGCGGTCTGAGCACCGCACGCCTGACATGACCGGCCGAAGGGCCGCACCCCAGGGGGTTGGACGCCACTGGAACGGGGTGCGGCCCTTCGTGCCGTCGCGACCCTGCGCGGTGTCCCCCTCCGGCCCTACCCTGGAGGCATGTACGCCCGGCGGCGCCGCGTCTACTTCGTCCTCATGGGCGGATGCATCTTCCTCTTCGTATCCGCCTGGTCCTTCGTGCGGCTGTTCTCGGTCGAGGCGGCCGTGGCCCTGTGCGTGGTCGCCATGGTCATCCCGCCGGTCGCCGCGATGATCGCGAACCGGCGCGGCCCCGACGACCGCTGGTGGGACGACCCCTCGGGGGACCCGAAGTCCGACGAGTGGTGGGACGAACTGGACGGAAAGCGGCGCCACGAGGACTGACGACCTCGCGAGATAAGAATGTAATAAGCACGCGTACAACCGGCCCTCTCTTCTACAGGTCATGGCTGTGCACGGGTGATCGCCCGATGCCCCATGTCCTGCGGGGGGACCTCCTTGGAACACGCACAGACCATCCCTGACCGGCCGGAAGGGGAGGAGACCGGAACGCGCCGCCGACGCGGCGGCCGCCGTACGGTCCTCCTGATCGCCGGCGCCGTCGCACTCGGCGTGCTCGCGGGCACGGTCACCGGCTACGCGATCCAGTACGACCGCGAGCCCACGCCCCTGCCACCGCTGGCGCAGCAGGAGATCGCCCAGCCGAAGCCGCAGGCTCCGAACGAGTCGACGAGCACGCGCTCGATCAACGCCAACCGCTGGCACAAGACGGACGACGACCTGGCCAAGATGCTGATCGAGGCCCCGTCCGGGGCGAAGGTCGCCGCATCGGGCTACGAGTCACCGGACGAGTTCTCGGCGCGCTACTACGAGCACCCCAACCAGGGCCTCGGCTTCCAGCTCCGCAACGGCATCCGGCGGATCGCCGCCCGCCGGTGGTTCGAGAACGATACGAACTACGTCTCGGTCGAGCTGTTCCAGTTCGCCGACCGCTCGGGGGCCATCGCCTACCAGGACGACAACGGCTACCTCGGGACCGAGGAGTACGCGGGCAATCCGGGCAAGGACCTGGCGGGTGTGCCGGCGGCCTACGGGCACGTCTGGATCGACTCCCGGACCCACGAGAAGCCCGGCTACTACCCGACCCGCTCGGCCCGGGTCGTCGCCCGCCGCGGCGACATCGTGATGGAGATCGAGTACACGAACAACCGCGGCACCATCGACGAGAACACGGTCGTCGAGCTGGCCAAGCGGCAGTGGGAGCGCCTGTGAACGACCAGCAGAACGACCAGCAGAAGGACCAGCAGAACGACCAGCCCACCGATGCCGCGGCCGGGCCGACCGCGCCGCCGAAGCGCCCGGTGAACCGCCGCAAGGCCGCGGCCCTGGCCGCGGGCGCCGTCGCCTTGGCCGTCCTCGCCGGGGGCGCGCTCTGGGCGTCCGCCGCGATCGCCGATGCCGACCGCAGCGCCCCGACGCGGTACTGGATCGCCGCGGGCCCCACGCCCAGCTCTTCGCCGGAGCCGGTCCCGTCCGTGCCGTCGAACGAGCTCACCGGAAAGCTGATGCCGCTGCCGGTGAACTACAGCCTCGGCCCGGACATCGCCGTCGACGGCAACGACTTCTACGTCTCCGGCGAGCGGGCGATTGAGGACCTCAAGGAGGCCCGGTCCGGTCTCTCCGGCCCCCAGCGGGAGCAGCGGGACAAGGCCCTCGCCGACCTGAAGCTCAAGGGCATGGCCGGCCGCAGCTACAGCAAGGACCACCTGGGGCTGGTCGCGGAGGTCCGCCTCACGCAGGCCGACCCCTCCGCGCTCGCCAAGTTCTCCGAGGTCGGCAAGAAGGTCCTCGACCTGCTCGGCGACGACCGCGAGGCGCCGAAGGTGGACGGTTTCCCCGACGCCAAGTGCGCCCTGCAGAAGATCGGCGACCCGGACGCGAAGGACAAGGAGAAGATCGACACGATCGACTGCGTCGCCGTCCAGGGCGACGTCCTCGTGGACTTCCGGGCGTACGGGATCCCGCAGTTCTCCGTGACCGAGGTCGCGGACCTGTTCAAGCAGCAGCTGAACCACCTGAAGGCCCCCGGGGAGTCCGTGTGACCGAGCAGAACACCGCCGGAACCGCTCCGGCGACCGAGACCGCAGCAGCGTCCGGGACCGTCTCCGCGCCGGAGACCGCGCCGGCGATCACGCCGGAGGCCGTGCCGGAACACGTCGACGCCGGGACGCCGGACCCGGCCGCCCCCAAGGAACGCCGCAAGCTGTTCGCCGCGCTGCGCTGGACGGCCGCCGTCCTCGTTTTCGCCGCCGTCGGCACCGGGGTCGCGTACGGGATCAGCCGGGCCGAGCGCACCCACGTGCCCGGCCTGTCGACGCTCGGCGACGGCCGCTGGACGTACCCGACGCTGTCCAGGCCCGCCCTGCCCGTCGGCGCCCCGCTGGCCAAGGGCCCGGACAACCGCCCCGGCACGCACTACGTGCCGCTGACCGGGCTGCTGCTGCCGGCCCCCGAGGGCGCCCGGCCGGACGACGCGGTCAAGCCGGACAAGGACGGGAGTGTGTCGGTCGACGCCTTCCTGGCGGAGTACGCGCCCGACCGCCGGGCCAAGCTGAAGGAGTACCTGGAGTACGAGGGACTGCGCCAGCTCACCGGGCGCGGCTGGACCACCGCGGACGGCACGCGCACGCACGCCTACCTGCTGCGTTTCCACGCCGAGGGCTTCGTCGACGCCTTCGCCGGCTGCAGCACCAACATGCAGCTGGCCGGGGCGCCGGTCCTGGAGATGGACCTGTCCTGGCGGGACGTCGTGAGCAAGCAGGAACAGGGTGCGAAGCGCCCCGAGGGCGTCAGCCTGTTCAAGGAGCCCGGGCCCGCCAACGGCGACGAGCAGACCAAACTCGGGTGCATCGAAGCGGGTGACGTCCTGAGCGTGATCATCCAGACCCGCAAGGGCGAGGTGGCCACCGTTCCCTTCCACCAGACGGTGATCCTGCAGAGCCAGCTGCTGAGCTGACCGATCACGGGCGGAAACGGCCGTGCGGCCTACCTCACGGAGTGCACCGGTCCCCGGGCCAGTAGGCTTGGGGACCGGCCCCGTACACGCCCACATCACTTCGAGGAGCACCCCGTGCTTGAGGCATTCTTCACCTCCCTGCTGGTCCTGGTCTGCGTCGGCGTGCTCGCCTTCACCGGCCTCGCAGTGAAGAAGCTGTACCAGGGCCAGCGCTGATCGCCCGATCGGCCGCCCTTCCGGACCCGGAACCCCTCCCACAGATCGCCTGAGCAGCCACACATGATCCAGATCCCGTCCGACCTGAACCCGGGCCTCGTCCCCCTCGCCTTCCTCCTCGGTACCTGGGAGGGCGCGGGCGTCTTCGACTTCCCCGGCGAAGAGAAGTGCAACTTCGGCCAGGAAGTCGTCTTCAGCCACGACGGCCGGGACTTCCTGGAGTACACCTCCCACAGCTGGGTCCTCGACGCCGAGGGCAACAAGGTGCGGCCGCTGGAGTCCGAGTCCGGCTACTGGCGCATCGACAAGGACCGCAAGGTCGAGGTCGTCATGGTCCGCGACCAGGGCGTCGTCGAGGTCTGGTACGGCGAGCTCGCCGACCAGAAGCCGCAGATCGACCTGGTCACGGACGCCGTGGCGCGGACCGCCGCCTCCGGCCCGTACAGCGGCGGCAAGCGGCTCTACGGCTACGTCAAGAGCGACCTGATGTGGGTCGGCGAGAAGGCCACCCCCGACGTCGAGCTGCGCCCGTACATGTCGGCCCAGCTCAAGAAGGTCGTCACCCCGGAAGAGGTCGCCGAGATGGCGCGCAACCTCCCGGACATGCCGGATGACGGCATCGCCTTCTTCCGCTGATCGCCGCGCCGGCCGATCGCACCGGAAAGGGGACCGCGGGCTCGGCCCGCGGTCCCCTTCACGCGCTTACACTGGCCGGGTGGGGAGCATCGGAGACACCGAGAGTGCCGACTGGAAGACCGACCTGCGGCAGCGCGGATACCGGCTGACCCCGCAGCGCCAGCTCGTGCTGGAAGCCGTCGACAGCCTGGAGCACGCGACGCCGGACGAGATCCTCGCCCAGGTGCGCAAGACCGCCTCCGGGGTCAACATCTCCACCGTCTACCGCACGCTGGAGCTCCTGGAGGAGCTGAAGCTGGTCTCGCACGCCCACCTCGGGCACGGGGCCCCCACGTACCACCTCGCCGACCGGCACCACCACATCCACCTGGTCTGCCGCGAGTGCACCGACGTGATCGAGGCGGACGTGGACATCGCCGCCGAGTTCACCGCGAAGCTGCGCGCCACCTTCGGTTTCGAGACCGACATGAAGCACTTCGCGATCTTCGGGCTCTGCAAGAAGTGCGCCGCCAAGCACCAGGACGCCCCGTCGTAGGCTTGGTGGCATGACCAGCAGCCCCTTGCTCCATCTCCCCGGCGCCGTACCGGCCGAAGGCCGCGACGAGGGCGTCGCCGCCCACTACGGAGAGCTGTACGGCGAACAGCGCGCACTCGCCGCAGGCCGCGGTTTCGTCGACCTCTCGCACCGCGGAGTCGTCACCGTCACCGGACCGGAGCGGCTGAGCTGGCTGCACCTGCTGCTCACCCAGCACCTGACGGAACTCCCGCCCGGTCAGGCCACCGAGGCGCTGATCCTCTCCGCCAACGGCCACATCGAGCACGCGCTCTACCTCGTCGACGACGGCGAGACCGTGTGGGCGCACGTGGAGCCCGGCACCCAGGAGGCGCTCATCGCCTACCTGGAGTCGATGAAGTTCTTCTACCGCGTCGAAGTCGCCGACCGCACGGCCGACTTCGCCGTCGTCCACCTGCCGGCCGGCTCCATCGCCGAGGTCGCCAAGGAGCACGCCGTACGGGAGACCCCGTACGGCCGCGACGTCTTCCTGCCCCGCGCCGAGCTGGAGGCCTTCGCCGCCGCCCACGGCCCCGCCGCCGGGCTCCTCGCGTACGAGGCGCTGCGCGTCGAGGCGCACCGGCCGCGGCTCGGCCAGGAGACCGACCACCGCACCATCCCGCACGAGCTGGGCTGGATCGGTACGGCCGTGCACCTCCAGAAGGGCTGCTACCGCGGCCAGGAGACGGTGGCCCGCGTCCACAACCTGGGGAAGCCCCCGCGCCGCCTGGTCTTCCTGCACCTGGACGGGTCCGAGGTGCTGCTCCCGGCGCACGGCACGCCGGTCCGGCTGGCCGCCGACGGCGAGGAGGGCCGCCAGCTGGGCTTCGTGACCACGGCGGTCCGCCACCACGAGCTCGGCCCGATCGCGCTCGCGCTGGTCAAGCGGAACGTGCCGGTCGACGCCCCGCTGCTGGCGGGCAACACGGCTGCCGCGCAGGAGGTCGTCGTAGCGCCGTGACGGCGGTGCCTAGATGTCGATGACGATGGTGAACGGGCCGTGGTTGGTCAGCGAGACGCGCATGTCCGCACCGAACCGACCCGTCTCCACCGTCGCCCCCAGCGCCCGCAGCTGCGCGACGACCTCGTCGACCAGCGGCTCCGCGACCCCGCCCGGCGCCGCCGCGTTCCAGGTGGGGCGCCGGCCCTTGCGGGCGTCCCCGTAGAGCGTGAACTGGGAGATCACCAGCAGCGGCGCGTTCACGTCGCTGCAGGACTTCTCCGCCTCCAGGATCCGTACGGACCACAGCTTGCGCGCCAGCTGCGCCGCCTTCTCCGGGGTGTCGTCGTGGGTCACCCCCACCAGTACGCACAGCCCCTCGCCGACGATCTCGCCCACGGTCTCGCCCGCCACGACGACGCTCGCGCCGTCCACCCTCTGCACCACTGCTCGCATACCACCTGTGTATCAGGCGTGCACCCATCAGGGGCCGATCGGGTGGAGTGGGACCGCACTCGCACCACGGAGAGTGGCACGATGCACGCAGGCGGTGCTCTCCCCGGTCCCACGGGCCGGGAGAGACCCCATGCACCCGTCGAGGGGACGGACACGTTCACATGAATACTTCTGGTACCTCCGTACCTGCTTCACCCGTACCGGCATCACCCGCGGGCGCGGTCCGGCCGCCCGCGCAGCGCACCGGCGGGGAGCAGGCGCCGACCACGCCCGCTACCACGCTCGGACTGCCGGAGCTCCGTACGCTGCGCCGCGAAGCGCAGCGTGACGAGGCCGATCTGAGCTACGTACGCAGACTGCTCCAGGGCCGGATCGACATCCTGCGGGCCGAACTGGCGCGGCGCAGCGACCCGCAGGCGCCGGTGACCCCCGAGCCGCCGGTGGTGGACCGGCTCTCGGAGATCCTCGCCGACGCGCCCTCCAGCCGCAGCGCCTCCGCCCGGCACGTCACGCTGTGCACCCCGCACAGCGAGGAGTTCCGGCTGCTGGCGGCGGAGATGCTCTCGGACGTGGAGCTGTCGGACCTGGTGGCCCGTACCGACGGCGAACTGCACGAGGCGATGGCCCGGTTGGTGCGGTACGAACAGCAGGTCTCCCGGCGCAGGCAGCAGTTGCAGCGCACGGCGGACGACTGCAGCACGGAGATCACCCGCCGCTACCGGGAGGGCGAGGCACAGGTGGACGACCTGCTGGCGTAGTCGGCCGACCTGACGGCGTAGCCGGCAGCCGTGCCGGTGCAAGGCGGCCGGCCCGCCCGCGCCGCGCCCGTCGGCGGGCCGTACGTGCGCGCGGATAATTCGCGCGACGGCGGCCGGGCCTGCGGTTAGCGTGGCCGGCTATGAGTGCTGACGTGCGGCCGATCGCCGAATCCGAACTTGCCGAGTGGCTCGGAGCCGTGAACACCGGCTTCCTGCGCCCCGAACGCGTCACCGAGTCCGACCTCGCCCACCGGGCCAAGCACATCGACTTCGCCCGCACCCTGGGCGCCTTCGACGCCTCCACCGGCCGCTGCGTGGCCACCTTCCGCTCCTTCGCCCAGGAGCTGACCGTCCCGGGCGGGGCGCGCGTGCCCGCGAGCGCCGTCACCAACGTGACGGTGCTGCCCACGCACCGCCGGCGCGGGCTGCTGACCCGGATGATGGCCGACGGGCTGGCGGCCGCGCGGGAGCGCGGCGACGTCGTGTCCACGCTGATCGCCGCCGAGTACCCGATCTACGGGCGGTACGGGTACGGGCCCGCCGCCTCGGTCGTCGAGTGGGAGATCGACGTGAGCCGCGCCGGGCTGGACCGCCGCTGGTCGGGGCCCGCGGACGGCGGCCGGATCGAGCTGGTGGACGCGGCCGCGGCGCGCGCGATCGGCCCCGCCCTGCACGAGGCGCTGCGCGCCGTCCTGCCCGGCGCGGTCGGCCGGGACGCCCGCTGGTGGGGCCTTGCCACCGGGCTGGAGGAGTTGTCCGGCCGCCCTTACAAGGACAGGTTCTACGCGGTGTACCGGACGGCGCAGGGCGAGCCGGCCGGCCTCGTCGCGTACGCGTCCGACGACCACTGGACGGACGCGAAGGTCCCGCTGAACACCGTGCAGGTCAAGGACCTGATCGCGGTCACGCCGCAGGCGCAGCGCGCGCTGTGGCACTTCCTGTGCTCGATCGACTGGGTGCTGAAGGTGCGCACCGGCTTCCGCGCCCCCGACGATCTCGTCGCCCAGCTGCTGCCCGACCCGCGCGCGGCCGCGGTCGTGACGGCCTCGGACTTCCTGTGGGTGCGCGTCCTGGACGTCGTACGGGCGCTGGGCGCGCGGACGTACGCCGTACCCGGGGTGCTCGTGCTGGAGGTGGCGGACCCGGGCGGTCCGGCCGCCGGGCGCTACCGTCTGGACGCGGGCACGGGGGAGTGCGCGGTCACGCGGGAGCCGGCCGACCTGCGGCTCGACGCGTCGGCGCTGGGCTCCCTGTACCTCGGCGACGAGTCGGCGCAGCGGCTCGGCGCGCTCGGGCGGATCGTGGAGGAGCGGCCGGGGGCGCTGGCGCTCGCGGACGCGGTGTTCCGCACGGCGCGCCGCCCGTGGTGCCCGGACATCTTCTGAGAGAGACGGAATCAAGTGAGTTCGATGGTGGAAACCCTGCGGGCGGCGGGCTGCGTCTTCGCGGAGGAGGAGGCGGAGCTGCTGACGGCCGCCGCCGAGGACGAAGCGCACCTGGCGGACCTGGTGGCCCGCCGGGCGGCCGGTGAACCGCTGGAGCACGTCGTGGGCTGGGCGGAGTTCTGCGGGCTGCGCATGCGCGTGGGCGCGGGGGCGTTCGTACCGCGGCGGCGCACCGAGTTCCTGGTGCACGAGGCGGTGTCCCTGGGCCGCCCGGACGCGGTCGTACTGGACCTGTGCTGCGGGGTCGGCGCGCTGGGCGCGGCGGTGGCGGCGCAGCTGGGGGCCCGGGTGGAGCTGCACGCGGCGGACATCGACCCGGCGGCGCTGGAGTACGCGCGGCTGAACGTGGCCCCCTACGGCGGGCGGGTCCACGAGGGCGACCTGTACGCGGCGCTGCCCGACTCGCTGCGCGGGCGGGTGGACCTGCTGCTGGTCAACGCCCCGTACGTACCGAGCGAGGAGATCGGGCTGCTCCCGGCGGAGGCCCGCGAGCACGAGCCGCTGACCTCGCTGGACGGCGGCCCGGACGGCCTGGACATCCACCGCCGGGTCGCGGCGGGGGCCCTGCCGTGGCTGGCCCCGGGCGGCCGCCTGCTGATCGAGACGAGCGCCCGCCAGTCCCCCCGTACGGCCTCGGCGCTCTCGGCGGCGGGCCTGGCGGTCCGGGCCGCCACCTCGGAGGAGCTCTACGCCACCCTGGCCATCGGCACCCGCGCGGCCTGAGGGGTCCTGAGCGTACGGACAACACGGGTGCGGGGCCGGTGAGTCGGCCGGGGTTCGTCGGGGGTTCGGCGGGGGCGCGTACGCTGGCGGGGTGACGCTCGACGACCTCAGACGGCTGCGGCGGGCCCGGGACATGATGGACCGGGAGTACGCGCGGCCCCTCGACGTGGCCGAGCTGGCGGGCGTCGCCCTGATGTCGCCCGGGCACTTCTCGCGCAGTTTCCGGGCCGCCTTCGGGGAGACCCCGTACAGCTACCTCATGACCCGGCGCGTGGAGCGCGCCAAGGCGCTGCTGCGGCGCGGGGACCTGAGCGTCACTCAGGTCTGCTTCGAGGTCGGCTGCACCTCCCTGGGGTCCTTCAGCTCCCGTTTCACCGAGCTGGTCGGCGAGAGCCCGAGCGCGTACCGGGCGCGCAGCCATGAGCCGGGCGCGGCCGTCCCGGCGTGCGTCGCCAAGATCCTCACGCGGCCGGTCAGGAACGGCCCGGCCGCCGGCGCCGGTTTCGAGGAGTCCCCGGCACGTGGGTGATTTTGCAAGCAGCTGCTTGCAATAGTTAGCAAGGTGCGGCAGGATCGGGGCATGGCATCGCTCAACGTCGGAAATCTCGGCGAATACCTCCGCGAGCAGCGGCGGCAGGCCCAGCTCTCGCTGCGGCAGCTGGCCGACGCGGCGGGGGTGTCGAATCCGTACCTGAGCCAGATCGAGCGCGGGCTGCGCAAGCCGAGCGCGGACATCCTCCAGCAGCTGGCCAAGGCGCTGCGGATCTCCGCGGAGACGCTGTACGTGCAGGCCGGGATCCTCGACGAGCGCGATCGCGACGAGGTGGAGACGCGGGCCGTCATACTCGGCGACCCGTCCATCAACGAGCGGCAGAAGCAGGTGCTGCTCCAGATCTACGACTCGTTCCGCAAGGAGAACGCGGCCGAGGCCGAGCCGGCCGATCCGTCCGACCCGCCCGGCGGGGACGACGCGATGCACCCAACGAACTGACCTGTGATCCGGGAGGACCAACCACCATGGCCATCGCCGATGACCTGAAGAAGACCCTCACCGACCCGACTCCGCTCTACTTCGCCGCCGGCACCGCCGACCTCGCGGTGCAGCAGGCCAAGAAGGTGCCGGGGCTCATCGAGCAGCTGCGCGCCGAGGCCCCCGCGCGCATCGAGGCCGTGAAGAACACCGACCCGAAGATCGTGCAGGAGAAGGCGCGCGAGGCGCAGGAGGCGGTCACCGCCAAGTTCGCCGAGGTGCTGACCGCCATCGACCCGAAGAAGCTCGGGGAGAGCGCGCAGGACCTGGCGCTGCGCGGCGTCGGCGTGGCCGCCGAGTACGCGGTGCGCGCCAAGGAGACGTACGACAAGGTCGCCGAGCACGGTGAGCAGGCCGTGCGGACCTGGCGCGGTGAGGTCTCCGAGGAGATCGTCGACATCGCGGTCGCCGTCGAGCCGAAGTCGGAGCAGGCGTCGGAGCCGCAGTCGGGGCAGGAGCCCGTCGCCGCCGACGCCCCGGCCGAGGAGAAGCCCGCCGCCCGGCGCGGCGCCACGCGCAAGAACAACGTGAAGAAGGCCACCGTCGCCGCCGGTGACGAGAGCTGATCCCGAACGGGAATCGAATGGCGTGAGGCGGGCCGGGCACCAGTGGGGTGTCCGGCCCGTTGTTGTTTGAGAGAGCCGCTCTGCCGGTAGCGTGGAGGCAGGCGGCATCGGGCGTGCGAGCGTGAGAAGGCGGTCAGGCGATGTTGATGAACGGGTTCGATAACGGAGTGCTTCCGTTGCTCGGGTTCGCCATGCTGGCCCTCGCCGTCGTGGCCTTCGTCCTCGCGCTGGTGGCGCGGGAGGACGCGTACCGCGCCGCGGACAAGCAGAGCAAGACGTTCTGGCTGGTCATCCTCGGGGTCACCGTGCTGGTGGACTTCTTCCTGGGGATGCTGTTCCTGGAGATCGCCGGCCTCGTGGCCACCATCGTGTTCTTCGTCGACGTGCGCCCGGCCCTCAAGCAGGTCTCGGGCGGCGGCCGGGGCGGCCGGCGCAGCGGCGGGAGCAGCAGCGACGGTCCGTACGGCCCGTACAACGGCGGCCGCTGACGCAGGCGCCGGCCCTTCAGGACGCGTCGCGGGAGAGCAGCACCACGGCCACGTCGTCGGTGAGCTCGCCGCCGTTGAGGCGGCGGGCCTCGGTGACGGAGGCCTCCAGCAGGCCCTCCCCGGTGAGCCCGCGGTCGAGGTGCCGGTTGATCATCTCGACCATCCCGTCCTGCCCCAGCCGCTCCTTGCCCTCGCCGATGCGGCCCTCGATCAGCCCGTCGGTGTAGAGCATCAGGCTCCAGGAGCCGCCCAGCTCGACCTGGCGGCGCGGCCAGCGGGCCTTGGGCAGCAGTCCGAGCGCCGGGCCGCTGTTCTCGTACGGGAGGAGCTGCGCGCGGCGGCCCGGCCGGGATATCAGCGGGGCCGGATGGCCGGCCAGGCACAGGCCGGCGCGGCGCCCGTCGGGGGAGATGTCCACCGTGCACAGGGTCGCGAAGATCTCGTCGCCCGGGCGCTCCACCTCCAGGACCTCCTGAAGGGTCGACAGCAGGTCATCGCCGCACAGGCCGGCCAGGGTCAGGGCGCGCCAGGCGATGCGGAGCTCGACCCCGAGGGCGGCCTCGTCGGGGCCGTGGCCGCAGACGTCGCCGATCATGGCGTGGACGGTGCCGTCGGGCGTGCGGACGGTGTCGTAGAAGTCCCCGCCGAGGAGGGCGCGGCTGCGGCCGGGCCGGTAGCGGGCGGCGAAACGGAGGTCGGAGCCTTCGAGGAGCGGGTTGGGCAACAGCCCCCGCTCCAGGCGGGCGTTCTCCTGGGCCCGAAGTTTCGATTCTGCGAGCTTGTACTGGGCGATGTCCGCCCGTTTTCTCTCCACCGCGTAGCGGATGGCCCGGCTCAGCAGCCGGCCGTCGAGCTCGTCGCGGAAGAGGAAGTCCTGTGCGCCGACGCGCACGGCCTCGGCGGCGCGCTCGGCGTCGGCCTCGGCGGTCAGCACGAGGACGGCGTGGCGGGGCGCGATCCGCAGCACCTCGCGCAGGGTGTCCAGCTGGTCGACGACGGCGGTGCGGGCGCCGCCCGCCGTGGTGGATCCGGCGGCCGGGAGGGAGAGGTCGAGCAGGATGCAGTGCACGTCGTGGGTGAGCAGGCGCGCGGCCTCGGTCAGGTTGCGGGCGGTGCGGAGCCGGATGCGGTGGCGGTCGGCGTCGAGGATCTCGGGGACGGTGAGCCCGCCCCCGGGGTCGTCCTCGATCACCAGCAGGGTCAGGGACGCCTGGGGTGCGGTGGCGTGCGCGGCGGGGACGTGCGCGGCTGCCGGCGGGTCTGCCTGCGGGTTTGCCTGAGCGCTCTCCGTGGCGGGGGTGTCCCTCTGCCGCGGTACGGGTACGGCCATCGTCTCCGGTTCCTTCCCTCCCCCCGAGGGTGCGTCCGGCAGACCCTAGCGGGCGGTGGCCCGGGAGCGTAATGCCGCTCCGGGCCAGGGCCGCTGTCATATGCCGCTATCGCGGGGGAAAGTCCGCCTCACTGAGTGCCCACTGAATGAGAAACGTCACGGAGACGGCGATCGCCGTCCCGCCCAGCGAGACGCCGCCGGGCCCCGCGGGGTTCCCTCCCGGCAGGGCCGCGATCACGCGTCGGGGCGGACCACTGCCTTGATCGGCATCGAGCCGGCTCCGGCCAGGGTGACGCTGCGGCCCGGGCGGGGGGCGTGGACCATCGCGCCGTCGCCCACGTACATCCCGACGTGGCTCGCGTCGTCGAAGTAGATGATCAGGTCACCCGGCCGCATGTCCTTGATCGCGACCTTCGGCAGCAGCCGCAGCTGCTCCTGCGAGGTGCGCGGGATGCCCTTGCCCGCCGCCCGCCAGGCCTGCGAGGTCAGGCCGGAGCAGTCGAAGGAGTCCGGGCCCTCGGCGCCCCACACGTACGGCTTGCCCATCTGGGCCGTGGCGTACCGGACCGCCTTCTTCCCCGACTCGGAAGCCGAGCTGTTGAGCTCCTTGAGCACGCCCGACGAGAGCCAGGCCGTCTGCGCCTTGTACTGCGCTTCCTGCTCCAGCTGGATCAGCCGGGCCTTCTCCTCGGCCTCCAGCTTGCTCTCCAGCGACTCCGCCGACTTGATCTTCTCCTCGATCTGCTTCTTCGCGTTCTCCTGCTTGATCCGGTTGGCTTCGAGCTTCTCCCACTGCGCGCTCGCGTCCTTCGCGTACTGCTGCAAGTCGCTCTGCGTGCGGTTCATTTCGGAGAGCAGGTCGGTGGTGGCCTTCTCGCCCTGGCGGATCCGGTCCGCCCCGTCGAGGAACTGGCTCGGGGTGCCGCTCAGGGCCAGCCGCGCGCCGGCCGGCATCCCGCCCGAGCGGTACTGGGCGCGCGCGGCGGCCCCCGCGCGGTTCTTCAGGGCCGTGATCCGGTCCTGGCCGGCCACCACCTGCTTCGCGATCTCGACGATCTTGGCGGACTGCGCCTTGGCCTCGCTCTCCGCGAGGTTGTACGCGTCGGTCGCCGTGCCCGCCTGGCGGTACAGCTCGTCGATCTCCTGGCGCACCTGCTCAAGGGACTTGGCGCCGGGCTCGGGCATCGGCGCGGCCTGTGCCACGCCCGTCATGGCCGACACCGCCAGCAGTGCGGTCGCGCACAGCAGCGTGAGAGCGGACGCGCCCCGCCGCCTTCGCTCCACGGTCCCCATGGTCCCCCCAAGGTGCCCCGAGTCGGATCCCGTATCAGATCTGACTATTCATCAGTAACTTTGCTCTGCCTTCGGGATGGTGCCACGAGTGGGTGAATTCCAACACCCTCACGGATGGGCGTCCCGATCTTGGCTCCGGCCACGGGGCCGGCCCCTCCCAGTCCCCCATACCCGTCCCCGACGACTCAACGGGCCACCCCGGCAACCGGTTCCCCGCCGCGCCACATTCACCCCGCCGGGCGCAACGCCTCCCAGCGCACCGTCAGTTCCCCCTGCCGCCACCGCCGCGGACCGTCCGCCAGCGGCCAGTCCGCGGCCAGCGCCCGCGCCGTCCGGATCCAGCGCTGCCGCGCCCCGTACGAGGCGTACGGGGCGGCCGCCGCCCACGCCCGGTCGAAGTCGCGCAGGAACGCGTGCACCGGTTCCCCCGGAACGTTGCGGTGGATCAGCGCCTTCGGCAGCCGCTCCGCCAGGTCCGAGGGGCGCTCCAGGGAGCCCAGCCGGGTGGCGAACGTGACCGTGCGCGCCCCCTCGGGCCCGAGCGCCACCCACACGTGGCGCCGCCCGATCTCGTCACAGGTGCCCTCGACGAGCAGCCCGTCCGGGGCCAGCCGGGCGCACAGCCGCTCCCACACCGCCGCGACCTGCTCCTCGTCGTACTGGCGCAGTACGTTCGCCGCGCGGATCAGCGCCGGGCGGACCCCGCCCTCCAGCGGCACCTCGAAGCCGCCGTGCCGGAAGCAGAGCCCTTCGCGCTCGTACGGCTTGGCCCCCGCGACCCGGGCCGGCTCGATCTCGATTCCGACCACGCGCACCCGCGGCGCCGCTTCCCGCAGCCGGGCCAGCAGCTCCACCGCCGTCCACGGCGCCGCCCCGTAGCCGAGGTCCACCGCGACCGGGGCCTGCGCGCGCCGCAGCGCCGGCCCGTGCGTGGCCGCGATCCAGCGGTCCATGCGGCGCAGCCGGTTCGGGTTCGTCGTCCCGCGCGTCACCGTGCCCACGGGGCGGCGCGGGGGCGGGGCGGCGGAGCGGGAGGACATGCGCCGAGGGTAAGCGGAGGGCCCCCACCTGACGGAATCCGTCCCCCGGACAGGCCCTCCGCGCAAACGCCGGGGAAAAATGCACGCTCCCCCGGAATGCGGGACGCGGCCATCCGGGTTGCACTCCTTGAAGGGCGCCCCGTGCGCTCCTTCCGTCATGCCCTGTCCGTGTCCCGTCCGCGCCCCGCACGGTGGTCCACCCGCTCCACCGTGCGCCGTCCGAGTGTCGTCCGAGCGAGAGGAACTGCTCCCTTGAGCCAGTACGTGTCCCGCCTCGGCGGCAGCCTCGGCGGTCGTATCGCCGCCGCCCGCGGCACCCGCCTCGACCCGCCGCGCCTGCGCCTGCCGGCCGTCGGCCACCACCGCAGGCCGCGCCGCGTGGCCATGCTCAGCGTGCACACCTCGCCGCTGCACCAGCCGGGCACCGGCGACGCCGGCGGCATGAACGTCTACATCGTGGAGCTGGCCAAGCGCCTGGCCGCGATCAACATCGAGGTCGAGATCTTCACCCGCGCCACCGAGGGCGGCCTGCCGCCCGTGGTCGAGCTGGCCCCCGGGGTCCTCGTACGGCACGTGGACGCGGGCCCGTACGAAGGCCTCGCCAAGGAGGAGCTCCCGGCCCAGCTGTGCGCCTTCACCCACGGCGTCATGCAGGCCTGGGCCGGCCACCGCCCCGGCTACTACGACCTCGTCCACTCCCACTACTGGCTCTCCGGCCACGTGGGCTGGCTCGCCGCCGAGCGCTGGGGCGTCCCCCTCGTCCACGCCATGCACACGATGGCCAAGGTCAAGAACGCCGCGCTCGCCGAGGGCGACACCCCCGAGCCCGCCGCCCGCGTCATCGGCGAGACCCAGATCGTGGCCGCCGCCGACCGGCTCATCGCGAACACCACCGAAGAGGCCGACGAGCTCGTCCGCCACTACGAGGCCGACCCCGGCAAGGTGGCCGTCGTCCACCCCGGCGTGAACCTCGACCGCTTCACCGCGGGTGACGGCCGGGCCGCGGCCCGCGCCCGCCTCGGCCTGCCGCAGGACGCCGTCATCCCGCTCTTCGCGGGCCGCATCCAGCCGCTCAAGGCCCCCGACATCCTGCTGCGCGCCGTGGCCGAGCTCGTCGACCGCGACCCGACGCTGCGCCGGCGCCTGTGCGTCCCGGTCGTCGGCGGGCCCAGCGGCAGCGGGCTCGCCAAGCCGGAGGGGCTCCAGAAGCTGGCCGCGAAGCTGGGCATCGCCGACATCGTCCACTTCCACCCGCCGGTCCGCCAGGACGCCCTCGCCGACTGGTTCCGGGCGGCGTCCGTGTTGGTCATGCCCTCGTACAGCGAGTCCTTCGGGCTCGTCGCGATCGAGGCCCAGGCCACCGGCACGCCCGTACTGGCCGCCGCGGTCGGCGGGCTGCCCGTAGCCGTCAACGACGGGGTGACGGGGATCCTCGTACCCGGGCACGATCCGGTGGACTACGCGCGCGAGCTGCGGCGCTTCGTGGACGAGCCGGGGCTCGCGGACCGGATGGGCGCCGAGGCGGCGCGGCACGCGCAGTTCTTCGGCTGGGACACGGCGGCGAGCGGCACGGCGGACGTGTACACCGCGGCGATGCATGATCACCGCCGTCGCGTACGCTCCCACCATGGCTGACACCGCCGCGATCATCGAGAGCACGCTGACCGAGGCCGGACTGGGCTGGGAGAGCCCCGAGCCCGGTTCCTACGTCGTCCAGCTCCCCGGCACGCGCAAGCTGTCCACGACCTGTGCGCTGCGGGTCGGCCGGCACTCCCTGTCGGTCAACGCCTTCGTGATCCGCCACCCCGACGAGAACGAGGCCGGCGTCCACCGCTGGCTGCTGGAGCGCAACCTCAAGCTGTACGGGATGGCCTACGCGGTCGACCCGCTCGGCGACGTCTACCTGACGGCCCGGCTCCCGCTGTCGGTCGTCACCCCGCAGGACCTGGACCAGCTGCTCGGCACGGTCCTGGAGGCGGCGGACGGCGCGTTCAACACCCTGCTGGAGCTCGGCTTCGCGGGCGCGATCCGGCGCGAGTACGAGTGGCGGGTCTCGCGCGGCGAGTCGACCCGCAACCTGGACGCCTTCAAGCACCTGACGCAGCCGTCGCAGCCGTCGTAGAGTCGCACCCCCCGTCGCGTCGCACCCGTCGTAGCGTCGGCCTGAGCGCTGCGCGTCCCGTACGTACGGGCTACGCCTCGGCGGCGGCCGGGGCGGGGGACGGCAGCGGGGTCGGAGCCGGATCCGGGGCCGGGGCGGCCGACGCCGTGACCACGGACCCGGGAGCCGGCTCGCTCTCGGCGAGGTTCCGCATCAGCAGCCAGTACCCGAGGGCCGCCACGGTGCCCAGCACCGCCATGGACGCCCAGAGCCAGCCCGCGCCCCACCGGTCGATCATGGCTCCTGCCATCAGCGGGGCCACCAGCGCGGCCACCGCCCAGGACATCGTGTACATGCCCTGGTAGCGGCCGCGGCCGTGCAGCGGGGAGAGCCGCGCGACCAGGCCCATCTGGGTCGGCGAGTTGATGATCTCGGCCAGCGTCCACACGACGACCGTCAGCCCCAGGCTCCACACCGACCCGGCGAAGGCCGTCAGCCCGAACCCGTACCCGGCCAGCAGCGCGGAGACCACCAGCAGCTGCTGCGGATCGCCCTTCTCGATGAACCGGGTGACCGGGATCTGGAGCAGCACGATCAGCACGCCGTTCACGGCGATGACCAGGCCGTAGTCCCCGGTGGAGAACCCGCCCGTGCCCATGGCCAGCGGCAGCCCGAACGACCCCTGCATGAAGATCAGCGAGATCAGGAACGACAGCCCGACCACGCCCATGAAGCGCCCGTCCCGCAGCACCGTGCCGAGCCCGATCTCCGGCTCGGCGGCGGTCCGCTCCGCGGCGGTCCGCTCCGGCCGCGACTCCGGCAGCTTCACGTACACGAGCACCGCGCAGAGCAGCGTGAGCGCGGCCTCGCCGAGGAAGCCGGCCAGGTAGCTGTACTCGGCGACGAAGCCCGCCACCGTCGCCGAGACGGCGAAGCCGAGGTTGATCGCCCAGTAGTTCAGCGCGAAGGCGCGGACCCGGTCCTCCGGGCGGACGATGTCCGCCATCATCGCCTGCACCGCCGGGCGCGAGGCGTTCGAGGTCAGGCCGACCAGCAGCGCCACCGCCGCGATCGCCGCCGGGTGCTCCATGAAGCCGAGCAGCGCCACCGAGAAGGCCGTCGAGGCCTGGGCCGCCAGCATCGTGGGGCGCCGGCCGAGGCGGTCGGTCATCACGCCCGCGCCGAGCGAGGAGACGACCCCGCCGAGCCCGTGCAGGGCGACCACGAGTCCCGCGAAGGAGGCCGAATAGCCCCGGTCCACGGTCAGGTACAAGGTCATGAACGTGGCGACGAAAGCCCCGAGCCGGTTCACCAGGGTGCTGGTCCACAGCCACCAGAACTCGCGGGGGAGGCCGGACACGCTCTCGCGTGCCGCCCGTCTGAGACTGGCGACCGACATGATGGATTCCCCCCGGTGGTGTAAGTGTCTCTCCTGCTCACCGCACCCTACGACCGGGAGTCCGCGAAGGCCACCGGATTGACGCGCACCGTCAATCGGCGGCTCCTCGGCGGAGGCGTGGACGCGCGCGCGGGCGCGCCAGCGCGTCCATTAGGCTCGTACGCATGGCCGACGCACCGTACAAGCTGATCCTCCTCCGCCACGGCGAGAGCGAGTGGAACGCGAAGAACCTGTTCACCGGCTGGGTGGACGTCAATCTCAACGAGAAGGGCGAGAAGGAGGCAGTCCGCGGTGGCGAACTCCTGAAGGACGCCGACCTCCTGCCCGACGTGGTCCACACGTCCCTCCAGAAGCGCGCGATCCGCACCGCCCAGCTCGCGCTGGAGGCCGCCGACCGCCACTGGATCCCGGTCCACCGCTCCTGGCGCCTGAACGAGCGCCACTACGGTGCGCTCCAGGGCAAGGACAAGGCCCAGACCCTCGCCGAGTTCGGCGAGGAGCAGTTCATGCTGTGGCGCCGCTCGTACGACACCCCGCCTCCGGCCCTTGAGGACGGGACGGAGTTCTCCCAGTCCGAGGACCCGCGCTACTCCACGATCCCGCCGGAGCTGCGCCCGAAGACGGAGTGCCTGAAGGACGTCGTCGTCCGCATGCTCCCGTACTGGTACGACGGCATCGTCCCGGACCTCCTCGCGGGCCGCACGGTCCTGGTCGCCGCACACGGCAACTCCCTGCGCGCGCTGGTCAAGCACCTGGACGGCATCTCCGACGCCGACATCGCGGGCCTGAACATCCCGACCGGCATCCCGCTCGCCTACGAGCTGGACGCCGAGTTCAAGCCCCTCAAGCCGGGCGGCACCTACCTCGACCCGGCCGCCGCGGCCGCCGCCATCGAGGCCGTCAAGAACCAGGGCAAGAAGAAGTAGCCGTTGCGATCATGCCTCCCACCTGCGCTCATGGCGCGAGTGGGAGGCATTTTCGTGGGTCTTGCGGGGCTCAGTCGACCGCCTGCCCGTCGTACATGCCGCCCTTGCAGACGTTGTTCGACAGATCGGCCGTTCCGCCGCCCTGCTTGCACTCGGACGGGGTGACGGAGGATGGGGCGGCCTGGGTGGTGGGGGCGGCGGTAGCGGTGGCTGCGCCCGCGAGGCCGAGCCCGGCGAGGGCTGCCGTGGCGATGACGGCGGCGAATGTTCGTCGAATGCGCATGTGGTTTCCCTTTCACGGATTGCCGCGGTTGGGGCACTAGCCAGCCTGATCTTCACCCATGTGGGTGGCACGTCGGGTTGCTCCATTCGGGTGAAGCCACCGCCGGGCCCGACGGCTGCCTCGGCGTGTTCCGGTAGGCCCGGGACCTCGGCCACGAGGGCCGGCAACGGCGAGAGGCCCCCTGCCCGCGGATCTCCGCGGGCAGGGGGCCTCTCCTTGCTCCTGGTGCCGTGACGGCCGGGCCGCCGGGCCGGTTCGGCGGGGTCAGCCGCCGCACTGGCACGGCGCGCCGGACTGGCAGCCGCAGCCGCAGCCCGAACCGCAGCCGCAGGCCGCGAGCAGCGGGAGCCGCAGCGGTTCGGGCCGCGGCTGTGGCTGCTCGTGCTCCGGTGTGATGGGGACGGGGGAATCGGGCATGGATCCTCCTCGCAGGCGGCGTGCGTGGCGTCGTACTGCCTTCGCCCTCATTCATGCCCAGCCGTACGGGCGCGTCAACGGCGCACTGGAGCAGAACGGCTCAGACGCCGTCGACCACCGTCGGGGTCTGCAGCTCGTCCGCGTGCTCGCCCGTCACCAGGTAGACCACGCGCTTGGCCACCGACACCGCGTGGTCCGCGAAGCGCTCGTAGTAGCGGCCCAGCAGGGTCACGTCCACCGCGGTCTCGATGCCGTGCTTCCAGCGGTCGTCCATCAGGTGCTGGAAGAGCGTGCGGTGCAGCTGGTCCATCTCGTCGTCGTCCTGCTCCAGCTGGAGGGCCAGGTCGACGTCCTTCGTGATGATGACCTCGGCCGCCTTCGCCATCAGGCGCTGCGCCAGCTGCCCCATCTCCAGGATGGTGGCGTGCAGGTCCCGCGGTACGGCGGTGTCCGGGAAGCGCAGCCGCGCCAGCTTCGCCACGTGCTGGGCCAGGTCGCCCGAGCGCTCCAGGTCGGCGGACATGCGCAGCGAGGTCACCACGATGCGCAGGTCGGTGGCGACCGGCTGCTGGCGGGCCAGCAGTGCGATGGCGCGGGCCTCCAGGTCGTGCTGGAGGTCGTCCACCTTCTGGTCGGCGGCGATGACGCTCTCGGCGAGCTTCAGGTCGGCGTCGAGCATGGACGTCGTGGCCCGCCCGATCGCGGAACCGACGAGCCGGGCCATCTCGACCAGGCCCTCCCCGATCGAGTCCAGTTCCTCGTGGTACGCGTCGCGCATGGGTTGTCCCTCTCTTGCCTACTGCCTCTGCTGCCCGTGTGGGACGGGCCGGGGCGGCCTCGTGCCCCCACGTTGACACGGTGGGGCGCAAACGCGTCCGACTCCGGCATCACAAGTGAATCAACCCCGTCGCCACGGTGAACTCTGGGCGACGAGTGTTCGAGGTGCCACCCGAACGGCTGTGGAAGTGCCGTCGGGCCTGCTTAACCTTGAGGCATGGACGTGAACGCGGCGGTCGCCGCAGCTGCAGCGATCGCCGGTCTTTGCACCGGTGTGATCGCGATGCTGGCGTTCCGCTGGAGCGAGCGCGACCAAGCCCGCCCCACCCGGAGCTCCATGCGCCCCGACATCAACGCGGTGCTCCCGCCCGGCGTGGACACCGTCCTCTCCGTGCTCCGCTCCTCCGCCGTCGTGCTCGACGAGGGCGACGCGGTGGTCAAGGCCAGCTCGGCGGCGTACGCCCTCGGACTGGTGCGCGGCGGCAAACTGGCCGTCGAGCCCATGCTCCACATGGCCCGCGACACCCGCCGGGACGGGGAGATACGCCAGGTCGAGCTCGACCTGCCCCGGCGCGGCACCGGCCGCGGCGAGGCCCTCGCGGTCTCGGCGCGCGTCGCACCGCTCGGCTCGCGCCTGGTCCTGCTGCTGGTCGAGGACCTCACCGAGGCCCGTCGCATCGAGGCCGTACGGCGCGACTTCGTCGCGAACGTGTCGCACGAGCTGAAGACGCCGGTCGGCGCCATCTCCCTGCTGTCCGAGGCCGTCATGGACGCCGCGGACGACCCCGAGGCGGTCAGCCGCTTCGCCGGCCGCATGCAGATCGAGGCCACCCGCCTGATCAACCTCGTACAGGAGCTCATCGACCTCTCCCGGGTGCAGAACGACGACCCGCTGGAGGACGCGGAGCCCGTACGGGTGGACACGCTCGTGGCCGAGGCCATCGACCGCTGCCGCCACACGGCGTCCTCCAAGCAGATCACCATGGCCGCGGGCGGCACCGCCGACCTGCGCGTCTGGGGCAACCGCGGCCAGCTCGCGGCGGCCCTCGGGAACCTGGTCGAGAACGCCGTCAACTACAGCCCCGCCCGCACCCGCGTCGGCATAGCCGGACGCAGGGTCGCGGCACCCGGGGGAGACTTGATCGAGATCGCCGTGACCGACCAGGGCATCGGCATCCCGGAAAAGGACCGCGAGCGCATCTTCGAGCGCTTCTACCGCGTGGACCCGGCCCGCTCCCGTGCCACGGGAGGAACCGGCCTCGGCCTTGCGATCGTGAAGCACGTAGCGGCCTCACACGGCGGGGAGGTGTCCGTATGGAGCTCCGAGGGTCAGGGCTCCACGTTCACCCTGCGCCTGCCGGAAGCAGCCGCTCCGGCACCCGCACCCGCGGCCGCCCCGGCCGCGGAGCCCGCCCCCGCATCAAGCCACCCCACCCCTGCCTGAACCACGCGCCCCAAAGAACCACGCCAGCCATTCCTGCCCCGGAGGTCCTTCCGTGACCCGAGTGCTCGTCGTCGAGGATGAGGAATCCTTCAGCGACGCCCTGTCCTACATGCTCCGCAAGGAGGGCTTCGAGGTCGCCATCGCCGCGACCGGGCCCGACGGGCTCGACGAGTTCGAGCGCAACGGCGCCGACCTCGTCCTCCTCGACCTGATGCTGCCCGGCCTGCCCGGCACGGAGGTCTGCCGGCAGCTGCGCGGCCGCTCCAACGTGCCCGTCATCATGGTGACGGCCAAGGACAGCGAGATCGACAAGGTCGTCGGGCTGGAGATAGGAGCCGACGACTACGTCACCAAGCCCTTCTCCTCGCGGGAGCTGGTCGCCCGCATCCGCGCGGTCCTGCGCCGCCGCGGCGAGCCGGAGGAGGTCACGCCGGCCGCGCTGGAGGCCGGCCCCGTACGGATGGACGTCGACCGCCACGTGGTCACCGTCGCCGGCGCCAAGGTGGACCTCCCGCTGAAGGAGTTCGACCTGCTGGAGATGCTGCTGCGCAACGCGGGCCGCGTGCTGACGCGCATGCAGCTGATCGACCGGGTCTGGGGCGCCGACTACGTCGGCGACACCAAGACCCTGGACGTCCACGTCAAGCGCCTGCGCGCCAAGATCGAGCCGGACCCGGGTGCCCCGCGCTACCTGGTCACGGTCCGCGGCCTGGGCTACAAGTTCGAGCCGTAAGCCGCGGGCGTCGGCGCAGTGCTCCCGACCGGCCACGGCCGGTCGGAGGCCGGCCCAGGGGCCCGAAGCCCGGGAGGCCCTCCAGGGCCGAGCGGCGCGAGGGGCGCACGTGGGAGGGGATCGAGCCGGACCCGGGCGCCCCGCGCTACCTGGTCACGGTCCGCGGCCTGGGCTACAAATTCGAGCCGTAAGCCGCCGTGACGCGCCCCGCCTGACGTAGGCGGGTGTACGAAAGGGCCCCGGCCGCTGCTGCGGACGGGGCCCTTCGTACGTTGCGGCGCGGGCTCAGTGGCCGGCGCTGGGCGAGGGGGAGCCCGACGGGGAGCCCGAAGCGGAGCCCGAGGGGGTCGTGGCCGGGGAGCCGGACGGGCTGCCCGAGGGGGTGCCGGAGGGGCTGCCCGACGGCGTGGCGCCGGGGGCGGCCACCGGGGCCTCGGTCGGGCCGAAGCCGGCGTACATGCCGGTGCCCGGGACGACGAAGGCGGCGATCTCCACGTCACCCGCGTTGCTCAGCTGGAACACGAGCGGCTGCGCGTTGCCCTTCTGCACGGCCTCGCCGCCCTCGATCACGGCGGAGGCGTTGCCCTTGCCGCCCAGGACGATCGAGCCGCCGGCCGGCACGGTGACCTTGGAAGCGCCCTCGGCGGGCTTCAGGGTGACCTTGGCGCCCTTGCCACCCACGAGGGTGATGGCGTCAAGGGTCTGCGGCTTGATGCCGGTGTTGAAGAGCGTCGCGGAGACGGCGGCCGGGCCCTTCTCCTTCTCGCCCTGAGTGATCACCAGAGCGTTCTGGATCTTGATGTTGCCCTTGGTGACGGCGGCGTTGTCCGGCTTGATCTGGAGCGTTTCCGCGTGGTTGCCTGCACCGCAAGCGGCCAGCGAGGCGATCGAGAACACGATGGCGGTGGCGGCGAGGGCGCCGCGTCGAAGGCTGCGGCTCACGGCGGCGGCATCTCCTTGGACGTACGGAACGGAAGGGTGGGCAGTCTCGGAGCGGCCGAGGTAAAGCCGCCCTAAGGGTGTGTCAGCGCGCTTAGGTTACCGAGCCGCCGCCCCGCCCCCGCACCCGACCCTCCGCAGCGCACGGGCCACCCTGGCCCGGCCCCGCGATCTTGCATTCGGCCCGACCTTCGCCCGACCTTCGCCCCGACCTCCGGCCCGGCCTTCGGCGTGCGCTTCGGCCCGCCCTTCCGCTCCGGACTTCCCGCGCCGTTCATCCGCCGATCATGTGCCGCCCGCATATCGCCCGCACGGTGCCCGGTGATCAATTCCGGGATTCCTTCGAACGCCCCTCCGTGATCAATTCCGGATTGGGCCTGAACCGCTCCGTACGAGTGGTCGCCAGTCGAACGGAGTAGTTCGGTTTCCCGGCTTCGAAACCGGCAAAACGGGACGTACATCACACCTCTGCGGCCGGTGGCCGGGTGTAGCTTGGCCGTTTCGCCCGGTCCGCACAGCACCTCCGACCTGCGAATACCCCCCTCCGGAACCCCTTCGCAGCACGATCCCGGCGTTGTTGTCAAGCCCTGAGATGGGCCCTGACCTGCGAAAACGCCATTCATAACAGTCGGTTCTCGTGTTACCCTGGATAGCCACGGAAGGGGTACCTGTCACATGACGTTCAAGGTTGGCGACACCGTGGTCTATCCCCATCACGGGGCCGCGCTGATCGAGGCCATCGAAACTCGCCAGATCAAAGGCGTGGACAAGACCTACTTGGTGCTCAAGGTCGCCCAGGGCGACCTGACGGTTCGTGTGCCTGCGGACAATGCGGAGTTCGTCGGCGTTCGCGACGTAGTCGGCCAGGACGGGCTGGACCGGGTCTTCGAGGTGCTTCGTGCACCGTATGCCGAAGAGCCGACGAACTGGTCCCGGCGCTACAAGGCAAATCTGGAGAAGCTCGCTTCTGGCGATGTCATCAAGGTCGCCGAAGTGGTGCGTGACCTGTGGCGTCGTGAGCGTGAGCGCGGGCTTTCCGCGGGCGAGAAGCGCATGCTCGCGAAGGCGCGCCAGATCCTGGTGAGCGAGCTCGCGCTCGCTGAGAACACCAACGAGGACAAGGCCGAGGCCCTCCTCGACGAGGTTCTCGCGTCCTGACGCGAAAGCTTCACACAGTTGTGCCGCGGTGCCCGATGACTGGCCCTCTCCTCCACGAGAGGGCTGTTGCCGGGCGCTGCGGCATGTCTGTACCCACACCTTGCTGCACTTTTTCCCACCGGCGTGCCGGGTCCTGAAGCCTGCCCGACCAGCCTGCTCGACCGGTCGTCACGGAAAGGGCGAGGGCGTCGCACCCGGCACCCTTCAGGCCATACCCATGTCGGCCGAAGTCACAAACCTGGCTCGGAGCTACTGATGTCTGACGAATCGCGCCCCCACCGCACCGCCGCGGTGATCCCGGCCGCCGGCCGCGGGGTACGCCTCGGCCCCGGTGCCCCCAAGGCCCTCCGGGCCATCGGCGGCACCCCCATGCTCATCCACGCGATCCGCGCGATGGCCCGCTCCCGGGCCGTCTCCCTCGTGGTGGTCGTGGCCCCGTCCGACGGCGCCGCCGAGGTGCGCCGGCTCGTCGACGAGCACACGCTGCCCGACCGGACCGAGATCCTGGTCGTCCCCGGCGGCGAGACCCGCCAGGACTCCGTACGCGCCGGCCTCGCCGCGCTCCCCGCGGACATCACCTCCGTCCTCATCCACGACGCGGCCCGCCCGCTCGTCCCCGTGGACACCGTCGACTCCGTCGTCGAGGCCGTACGCGACGGTTCGCCCGCCGTGGTGCCGGCGCTGCCGCTGGCCGACACCGTCAAGGAGGTCGAGCCCGGCGAGCCCGGCGAGGCCGAGCCGGTCGTGGCCACCCCCGAGCGCGCCCGGCTGCGCGCCGTACAGACCCCGCAGGGCTTCGACCTCGCGACCCTCGTACGGGCGCACGAGGCCATCGCCGTCAACGGCGAGGGCGCCACCGACGACGCCGGAATGGTGGAACAGCTCGGCATCACCGTCATGGTGGTCCCCGGCCACGAAGAGGCCTTCAAGGTCACCCGCCCGCTCGACCTGGTCCTCGCCGAGGCCGTACTCGCCCGCAGGAGGGCCACCGATGCCTACTAGCCCCAGCGGTTCCGCCGCCCCCCTGATCCCGCTCGTCGGGATCGGCACCGACGTGCACGCCTTCGAGGCCGGGCGCGAGCTGTGGTGCGCCGGGCTGCTCTGGGAGGGCGAGGACGGCCTCGCCGGCCACTCCGACGGCGACGTCGCCGCCCACGCCGCCTGCGACGCCCTGTTCTCCGCCGCCGGCGTCGGCGACCTCGGCGCCCACTTCGGCACCTCCCGCCCCGAGTGGTCCGGCGCCGCCGGGGTCACCCTCCTGGCGGAGGCCGCCCGCATCGTCCGCGCCGAGGGCTTCGAGATCGGCAACATCGCCATCCAGGTGATCGGCGTGCGCCCGAAGATCGGCAAGCGGCGCGAGGAAGCCCAGAAGACCCTGGCCGCGGCCGCCGGAGCCCCCGTCTCCGTCTCCGGCACCACCACCGACGGCCTCGGCCTCACCGGCCGCGCCGAAGGCCTCGCCGCCATCGCCACCGCACTGGTGTACCGGACGAATCCGTAGTCCCGGGGACACCTCTTCCGCAACAAAGCACCCCCGCGCCCCGAAAGGGTCGCGGGGCACTGCTACAGGCCCACTACCCTGGATGCCGTGACTATTCGCCTGTACGACACCAGCGCCCGGCAGATCCGCGACTTCACCCCGCTCGTCCCGGGCTGCGTCTCGATCTACCTCTGCGGCGCCACCGTCCAGGCGGCCCCGCACATCGGGCACGTCCGCTCCTACCTGAACTTCGACATCGCGCGCCGCTGGTTCACCTACCGCGGCCTCGACGTCACCTTCATCCGCAACGTCACCGACATCGACGACAAGATCATCACGAAGGCCGAGGACCAGGGCCGCCCGTGGTGGTCCATCGGCTACGAGAACGAGCGCGCCTTCAACGACGGCTACGACGCGCTGGGCTGCCTCCCGCCCACGTACGAGCCGCGCGCCACCGGCCACGTGCCCGAGATGATCGAGATGATGCGCGGGCTCATCGAGCGCGGCCACGCGTACGAGGCCGACGGCAGCGTCTACTTCGACGTGCGCTCCTTCCCGGGCTACCTGGAGCTGTCGAACCAGAGCATCGACGACCTGCGCCAGCCCGCCGAGGAAGGCATCACCGGCAAGCGCGACCCGCGCGACTTCGCCATGTGGAAGGCCTCCAAGCCCGGCGAGCCCGACTGGGAGACCCCGTGGGGCCGCGGCCGTCCCGGCTGGCACCTCGAATGCTCCGCGATGGCGCACAAGTACCTCGGCAGCGCCTTCGACATCCACGGCGGCGGCCTCGACCTGATCTTCCCGCACCACGAGAACGAGATCGCCCAGGCCAAGGCCTTCGGCGACGAGTTCGCCCGGTACTGGCTCCACAACGCCTGGGTCACCATGTCCGGCGAGAAGATGTCCAAGTCCCTGGGCAACTCGGTGCTCGTCTCCGAGATGGTCAAGGCCTGGCGCCCGATCGTCCTGCGCTACTACCTCGGCACCCCGCACTACCGCTCGATGATCGAGTACAGCGAGGAGGCGCTGCGCGAGGCCGAGTCGGCCTTCGCGCGGATCGAGGGGTTCTACCAGCGCGTCATCGAGAAGGCCGGCAAGACCGTCGACCCGGCCGCCGAGGTCCCGCCCGCCTTCGCCGAGGCCATGGACGACGACTTGGGCGTCCCGCAGGCGCTGGCCATCGTCCACACCACGGTCCGCCAGGGCAACAGCGCCCTCGCCGCCGACGACAAGGACGCCGCCATCGCCCGGCTCTCCGAGGTGCGGGCCATGCTCGGCGTCCTCGGCCTGGACCCCCTCGACCCGCACTGGGCCGGGGAGTCCGACCGCGGCGAGGACCTCCACGGCGCCGTCGACACCCTCGTACGCCTCGTCCTGGAGCAGCGCGAGTCCGCCCGCGCCCGCAAGGACTGGGCGACCGCCGACGCCATCCGCGACCAGCTCCAGCAGTCGGGCCTGGTCATCGAGGACAGCCCCACCGGACCGCGCTGGTCGCTCGGCCCGCGCTGAGCGCGCGCGGCCGCCCGGAGCAGTCCGACTGTGCCGCCCGGCCTCCCGGGCGGCACACTCTTCATACGTACATATCGCAGCATCAACGAAAACAGGTAGAGGTCATGGCCGGGAACAGCCAGCGCAGGAACCGCCGCACGTCCAACAAGAAGGGCGCCACGGTCGGCAGCGGTGGCCAGCGGCGCAAGGGCCTGGAAGGAAAGGGCCCCACGCCCAAGGCCGAGGACCGCAAGAAGCACAAGGCGAACCGCATCGCCAATGCCATGGCCCGCCAGGCCGCCAAGCGCCGCCCGGCCCCGCGCCGCGGCGGCCCCAAGGGCACCAGCGAGATGGTCGTCGGCCGCAACCCGGTCTTCGAGGCGCTGCGCGACGGCGTCCCCGCCACCACCCTCTACGTCCAGCAGTTCATCGACAACGACGAGCGCGTCCGCGAGGCCCTCCAGCTCGCCGGCGAGCGCGGCACCATCAACCTGATGGAAGCCCCGCGCCCCGAGCTCGACCGCATGACCAACGGGCTCAACCACCAGGGCCTGGTCCTCCAGGTCCCGCCGTACGAGTACGCGCACCCCGAGGACCTCACCTCCGCCGCGTACGACGAGGGCGACGACCCGCTGATCGTCGCCCTCGACGGGGTCACCGACCCCCGCAACCTCGGCGCGATCGTCCGCTCCGTCTCCGCCTTCGGCGGCCACGGCGTGGTCATCCCCGAGCGCCGCGCGGCCGGCATGACCGCCGGTGCCTGGAAGAGCTCGGCCGGCACCGCCGCCCGCACCCCCGTCTCCCGCGTCACCAACCTGACCCGCGCCCTCCAGGACTTCAAGAAGGCCGGCATCGCCATCGTCGGCCTCGCCGCCGAGGGCACGCACGAGGTGCAGGACCTGGAGGCGCTCGGCGGCCCGGTCGTCATCGTCGTCGGCTCCGAGGGCAAGGGCCTCGGCCGCCTCGTCGGCGAGAACTGCGACTACCTCGTCCGCATCCCCATGCCGGGCGGCGCCGAGTCGCTGAACGCCGGTGTCGCCGCGGGCGTCGTGCTCTACGAGGCGGCTCGCCGCCGGGCCACCCGCGGCCGCGTCTGACCCCCGGGCGGCCCCGCCGCCTTGATCCACTTGGCTCAGGGAACGTGACCCGTGAGCGTGCCACCCCGCCCCTTTCGGGCGGGGTGGCTTGATCTTGACGGGTCTCGGACACATCCCTGCTGTCAAGGCAGTGTCCTAAACACTGATCACTCGGTTAGATGAGTGTGGACACCAGAACGTCAGGGTTCGACGACCAGCCCGCGCTGAGCATGGTCAAGGTGCCGTGCGACCCCGCACAGGTCATCGTCAACCACGCCAGCTTCCGCGTGCGGCTCGCACCGAGCCCGAGCGCGCGTTCCAAGCCCGCGAACGCCCCCGGCCGCGTGCCCGTCCTCGGCGGCGCCGCGGTCGCCGCCGCTGCCGGCGCCGGCCGCCGCCGGGCCCCCGTCGTCTGGAGCGGCAAGTCCGCCCCCGGCGACACCGCCGCCATGGGCGGACTCCTCCAGGCCGTCCGCGAACACGGGCGCGGGTACGATGAGTTCGACGGCGGCGCCACCCAGACCATCCCCCGCGTCGACCTCGCGCACGACCTCGCCGAGGACACGCTGGCCACGCCGACCGTCATCGGCCAGCGCACGTACGGCGACCCGGACGAGACCCGCCGGCTGACCCCCGTACGCGACCACCCCCACGGCCCCCGGTACGCGGGCGGCGGCGGCCCGTACGACGGCCCCGGCGGCGGCAGCGCCGCCGACACCCGCCGCGCCCCCGCCGACACCCGCGGACAGGCCTCCTACTACCCCGGCCGCCGGATGAACCTCGGCGTCGTGCTGCTCCCGCTGCGCGTCTTCCTCGGCTTCATCTGCATCTACGCCGGCATGGGCAAGCTGTGCGACCCCGTCTACTTCGACGGCGGCGAACGCGGCTCCATGGTCACCTGGCTGCGCACCCTCCACCCCTGGGCGCTCGCCGAACCCCTGCGTGACTTCGCCCTCGCCCACCCCGTCGGGGCCGGGCTCAGCGTGGCCTTCCTCCAGGTCATCGTCGGCGTGCTGACCGTCCTCGGCCTGTGGCAGCGGTTCGCCGCCTGCATCGGCGCCCTGCTGTCCGCCGCCCTCCTGATGACGGTCAGCTGGAAGACCGTCCCCGCGTACGACGCCCCCGACATCATCTACCTCGCCGCCTGGAGCCCGCTGATCATCGCCGGCGCCCCCGTCTACTCCCTCGACGGGCGCCTCGCCGGCGAGGCCTGGCGGACCCTCGGACCGCGCTCCGAGATCTGGCGGCTGCGCCGGCGCGTCCTGCGCCGCGGAACCATCATGGCCACCCTCGTGTGCGGACTCACCCTGCTCATCGGCTCGCTCCTCGGCGGCGCCGTCCGCTCCACCACCGTGGTCACCGTTCCCGGGCCCGGCCAGGCCCCCAGCAACTACCTGCCCGGCTCCCCGCTCCCGCAGCCCCCCTCCGGCAAGCAGCAGCGGCCCCAGCAGCAGCCCGCCACCCAGCAGCCCTCCAAGCCGGCCGAACCCACCGCCAGCGCCTCGGCGCCCGCGGCCAAGTCCAGCCGCGGGAACACCGGTTCCACCGCCAAGCAGAGCGCCGGAACCGGTTCGCAGTCCCCGGCCGCCACCCGCGGCTCGGGCAGCGGCTCGAACTCGGGCGTCCCGCCCAGGCAGTCCACCCCGAAGCCCCCGTCCTCCAGCTCCGGCAGCGGAGGCGGCAGCGGCGGCGGGGACACGGCCCCGAAGAAGCCCGGACTGGTCGGCGGCCTCCTCGGCTGACGCCGGTACGAACGCAAGAGGGGCCCGGCGCGCACGCTGCGCGCCGGGCCCCTCTTCCGTGGGCTCAGGAGCCGCTCTGGGCGGCCAACTCCCGCGCCGCCTCGGTCAGGTCCTTCGCCGTGTCGATCGCCCGCCAGTAGGCCCCCTGCGGCAGCGGGAAGCCCGCCAGCCGCCGCTCCCGGGCCAGCCGCGGGAACGTCGTACGCTCGTGGTCGCCCAAGTCCGGCAGCAGCGCGGCGAATTCGGGGCCGAAGACGTACACCCCCGCGTTGATCAGGTACGGCGAGGGCGGCGACTCGATGAAGTCCAGCACCTGCCCGAACTCGTTGGTCTCCACCGCCCCCCACGGGATCCGCGGCCGGGCGAGCGCCAGCGTCGCCGTCGCCCCCCGCTCGGCGTGGAACTCCGCCATCTCGCGCAGCGAGAACCGCGTCCAGATGTCCCCGTTCGTCGCGTACCACGGCCGGTCCGCGTACGGCAGGTGGCGGGCCGCGTACTTCAGCCCGCCCCCGCGCCCCAGCGGCTCCTCCTCCACCACCGTGGTCACCCGCAGCGGCAGGTCCGCCTCCGCCAGCCAGTCCTGGAGCACCTCCGCGAGGTGCCCGCACGAGATCACGGCGTCCGTCACCCCCTCGGCCGCCAGCCAGGCCAGCTGGTGCCCGATGATCGGCACCCCGGTCCCCGGGATCTCCACCATCGGCTTCGGCCGGTCGTCCGTATACGGACGCAGCCGCGAACCCTGGCCCCCCGCCAGTACGACCGCCTGAACGGGCGCCTGAGCGGGGGAGGCCGGGTACGCGGCCGCGGAAACGGAGGAGCGGGACTCGGGGGGTGCGTCGGTCATGGCCGCCAGGGTAGGGGCCCCGGTACGGACGGGGACGGCGACGCCCGGCGGCCGTCAGCCCATCGAGGCGACGCCGGTCGCGTACGAGGTGTCGCACACGGGACGCGCGAAGGACTGCGCCTTCGTCGGGCCGTACACGTCGACGGCGGCCCGGCCCAGCGCCCGCGCGATCCCCACGCAGTGCTCGGCCAGCGACGGACGCCGGTCCACCTCCTGCTGGAGGTGCGTCAGGACGTCACCAGGCGTCTCGCCCTGCTGGAGCTCGCCCAGCAGCTTGTCGCGCAGCACGTCCTGTGCGGCGCGCGGCTTCGCGGGGACGGAGACGTCCTCGGCGGACGCGGTCAGGATCTGGGAGGGCGTGTTGTCGGCCCAGGGGACCATGGTGACCGCGAGGGTCCCGGACAGGACCAGGACGACGGGCAGGACCAGGGCGAGGGAACGGCCGATACGGCGGGCAGAGTGGGTCACGAGGGCGAGAGTAGCGCTCGGTGAAGATTTGGCGACATTTAGTCACCCGGTCGGGGGATGGTTCGACGTGGCTTTTCGATTTAAGGGTTGACGACCGGGGTCGAATGGCCCGGTCTGCCCCGGATGCCCGGCGGGGGCGCCCCTCCCTCGGGAGGAACGCCCCTGTCCGTGCCTGCTCTTGGCGGCGGGTCAGCCGGAGAGCCGCTCGCCCGACGAGGTCGAGAAGACGTGGATCTCGCCGGCCCGCGGCACCACGTGCAGCGTCGAGCCCTTCTCCGGCACCTGGCGGCCGCCCACGCGCACCACGATGTCCTGCGCGCCCTCGGCCTCCGTGGTGCGGCCGTACACGTAGCCGTCGGCGCCGAGCTCCTCGACGACGTTGACCGTGATGGTCAGGCCGCCCTCGGTACCGATGTCGAAGTGCTCGGGGCGCACGCCGACGGTGACGGTGCGGTCGCCCGCGTCCGCGGCGGCGGACAGCGCCTCGCGCGACACCGGGACCACGCTGTCGCCGAACTTCACGCCGCCGTCGGCGATCGGGACCTCGACCAGGTTCATGGCCGGGGAGCCGATGAAGCCGGCGACGAACAGGTTCGCCGGGCGGTCGTACATGTTGCGCGGGGTGTCGACCTGCTGGAGCAGACCGTCCTTGAGGACCGCCACGCGGTCGCCCATCGTCATGGCCTCGACCTGGTCGTGGGTGACGTAGACGGTGGTGATCCCGAGGTCGCGCTGGAGCGCGGCGATCTGGGTACGGGTGGACACGCGGAGCTTCGCGTCGAGGTTCGACAGCGGCTCGTCCATGAGGAACACCTGCGGCTTGCGGACGATGGCGCGGCCCATGGCGACGCGCTGGCGCTGGCCGCCGGAGAGCGCCTTCGGCTTGCGGTCGAGGTACTGGGTGAGGTCCAGCATCTTCGCCGCGTCCTCGACCTTCCTGCGGATGGTCGCCTTGTCCTCGCCGGCGATCTTGAGCGCGAAGCCCATGTTGTCGGCGACGGTCATGTGCGGGTAGAGCGCGTAGTTCTGGAACACCATCGCGATGTCCCGGTCCTTGGGCGGCAGGTGCGTGACGTCGCGGTCGCCGATGCGGATGGCGCCGCCGTTGACGTCCTCCAGGCCGGCGAGCATGCGCAGCGAGGTGGACTTGCCGCAGCCGGAGGGGCCGACGAGGACGAGGAACTCGCCGTCCTCGATGTGCAGCTCCAGCTCGTCGACGGCGGGCTTGTCGCCGCCGGGGTACAGCCGGGTCGCCTTGTCGAAAGTGACAGAAGCCATGGTGGTGAATCCCTTCTACCGGCAGGAACGTGCCGGACGATCCGAGTGGAAGGTCTAGTCCAGCAAGCCGGACTCCGCCCGACGCTACCCCGCGACTCCCCGTCCTGTCAGCACCCCGCCGGCCGTGACTTCCGCCTCTGTCAGTGGCGTCTGCTTGGCTGCGCCCCATGAACGTCCACGACCTGATCCGGGCGCTGCCCGACATCCCCACCCTCCGCAGCCGCTGCCGAGCCATGGCGGCACTGGAGTTGCTGATCGGCGGGAACACCGAGTACGGCTACTTCTCGTACGCCCCGATGTGGGCGCCGGGGGTCGAGGCCGCGCTGATGGACGACGGCTCGGGAGGCGAGTACGCCGTCGTCTTCACGGCGGACGGGGCGTTCGGGCGCGGATTCGACCACGAGTCCCCGATGAGCCCGTGGGGTGACGAAGACATCGCACTGTGGCCCGGCCTGGTGGACACCGTGCCGGAGGTCTTCCGGCCGTGGGTGACGGAGCCCGCCTTCTGCGCCGAGGAGGGCGTGCTCCAGGCGACGGTGGTGTTCTGGCGCGAGACGTCCGACACCGCGTGGCGGGCCGGCGAGGTGGAGATCCCCGTGGGTGCCACCGACGGCGCCGGGCGCCTCTTCGCCGTCCTTGCGGCGGGCACCTCGGAGGGCTACCGCGCCTTCGCCGAGGACTACTACGAGACCGCCCTCGACCCGGCGGCGATCGAGCACGTCTGGAACCTCCGACCCCTGACGGAGACCGTCGTGAAGGCCCTCGACCCCGACCTCACCCCCGCCCGGGCGGCCGCCGCGGTCGCCCTGATCGGGTACCCCGGGGGCGGGACAACGTGATGGCCCGGGGGATGGGGCGCTGTGTAAAGTGAGGGCGGTTACGCGCCTCCTTAGCTCAGTCCGGCCAGAGCAACGCACTTGTAATGCGTAGGTCGTCGGTTCGAATCCGACAGGGGGCTCCGCGGGAAGCCCGGCTCAGACCCGTCTGAGCCGGGCTTCCGTGTCAGTGGCGGCCTGAGATGCGGTCGGCCAGGCGGGCCAGGGGGGTCGTCCGCGGGGTGTGGGTCGCCGTCTCGTGGCGGTCCGCCTCGCGGTAGGCCGCGTAGAGGGCCTGGACGCCGAGCCAGCGGAAGGGCTCCGGCTCCCAGCGGCGCACCCGGTGGTCGACCCAGGGGAGGGTGGTCAGGTCCGAGGTCTCGCCGAGGACCAGGTCGCGCAGGGTGCGGGCCGCGAGGTTCGAGGTGGCGACGCCCGAGCCCACGTAACCGCCCGCCCAGCCGAGGCCCGTCGTGCGGTCCAGGGTGACCGTGGCGCACCAGTCGCGGGGGACGCCGAGGACGCCCGACCAGGCGTGGGTGATCTCCACTCCCGTGAGGGCCGGGAAGAAGGAGGTCAGGAGCGCGGTCAGGGAATCGATCGTCGACTGCTGCGTGGTGCCGTCCGTGTCCGTGCGGGAGCCGAAGCGGTACGGGACGCCGCGGCCGCCGATCGCGATGCGGTCGTCCGCGGTGCGCTGGGCGTACATGTAGGCGTGGGCCATGTCGCCGAGGGTGAAGGCGTCCGACCAGCCGATGCGGGACCAGACCTCGGGCGGCAGCGGGGCCGTGGCGATCATCGAGGAGTTCATCGGGAGCCACGAGCGCTTCTGGCCCTTGAGGGCGGCGGTGAAGCCCTCCGTGCAGCGCAGGACGTACGGGGCGCGGACGGTTCCGTACGGGGTGATGGCCCGGCGGGGGGCGATTTCGGTGACGGGCGTGGATTCGTGGATGACCACGCCGAGGCGTTCGCAGGCGGCGGCCAGGCCCTTGACCAGCTTGAGGGGGTGGATGCGGGCGCCGTGCGGGGTCCAGGTGGAGCCGACGGCGTCGGCGACGTCGACGCGGGCGCGGGTGTCGGTGGCGTCGTAGAGCTCGCGGTCGCTCTCGCCGAAGGCGAGTTCGGCGGCGTGGAAGGCCCTCAGACGGCTCAGCTGGGCGGGGGTGCGGGCGACTTCGAGGACGCCGCCGCGGTGGATGTCGGCGTCGATGGACTCCTTGGCGGCGGTGTCGATGACCTCGGTGACGGTGTCGTTCATGGCCCGCTGGAGGCGGAGCGCGGCGTGGTGGCCGTGGAGTTGGGCGTAGCGGTCGCGGCCGGCGATGCCGTTGTAGAGCCACCCGCCGTTGCGGCCGGAGGCCCCGTAGCCGCAGAACTTCTGCTCCAGGACGGTGACGCGCAGGTCGGGGGCGGCGGTCTTGAGGTAGTACGCGGTCCACAGGCCGGTGTAGCCGCCGCCGACGATGACGACGTCGGCCGTGGCGTGGCCGGTGAGGGGGGCGCGGGGTGGCCGGTGGGTGGCCGTCTGATCCGTCGCGTACCAGAAGGAGATGCCGCCGTTGATCGTCATGGGGAGTTGGTACAGGGCGTGGTGGAGGGGTGTCCAGGTACCGGATGTCGGGTTTCGGGGTGGCGGAGGTGGCCGTTTGGCCGATGTGCGGGGGTGGTGGGGTCCGTAGGGTGCCGGTGGGGGGTTTGTGCCGGTTGAGAGAGGTTTGGTTGATGGTGGGCGTGCGGAGGGCAGGGCGTGTCGTCGGGGTGGTCGTGGCGGCGGCTCTGTGCGGTGGAGCGGTGGCCGGGTGCGGAGCGGGGGCGGGACCGGGGGTGGGCTCCGGTTCGGGCGCGGCCGGGGCGGTCGTGCGGACGAGTCCGGTCGCGGGCCGGTTGGCGGACCTGCCGGCCCGGGTCGACGGGCCGAAGATCGTCGTCGGGGATCCTGGGGCGCCGCGTACGGCGCAGGTGCTGGTGGATCCGCGGTGCGGCTACTGCGCGAAGTTCGAGGGCGCGGGCGGCGAGGTGCTGCTGGAGCTGGCCGCGGAGGGCAAGGTCAAGGTCGAGTACCTGCTGGCGTCGTTCCTGGACGGGGGCGGAGGCGGGGACGGTGTGGGGGCGAGCGGTTCGGTCCGGGCCGTGAACGCGCTGCGGGCGTCGGTGGAGGCGGGGAAGTTCGCGGAGTACCAGGCGGCGGTGTTCGCGAGCCAGCCGAAGGGGAGGTTCACGGACGGGCACCTGCTGGCGATCGCCGCGGCGGTGCCGGGGCTGCGCGGGGAGGCGTTCGACCGGGCGGTGGCGGAGCAGACGTACAAGGGGTGGGTCGGCGAGGCGGAGGAGGCGTTCGAGGCGACGGGGGCGCAGGGGACGCCGATGGTGCGGGTGGACGGCCGGCCGGTGGGGGCGAAGGACGGGGCGATGTTCGACGCGGCGGCGTTCGCGAAGGCGTTGGAGGGCGTCGGCATCGGCGGCGCGGCAGCCTAGTTTCCATGGTGGAGATTCCGGACGGGCTGGTGCGGGCGCAGATCGGGTACGAAGGGGACGGGGGGCGGGAGTTCATCGCCGGGCTGCCCGCGCGGGCGGCGGAGTTCCTGGAGCGGTGGGACCTTCGGCGTACCGGGCCCGGGATGCACGGGATGACGGCCCTGGTGCTGCCCGTGGAGCGGGCGGACGGGTCGGCGGCCGTGCTGAAGCTGGGGCGGGTGGACGAGGAGAGCGCGGGGGAGCCGCTCGCGCTGCGCGCGTGGGACGGGCGGGGCTGCGTACGGCTGTGGGAGCACGATGCGGCGACCGGCGCGCTGCTGCTGGAGCGGCTGGACGAGCGGCGGCCGCTGTCGGCGCTGGCGGAGCGCGAGCCGCGGCAGGCGGTACGGGTGGTGGGGGAGCTGCTGGTGCGGCTGACGGGGGTGCGGGCCCCGGCCGGGGTGCGGGGGCTCGGGGGTGTGGCGGCGGGAATGCTGGAGTCCGTACCGGCGGCGCTGGAGCGGGTGGTGGCCGGGCGGGCGCGGGGGCTGGTGGCGGACTGCGCGGCGGCGCTGGCGGAGGTGGCGGGCGAGCCGGGGGACCGGCTGCTGCACTGGGACCTGCACTACGGCAATGTGCTGGCGGGCGGCGGGGGCGGCCGCGGGCCGTGGCTGGCGATCGATCCGAAGCCGCTCGCGGGTGATCCGGGTTTCGAGCTGCTGCCGGCGATCCGGAACGAGTTCGCGGCGGACGAGGTGCGGTGGCGGTTCGACGCGCTGACGGGGGCGTTGGGCCTGGACCGGGAGCGGGCCCGGGCGTGGACGCTGGGACGGGTGCTGCAGAACGTCCTGTGGGACGTGGCGGAGGGGGAGTCGGAGCCGGAAGAGGAGCAACTGCTGGTGGCGGAGGCCCTGCTGGGTCGGCGGTGACGGCACCCCCTAGCATGCGGGCATGATCCGGAGTGCTGTCGTCGAAGACGTTCCCTTCATCCACGCCATGATCCGCGAGCTGGCGGAGTACGAGAAGGTGCCGCACGAGGCGCGGGCCACGCCGGAGCAGTTGCGGGAGGCGCTGTTCGGGGAGCGGCCGGCGGCGTTCGCGCACATCGCGCAGACGGAGGACGGGGAGGCCGTCGGGTTCTCGGTGTGGTTCCTGAACTTCTCGACCTGGCGCGGGGTGCACGGGATCTACCTGGAGGACCTGTACGTACGCCCGGACGCGCGCGGCGGCGGGTACGGGAAGGCGCTGCTGGCGGAGCTGGCGCGGATCTGTGTGGAGCGCGGGTACGAGCGCCTGGAGTGGGCGGTGCTGAAGTGGAACGCTCCGACGATCGCGTTCTACGAGGCGTTGGGGGCGCGGCCGCAGGACGAGTGGTCGGTGTACCGGCTGACGGACGAGCCGTTGAAGCGGCTGGGTGCGCCGCGGGGCCCGGCGCGGGACTGAGGCCGCTGCGCCGGGCCGGTGGCGCCCCGGGGCGGGTCAGGCCGCCGTGATCTTCGCCGTGAAGGAGTCGAGGTTCGCGCGGGTGCGCTCGATCTTCTCGGGGAGCGTCAGGGTCTCCTCGTACTGGCCGGCGCGCAGCTTCGGCTGGCGCTTGCCCCGGACGTAGAGGGAGCAGGCGAGGTCGGAGCAGAGGTAGATGCCGATCGTGTTGCCCTCGCGGCCGCGGGCCCCGGCGAGGGGGGCGACCAGGAGGGAGACGCCGGAGGCGGCGTGGCCGGTGAGGCAGATCTGGCAGACGCTGGACTTGAGGGCGCTGGTGCGGCTCGTGCCCGGGACGCGCAGGGTGATGCCGACGGGGGTGCCGTCGGAGTCCTGGTGCACGAGGTGGGCGCGCAGCGGGGCGCCGGGGTCGACCCAGCCGAGGAAGTCGAGGTCTTCCCAGGGGAGTTCGCTGAAGTCCAGCGGGAGCTTGAGGCGTGCGGCCTCGCCCTTCGTGCAGTTCACGAAGGAGGAACGGATCTGTTTTTCGGTGAGCGGGTCCACGTGGGTGGACGGTACGTGGGGATACGGGCCGCTGTCATCCGATATTGCCGGCGGGGCCGGTGCCGGGGCCGGTGCCGGGGGCCGGGGCCGGGGCGTCTCAGGGTTCGAGGACGACCTTGCCCGTGGTGGCGCGGGTCTCCAGGTCGTGGTGGGCGGCGGCCGCTTCGGCGAGCGGGTAGCGCTGGAGGGCGGGCCGGAGCCGGCCGGCGGCGGCTTCGGCGAGGGCGAGGGTTTCGAGGTGGCGCATGGGGTCGTCGCCGCCGCCGGCCGCCGCGGCGCGCCGGAGCATGGCGGGGCCGAGGACGTTCTCGGTGGTGACGCGGCGGGCGGCCAGGCGGGCGCGGTCGGCGTCGGTGAGGGGGACGGGTCCGGCGGACCAGCCGAAGACGAGGTGGCGGCCGCCGGGGGCGAGGAGGTCGAGGGCGGCGCGGGCGGTGGTGCCGCCGACGGAGTCGAAGAGGACGGTGGCGCCGGCCGGGTGGGCTGCGCGTACGGCGTCCGGCCAGCCGGGGGCGGTGTAGTCGAGGGCGAGGTGGGCGCCGTTCGCGGCGGCGAGGGCGGTTTTGGCGGGGCCGCCGGCGAGGGCGATGACGGTGGCGCCGGCGTTCCGGGCGTACTGGACGAGCAGGGTGCCGATGCCGCCCGCGGCGGCGGGGACCAGGACGGTGGAGTCCGGGCCGAGGTCGGCGAACTGGAGGATCCCGAGGGTGGTGCGGCCGGTGCCGATCATGGCGACGGCCTGGGCGGGGTCGAGGCCGGACGGTACGGGGTGCAGGCGGTCGGCGGCGGCGACGGCGTACTCGGCGTAGCCTCCGGGCGCGAAGCCGAGGTGGACGACGACCTGCCGGCCGAGCCAGGCGGGGTCGGTGCCGGGGCCGAGGGCGTCGACGGTGCCGGCGACCTCGCGGCCGGGGACGGTGGGGAGCTCGGGGAGGGTGTGGGCGGGGCCCGGCACGCCTTGGCGCAGGGCGGTGTCGAGGAGGTGGACTCCGGCGGCGGCCACGGCGATGCGGACCTGGCCGGGGGCGGGTACGGGGATGCCGGTGCGTTCGAGGGTGAGGTTCCCGGCGGGGCCGAAGGCGTGGAGGCGGATGGCGCGCATGGTCTGCGAGGTGTCCATGGCGACAGGCTCCGACCTCAAGCGCGGTTGAGGTCAAGGGGCTGCGGGCCGTTGTCAGTGGGGCGGGGGACGATGGGGGGATGGCGCGCAAGGATCAGCAGGGGCAGCGGGAGACGGTGAGGGCGGCGCGGCGGCCGGAGGTGCGGCTGCCGGAGCTGACCGCGTGGGAGGGCGGTGAGCTGGAGCCGGACGGGGACTACGACGGGCTGGACTTCGCCGACCTGGACTTCGCGGGGCAGGAGGGCGTCGGGGCCCGGTTCATGGACTGCGCGCTGCGGCGGTGCGCGCTGGACGAGGCGGGGCTGGCGAAGGCCCGGATCCTGGACTCGGTGCTGGAGGGGGTCCGGGGGGTGGGGACGGATCTGTCCGGGGCCTCGCTGCGGGACGTGGAGGTGGTGGAGGCCCGGCTCGGCGGTGTGCAGCTGCACGGGGCGGTGCTGGAGCGGGTGGTGTTCCGCGGGGGCAAGATCGACTATCTGAACCTGCGCAAGGCCCGGCTCAGGGACGTGGTCTTCGACGGGTGCGTGCTGGTGGAGGCGGACTTCGCGGGCGCGGTGCTGGAGCGGGTGGAGTTGCCCGGGTGCGCGCTGCGGGGGGCCGACTTCACGGGGGCGCGGATGACGGACGTGGACCTGCGGGGGGCCGCGGAGCTGGGCATCGCGCGCGGGGTGGAGGCGCTGGCCGGTGCGGTGATCAGCCCGCCCCAGCTCTTCGACCTGGCCCCGGCCCTGGCGGCGCAGCTGGGGCTGCGCGTCCTGTCGTAGCCGCGCGTCCTGGCGTAGCCGCCCGGCCCGATCGGGAGGGCCCGGCCTACGCCGGGACGCGGGGGAAGCGGGACTGGAGGGTCCAGATGGTGGGGTTGTCGGCCAGGGTGTCGTGCATGTCGGTCAGGTCCGCGATCAGGTCGTGCAGGAAGTCGCGGGCCTCGCGGCGCAGCAGGCGGTGGCTGAAGGTCAGCGGTTCCTCCTCCGCCGGCATCCAGTCGGCCTCGATGTCCACCCAGCCGAAGCGGCGCTCGAAGAGCATGCGGTCGGCGGACTCGGTGAAGTCGAGTTCGGCGTACTGCCGGTGGGCGGAGCGGCTGCCGCGTGGATCCCGGTCGAGCTGCTCGACGATGTCGCACAGCGCCCACGCGAAGTCCAGTACGGGAACCCATCCCCAGGCTGTGGACACTTCCCGGTCCTTGACGGTGTCCGCGAGGTAGACGTCCCCGCAGAACAGGTCGTGGCGCAGGGAGTGGACGTCCGCCGAGCGGTAGTCGGTCTGCGGAGGGTCCGGGAAGCGCCGGGAGAGGGAGTAGCCGATGTCGAGCACGTACCCGATGGTGTCACGGGTGCGGCCCGGCGGTGTTACCGGTGTGCGGCCGTGTACGGCCCTCCCCGTCCCGGCGGTGGGGTCAGCGGACGTTGACGGCCGCCCAGGCCGCGGCGACGCGGCCGTATTCGGCGCTCGACGGGCCGTAGAGGTCGGCGGCGGCCATGAGGGTGGCGCTGCGGGCGCGGGCGTAGTTGGTGGTGGAGTTCATGTACGTGCTCAGGGCCCGGTACCAGATGCGGACGGCCTTGTCCCGGCCGATGCCGAGCAGCTTCGAGCCGTCGTAGGTGGGGGAGTCGTAGGCGATCTTGTTGATCACCTTGGGGCCGCTGCCCTCGGCGAGGAGGTAGAAGAAGTGCCGGGCGGGCCCGGAGGCGGCGTACGGGTCCAGGGTGCCGATGTCGCGTGACCAGTAGTCGCAGGAGTGGCCGTCGAGGCTGGGGTGGTCCATGCGGCGCAGGGGGCCGCTGGTGAAGACGCGTTCGCCGATGAAGTAGTCGCCGACGTCGGCGGGGTTGTCGGCGAAGAACTCGATGGCGGTGCCGAGGATGTCGGCGCTGCCCTCGTTCAGGCCGCCGGGTTCGCCCGCGGAGCCGAGGCCCGCGGTGGAGGCGATCACGCCGTGGGTGAGCTCGTGGCCGGCGATGTCGAGGGTGGCGAGGGTCTTGCCGGTGACGGGGTCGTCGCCGTAGTTGGCGCAGAAGCAGCTCGGGTCGAAGAAGGCGTTGGGGTAGTTGCTGCCGTAGTGCACGCGGGAGGTGATGCCGGTGCCGTCGCCGCGGATGCCGTTGCGGCCGAGGACGCCCTTGTAGAAGTCCCAGGTGACGGCGGTGGCGTAGTGGGCGTCCACGCCGGCGGACTGGCGGTCGGCGGGGGCGCCGGCGCCGCCCCAGTCGTTGTCGGGGTCGGTGAAGAGGGTGCCGCCGCCGGTCTGGTTCATGGCGTCGAGGGTGCGCTGGTCACCGCGGCCGGGGTCGCGGAGCTGGTAGGCGCTGCCGGTGAAGTAGGTGCCGAGGGGGACGGTGCCGGAGTGCTGGCTGTGGCCCGTGCCGGTGGCGGCGGGGCCGGGGCCGACTCCGGTTCCGGTCGCGATCACGGCGCCGGCGCCGGCGGCTCCGTACGGGGTCTCGGCCGCGGCCGTCGCCGGGGCGGTCACCGCCGTGGCCGTCAGGGCGGCGGCCGCTCCGAGGAGGAGGGCGAGGCGGGTGCGGCGAGAGGACGTGGGGTGGGTCACTCGGGCTCCTTCGCGGTGGCCGGGGTGGCGGCGCGAGAGAGCGTGACAGGGCGCGGGCCGTCTTTGGCAGGTCTACGACAAGGATTCCCGCGGATCCCGGAACGTTGTCCGAACACGCCCCGGCGGGTGTCCGGATCCCGCCGGACGCCGGACGCGAAGCCGGACGCCGGACGCGAAGCCGGACGGCGTACGCCCGACCTCGTGGACCCCGCCGGACGCGACGGCAGACGGCCGGACCTCGTGGACCCCGCCCGACGCGGCCTACGACAGCAGGCGCTGCTCCTTGGCCACCGCGACCGCCCCCGCGCGGGTGTCCACGCCGAGCTTGTCGTAGATGCGGCCCAGGTGGGTCTTGACCGTGGCCTCGCTGATGAACAGGGCCCGGGCGATGTCGCGGTTGCCCAGACCGCGCGCCAGCTGGCCCAGGATGTCCCGTTCGCGGTCGGTCAGCGTCGGGCGCGAGCCCCGCATGTGGGCCATCACGCGGCTCGCCACCGGCGGGGAGAGCGTGGTGCGGCCCGCCGCCGCCGAGTGGATCGCGGCGAACAGCTCCTCCGGGCGCTCCGCCTTCAGCAGGTAGCCCGTGGCGCCCGCCGCGATGGCCCGGGTGACGTCCGCGTCCGTGTCGTACGTCGTCAGGACCAGTACGTGCGGCGGGCCGGTCACCGCCGTGATGCGGCGCGTCGCCTCCACCCCGTCGATGCCCTCGCCCAGCTGGAGGTCCATCAGCACCACGTCCGGCCGCAGCTTCGCCGCCAGGGCCACGGCCTCCTCGCCGCTGCCGGCCTCGCCCAGCACCTCGATGTCGGGCGCGCTGCCCAGCAGCGCCAGCAGCCCGGCGCGCACCACCGCGTGGTCGTCGCAGAGCAGGATCGTCGTCGTCGGGCCGGTTCCGGTCGTCATACGGGGGGCTCCAGGGGGATGGCCGCGGAGAGGACCGTGCCCTCGCCGGGGGTGGATTCGAGGGTCAGGGTGCCGCCGAGCTGGCGGACGCGGGCGCGCATCGCCGGGAGGCCGTGCCCGCGGTCCCCGGCCGCCTCCCGGGGCTCGGTGAAGCCCTCGCCGTCGTCGGCGACGTCCAGGACCACCTGGTCGCCCAGGAAGCTCAGGGTCAGGGCCGCGGTCCGGGCGTGCGCGTGCTCCCGTACGTTGGCCAGCGCGCCCTGCGCGATCCGCAGCAGCGCCGACTGGACGCGGTCCGGGAGCGGGGCCGGCGAGCCCTCCAGGTGGAAGCGGACCTCGATGTCCGGGCCCGCGTCGAGAGCGAGCAGCGCGTCGGCGAGCCCGCCGCCCCCTTCGAGCTCCGGCGGGGCCAGGTCGTGGACGAGGCGCCGCGCCTCCGCCAGCCCGCGCGCCGCGATGCCGGTGGCGGTACGGACGTGCGCTCGGGCGGTGGCAGGGTCGCTGTCCCAGGTGCGGTCCGCGGCCTGGAGCAGCATCTGCTGGCTGGACAGGTGCTGGGCGAGCGTGTCGTGGATCTCCATCGACAGCCGCTGCCGCTCGGCGAGGGTGCCCTCGCGCCGCTCGGTGGCGGCGAGTTCGCGCCGGGTGCGGATCAGGTCGTCGATCAGGGCGCGCTGGGACTTCGCCTGCCGCTCCATGTGGACGAAGACGGCGGTGGCCAGGGCCGCGATCGCGGGCGGGGCCAGCAGCAGGTTCGGGTCGAACTCGCGCGAGAGCTCGAGCTGGGCCGCCACCACGAACACCGTCAGCAGGGCCACGAGGACGATCGCCGCGCGCGGCGGCAGGGTGCGCAGGGCGGTGAAGAAGAGGGGGACGGCGCACCAGGCGAAGCTGGGCGCGAGGACCACCAGTACCACCCAGACCGCCACCACCAGCCCGAGCCAGAGCAGCCGGCGCGCGGTGGGCGCGGCCCCGAGCGCGGGGCCGAGCACGTACAGCAGGGCCAGCGTGATGCTGAGGGCGATGATCCACGGGGTGCTGGGGGAGCCCGGGTGGCGCAGCAGGAAGCGGGCCACCGAGGCGCCGAGCAGCAGGAAGAACGCCGTGTGCATGACGGCCGCCAGGGCCCGCGTGTCCGCCTTCCCGGGCGCACCGGGCGCACCGGGCGCACCCGGCCCACCCGGAGCCTGGGGCGCCTGTGGCGGTACGCGGCTCACGTGGCTCACTGCGTGCTCCCGGGTCGGTGTCTGGCTCCTCCATCGTGCCTGGTCGTACGCGATGGCGCCGACCAGCCAATCCGCATCCGTACCCGCTCCGCATCGACCGATCGGTTGACCCCCGGGTCAGCCGGAGCGGCAGCCGTCGCGAGCCGGTACGGGGAGGGGCCGGGGCCGGGTGCGGCCCCAGGCTTGGAGCAGCAGGAACGAGCCGACGTACGCAACCAGCCGACGCACCCAGGAGCAGCAGACATGAACACCCGCACCCGCGTTCTCACCGGTACCGCCCTCGCCGTCGCGCTCGGCGCCGGGACCTTCGGCGCCGTCAGCGCCAGCGCCGCGCAGTCCGAGACCGCGCCGGCCGCCGCTGCCGCCGCCACCGCGAAGAAGGACGGCGGGGTGGACGAGAAGGACTTCACCACCACGACCCACCTCACCGTCGACGCCGCCACCCGCGCCGCCCAGGCGGCGCTGGAGGCCGCGCAGAAGGAGAACCAGAAGGTGACGGTCGCGGTCGTGGACCGGAACGGCAACACCATCGTCACCCTGCGCGGCGACGGCGCGGGCCCGCAGTCCTACGAGTCGGCGCAGCGCAAGGCCTTCACCGCCGTGTCCTGGAACGCCCCGACCTCGGTGCTGGCGGGCCGCCTCGCCCAGACCCCGAACCTGAAGGACATCCCCGGCACCCTGTTCCTCGGCGGCGGCACCCCGGTGCAGGCCAAGGGCGCCCCGGTCGCCGGCATCGGCGTGGCCGGCGCCCCCAGCGGCGACCTGGACGAGAAGTACGCCAAGGCCGGCGCCGACTCCCTGGCGAAGTAATCACCCCGAAGTACGACATCGGGCCCGCATAGGATCGGGCGCGTGGACCACCGCCGCGCGCTCTCCCGCCTCACCTCGGCCGCCCCCGCAGCCGCCGCTGCCGCCCTGCTCGCCCTCACCACGGCGTGTACGGCCGGCACGGTGCAGGGGCGGCCGGGTGCGTCCGGGCTGCGCGACCCGTACTTCCCCAAGGCCGGCAACGGCGGCTACCAGATCGAGCACTACGGCCTGGACCTCGACTACGACCCCGCCGACGGGGAGTTGAACGCGACGGCCGTCATCACGGCCCGCGCCGGACAGGGGCTCAGCTCCTTCAACCTCGACCTCGCGGGCCTGGAGGTCGAGGGCGTGACCGTGCAGGGCGCGGGCGCCCGGTACAACCGGACCGGCCGGGAGCTGACGGTGCGTCCCGCGAAGGACCTGAAGAAGGGCGAGGTCTTTCGTACGGAGATCGACTACCGCGGCAAGCCGAAGCCCATCGCGGACGCGGACGGCTCCAAGGAGGGCTGGATCGCCACCGCCGACGGCGCCGTGGGGGTCGGCGAGCCGATCGGGTCGATGGCCTGGTTCCCCGGGAACCACCACCCCAGCGACAAGGCCACCTACGACATCAGCCTGACCGTGCCCAAGGGGTACGAGGCGGTTTCGAACGGCGAGCTGGCCTCCCGGAGCGACACCGGCGACGGCCGCACGGAGTTCGTCTGGCACAACCCGCAGCCGATGGCGAGCTACCTGGCCACCGCCGCGATCGGGAAGTTCAAGGTGACCACCGGCCGGACCCCCTCCGGGGTCGCCCTGTACGAGGCCGTCGCGCCCGCCGAGGCGGCCGCGAGCGCCCCGGCGCTGGCGAAGCTGCCGGAGATCGTGGAGTGGGGCGGGCGCCGGTTCGGCCCGTACCCCTTCGGGACCGCCGGGGCGATCGTGCTGCCGGCCGGTTCCCTCACGTACGCGCTGGAGACGCAGACCAAACCCGTCTTCTCCGGCGCGCCCGACGAGGACCTCGTCCTGCACGAGACGGCGCACCAGTGGTTCGGCGACTCGGTGTCGCCGAAGTCCTGGAAGGACATGTGGCTCAACGAGGGTTTCGCGACCTACGCCGAATGGCTGTGGTCCGAGGACCACGGCGGGACCACCGCCCAGCGGTACTTCGACGCCTACCTCAAGGGCGACACCTCCGTGGTCGAGGACGCGGACGCCGACTGGGCCGCCTTCCCGCCCGCCGACCCGCCCGGTGCCAAGGACATCTCCGAGACCCCGGTGTACGTCCGGGGCGCGATGGTCCTCCAGCGGATCCGGCAGGAGGTCGGCGACGAGAAGTTCTTCGCCCTGCTGCGCGGCTGGGCCACCGACCACAAGTACGGGAACGCGAGCACGGCCGATTTCACGGCGTACGCGGAGCGCTCGACGGGCCACGACCTGAAGAAGGTCTGGGACGTGTGGCTGTACGGGGAGGGCCGGCCGAAGTAGCCCGTACGGCCGCACCCGTACGCGGCTCGACCGCGCGTCCCGTACGCGTCCCCTACAGGGCCTTGCGCATCACGGTGCACTCGCGGCCGTGCTCGCGGTCCCGCGAGCTGCGCAGTGCGGAGTAGCCCTGCGCGTGCCAGAACGCCAGGCCGGCCGCGTTGGCGTCCAGTACGGCGAGCCGTACGCCGCTGCGTCCCGCGGCGCGGAAGCGGTCCTCGACGAGGCCGGCGACGGCGCTCCCGTACCCCTCGCGGTGGGCGGTGGCGTCGATGAGCAGCAGGCCGATCCAGGGGTCCGGGTCCCCCGAGGAGGGGCCCGGGTGGTGGGCGAGGGTGGCGGCCAGCCCGACCAGGCGGCCGCCGGAGCGGGCCAGGAGCACCTCGGCGCCGTCGTGGGCGAGTTCGTCGGCGAGGGCCGCCGCCACCTGTTCCACCGTGATGCGGCCCGGGTCGGGGAAGTCCCCGCTGAGCTCGAAGAAGGCGTGGTTGGTCGCGTAGAGCGCGGCGACCTCGGTGAGGACCGGGCCCGGCAGGGCGCCGTCCACGGGGGTGAGCGGTTGCAGGATCACCTGCCGAACCGTAGCGAAGCCCCCTCCCCGGACGGCCGGGAGGAGGGGGCTTCGCCACGGCGGGGCCCGCAGGGCGGGCTCAGCCTCAGACGTTGACGCCGAAGTCCTGGGCGATGCCGGTCAGGCCGGAGGCGTAACCCTGGCCGACCGCGCGGAACTTCCACTCGGCGCCGTTGCGGTAGAGCTCGCCGAAGACCATGGCGGTCTCGGTGGCCGCGTCCTCGGAGAGGTCGTAGCGGGCGATCTCGGCGCCGCCGGCCTGGTTCACGACGCGGATGTACGCGTTGCGGACCTGGCCGAAGTTCTGGCTGCGGGCGTCGGCGTCGTAGATGGAGACCGGGAAGACGATCTTGTCCACGTCGGGCGCGAGGGCGGCGAGGTTGACGTTGATGGACTCGTCGTCGCCGGAGCCCTCGCCGGTGCGGTTGTCACCGGTGTGGACGATGCTCTGGTCCGGGGTGGACTTGTTGTTGAAGAAGACGAAGTGACCGTCGGAGACGACCTTGCCCATCGGGTTGACCGCGATGGCGGAGGCGTCCAGGTCGAAGTCGACACCGGTCGTCGTACGGACGTCCCAGCCGAGGCCGACCGTGACGGCGCTGAGGCCGGGGGCCTCCTTCGTGAGCGAGACGTTGCCGCCCTTGGACAGGCTTACTGCCATTTTGACTGGTGTCCCTTCGTCTTCAGATGGCCGCGAGATCGTGGCCAAGGTACCGCTGCCCTTCATAACGCGGGGAGGGGGCCGCGAGGTTCCGCAGCCGGGGATACGGGAGGCAATACGCCGTGAAATACGGGTGACGGCGGCCCCGGCGGGGCGCGATCATAGGACGCATGCCTGGTCCCTATGTCATCCGCGGTTCGGTCGCGCTCCCCGAGGCGGAGCTCGCCTGGCGCTTCTCGCGGTCCTCCGGACCGGGCGGGCAGCACGTGAACACGTCCGACTCGCGCGTGGAGCTGCTCTTCGACGTGGCGGCGACCAAGGCGCTGCCGGAGGTGTGGAAGGAGCGGGCCCTGGAGCGGCTCGCCGGCCGGCTCGTGGACGGGGTGCTGACCGTACGGGCCTCGGAGCACCGGTCGCAGTTCCGCAACCGGGAGATGGCGCTGGTCCGGATGGCGTCCGTGCTCGCGGAGGCCACCGCCGCGCCGCCGAAGGCGCGCCGCGCGACGAAGATCCCCCGGGGGATCAACGAGCGGCGGCTGCGCGAGAAGAAGGCCCGCGCGCAGACGAAGCGCGGCCGCACCGGCCGCGACTGGTAGCGGTCCGCGACGGGCGGCGGCGCAGAGCTCCGGGCCCGTCGGGACGTCAGCCCCGCAGAGCTCCGGGCCCGTCGGGACGTCAGCCCGCCAGGTGGCGGTAGCGGCCGCGGAAGTACGTCAGCGGCGGGGAGTCGGGGGACGGGAGCGCGGCCGTCAGGACGCGGCCGACGACCAGCGTGTGGTCGCCCGCCTCGACGCGGTTCTCCGTACGGCATTCGAGGGTGGCCAGGGCGCCCGTCAGCAGCGGGGCCCCCGAGACCTCGCCGCGCCCGTAGGGCAGGTCCGCGAAGAGCAGCCGGTCGCTGATGCGGTTCTTCATCGAGAAGCGGCTCGCCACCTGGACCTGGTGGTCGGCGAGCACCGAGACCGCCCACAGCGGCTGCTCGGCCAGCAGGTCGTCCATGCGGGAGCCCTCGCGCAGGCTGACCAGCACCAGCGGCGGGTCCAGGGACACGGACATGAAGGCGGTCGCCGTCATGCCGACGTCCTCGCCGTCCGGGCCGGCCGGCGTCAGGGGCGGCTCGTGCGCGGTGATCAGGCACACGCCCGCCGCGAGTCGGGACATCGCGGCACGGAACTCGTCGTTGCTCACGCCCTCAGGATGAAGGGTGGCGGGGATCGGCAGGGGTACGGGGGTCGTCTTCGGCACGTTCGGAACGCTAGTCTCGCCCTCCCGCACCGCGCATCGGGCCGGAGCCCGAGCCGCGCCCCCGCCCCTCGCCCTAGGCCTCGGCGTATCGTTTGCTCCCGGGAATGTGGGGGAGCGCTCCCATGCGGTACGAGCCCCCTCGCCCACCTTTATTCATCTCATGTGACTTGAGTCACAGAGGGCAAGATTTGTTGACCCTGTGTACCTGCCGCACAGCTCACTGTGATTCAGTGGACGGGACACCGCAACGAAACGCCGATGACAAACCTGGAGTTGCTGTCGAGGTCTCGGGGAGAGCGAGCAATGGAGACCGAGTCGGAGCCGTACGTCCGTCTTGCGACCCTGCGGCAGCTCCATCAGGTGGTGGCCGAGCTCAACACGGCCAGGAGCCTGGCGGACACCCTGCAGACCGTCGTGGACGGCATCGTCGTGGGCCTCGGCTACGAACTCGCCTGTGTCAACCTCGTACGCCCTGACGGGGATCTCGTCGTCGCCGCCTTCGCCGGAGACCCCGCCGCCGAGGCGCTCATCACCGGCCGCGTCGGCTCCCGCGCCTCCTGGGAGCGCCGTCTGACGATGGGTGAGAGCTGGGACGGGCTCCGCTTCATCCCGCACACCGAGGGCTGGGTCCTCCTGGAGGACGACGTGCCCCAGTGGCACACGGACGGCCCCGATCCGCGCTTCGCGGACGAGTGGCATCCCGAGGACCGGCTCTACGCCCCCATGTATGCGTCCGGCGGGGAACTTCTGGGTGTCATTTCGGTGGACAGACCGCGCAACGGGCGCCGCCCCGGCGCGTGGGGGCGCGAAGCGCTCCAGATGTACGCCTTCCAAGCGGCGATTGCGATCAGCAACGCACGGCTGCGCGCGAACATGCAGCGGGCCCTGGTCCGGCTGGAGCGGGAACAGCAGGCGCTGCGCGCCAGCGAGGAGTCGTTCCGGCAGGCCTTCGAGTACGCGCCCAGCGGCATGGCGATCGCCGAGATGGGCGGGGACCAGCACGGCCGGCTGCTGCGGACCAACGACGCGCTGTGCCGGCTGCTGGGCCGGCCCGCTTCCGTACTGCGCCGGTACTCCTTCTCCGACCTCGTCCACCCGGAGGACATCGGGACCCTGCTGCGGACCTCCGCCGAGGGCGGCCGGGCCGAGCTGCGGCTCGGGCGGCGCGACGGCACGTACGTATGGGTCTCGCTGCGCAACTCCGTCGTCGCGGACGCCGCCGACGGGCCGCGGTTCCTCCTCACGCACGTCGAGGACATCGAGGAGCGCAAGCGCCACGAGCTCCAGCTCGCCCACCGGGCCAGCCACGACTCGCTGACGGGCCTGCCCAACAGCGCCGAGCTGCGCTCCCGGCTCGGCGCGCGGCTGTGCCGCCGGCCGCAGTCGGTCCGCGCGACCGCCGTGGAAGCGCTCGACGCGGCGTACGAGGGGCACGGGGCGCACGGCGGCAACGGGGCCCACGGCGCCCACGCCGGGCACGGGGCCTACCCGGGAGGCGCCGTCGAGGCGGGCGGCGCCGTCGGGGAACACGGCTTCCGGCCCGACGCCTACCCGGAACCCTTCGACTACACCGGCGCCCCGGTGGTGCCCGCGCCCGGAGCCCCGGGCCCGTACGACCACCACGTGCACGCGGTGGCGCCCGCGAGCGACGTCGATGACGGGACGAAGGGGCTCGCGGTCCTCTTCTGCGACCTCGACGGGTTCAAGTCGATCAACGACCGGTTCGGGCACCACACGGGTGACGCGGTCCTCATCGAGGTGGCCAGGCGGCTGACGACGGGCGTCAGGGACGGTGACACCGTCGCTCGGCTGGGTGGTGACGAATTCGTCGTCCTCGCGGACGGACTGGGCGCGGCCGACGCCGCGGACCTGGCCGTCCGGCTGCGCAACGCGATCATCCCGCCGATCCGGGTGGACGGCCGCGCGGTCCGCGTGGGCGCGAGTTTCGGCATCGGCTGGGCCAGCTGCGGCATGTCGGCGGATGAGGTGCTGCGCTCCGCCGACCAGCGCATGTACATCGAGAAAAGGTCCCGCTCCAAGGCGCACCGCCGGGCCGGCTGAGGCGATCGGCCGCCCGTGGGTGCACCTGTTCGGGGTAGGCTCCCGTGGGTCGAAAGGAGTGACCTGCGATGACGACGCCCGCGAACCACGGCCCGAACAGTGGGGCGAACAAGCCCGAGGACGACGATCCGTTCGGCTATCTCTACGCGGACGGCCAGGCCGCCGGAGCCACCCCGCCCGCCTCGGGCGGTGGATACGGCTACCCCGGCCCGGGGGTCGGCGGGCAGCCCGGCGTGCAGCCCGGTGTCCCCCGTACCTCGTACAACCAGGTGCGCACGGTCGGTGAGCGGACGTACGGCGGCCAGCGCGGCGCCCAGGTCCCGCCACAGCCGCAGCCGGGTTACCAGGCCCAGTACCAGTCTCCGGAAGCCCTCCAGGCCGGCGGCTACGGGGTTCCGCCGCAGCAGGGACAGGCCACGTCGACGATCCCCGCGCCGGGCGGCCACGGCGGCCGCGGCCAAGGCGGCGGTTCCAGCCGCAAGGGCATGCTCATCGCGGCGGTCGCGGTGGTCGCCGCGGTCGCGATCGGCATCGGTGCGGCCGTGGCCTTCGGCGACAAGGGCGACGACAAGAAGGACAAGGGCAACACGGCGGGCGGGCAGCAGTCCGCGCAGCCGCAGAACTCCTCGTCGGCCGGGCCGAGCCCCTCTCAGTCCTCGGAGGCCCCGCTGCCCAAGGCGGACGCCTCGGGCGCGGGCATGTCCCTCACGGGCGGCGCGCACCTGGAGGGCACGGTCCCGGGCGCCAAGAGCGCGGGCGGCCAGTACGTGACGGGCTTCAACGCGCCCGGTGCGGCGCTGACCTGGACCGTGGACGTCCCGGCGGCCGGGGACTACACGCTCTTCGTGAACTACGGGGTGCCCGGCAAGGACGCGAAGGCGACCCTCACGGTCAACGGGCAGAGCCCGACGCAGTCGCTGAACCTGTCGAACTTCGCCAAGGCCGGGGCCGGTGCCTGGGACAAGGGGTGGACCCGCACGTTCGCGTGGATCACCCTGAAGAAGGGCACCAACACGATGAAGATCTCGTGCGAGTCCGGTGACCAGTGCGACGCGGTCTTCGACCAGCTCGACCTGGGCCGGGGCCACGTCAAGCGCTGACCTCCCGCCACGGCTTCGAAACGGGTCCGGCCCCACCGCGCACGCGGTGGGGCCGGACCCGTCATGTGCCGATCCGGTACCGATGTCCCCTGGCGGGGGCGTCAGTTGCCGGCGGTGATCGTGATGGTGTGGCGTAGTTCCTCGTAGGTGCCGGGGTCGAAATCGCCCGCCGTGGGGGCGTGCACCGTGGCCGCCGAGAGGGCCACGGCCCGGGTCAGGCGGGCGGGCCAGTCCAGGCCCTCCGTGAGGGCCGACAGCAGGCCCGCCACGGCGGAGTCGCCCGCTCCGGTCGGGTTGCCCGTCAGGGCGCGCGGTGGGGCCGCCCGCCAGGTGCCCTCGGGGGTGGCCGCCAGCAGCCCGCCCGGGCCGAGCGAGGTCACCACGGCGTGCGCGCCGCGGCGGCGGGCGTCGCGGGTGGCCTGGAGGGGCTCGCGGGAGCCGGTCAGCTCGGCGAGCTCGGCTGCGTTCGGCTTGATCATCTCGGGCCGGGCGGCGACCCCGCGGCGCAGGGCCTCGCCGCTGGTGTCCAGGAGCACCGGCACCCCCGCCGCGCGGGCCGCCCGTACGAGCACCGCGTACGCGCCCACCGGGACGCCCGGCGGGAGGCTGCCGCACAGGGCCACCGCGGCGGCCCCGGCCAGCAGCTCCTCGTAGCGGCCGAGGAAGGCGGCCCATTCCGCGGAACCGATCAGCGGGCCCGGCTCGTTGAACTGCGTGGTGTCGCCCGAGGCCTCGTCGACCACGGCCAGGGTGCGCCGGGTGGTGCCCGCGCAGGGGACCAGAGCGTCCGTCAGCCGGTCGGTGCCGGCGAGCAGTTCGCGTACGACGGCGCCCGTGCGCCCGCCCGTGAAGCCGGTCGCGGTGACCTCGTGCCCGAGCGCGGCCAGTACCCGGGCGACGTTGAGGCCCTTGCCGCCCGGCCGCTCGCTCACGGCGGTGACCCGGTGCGAGGTGTGCGGAATCAGCTTCGGTACGTGGTGGGTGACGTCGAGTGCGGTGTTGAGCGTCACGGTGAGGATCATGGCAGGCCCCGGTCTCGGTGTGTGCCGGGATCATGCCAAACAGGAGTGCGGGCGGCCCAGTCCCGCGGGCCGTCCGCTCCCCTGCGTACCTGCTCGGACCAGCGGCCGCGGCCGCCCTCAGGCCAGCGGGTCCACGATCCACTCGCCGCGCCGCATGACGCCCTTGACGTCGAACTCGGCGTCCAGGACGACGAGGTCGGCGTACTTGCCCGGCTCCAGCGAGCCGACCTCGTCGTACAGGCCGATCAGCTTGGCGGGATTGGCCGAGATCGCCTGCACCACCGACTCCACGGGCAGCTTGTCCAGGGTCACCGACCGCTTGAACGCGGTGTCCAGGGTCAGCGTCGAGCCGGCGATCGAACCGCCCTCGACGAGGCGGGCCACGCCCTCCTTGACCTCGACCTCCAGCGGCCCCAGGTGGTAGATCCCGTCGCCGAAGCCGGCCGCGTCCATCGCGTCGGTGATCAGCGCCACCCGGTGCGCGCCCGCGTGGTGGAAGGCCAGCTCCAGCATCGCGGGGTGCAGGTGGGTGCCGTCGTTGATCAGCTCGACGGTGACCCGCTCGTCCTCCAGCAGGGCGGCGATCGGGCCGGGTGCGCGGTGCTCCATTCCGGGCATCGCGTTGTACAGGTGCGTGGCGACGGTGGCGCCCGCGTCGATGGCCTGGCGGGTCTGCTCGTAGGTGGAGTCGGTGTGGCCGATCGCGGCGATGACCCCGTGCTCGGCCAGCAGCCGTACGGAGTCCAGCCCGCCCGGGAGCTCGGTGGCGAGGGTGAACATGCGGGCGGCGCCGTGCGCGGCGTCGATCAGCTTGCGGACCTCGGCCGGGTCGGGGTCGCGGAGCAGGTCCTCCTTGTGGGCGCCCTTGCGGCAGGGGTTGATGAACGGCCCCTCGAAGTGGACGCCGGCGATCTCGCCCTGCTGGGTCAGCTCGGCCAGCAGTCCGGCGCGGCGGGCCAGTTCGTCCAGGTCGCCGGTGACGGTGGAGGCGACGAGCGTGGTGGTGCCGTGCTCGCGGTGCGTCCGTACGCCCTTGAGGACCTCCTCGGCGGTGCCGGAGGTGAAGGAGGCGCCGCCGCCGCCGTGGTTGTGCATGTCCACGAAGCCGGGGACGAGCCAGTGCCCGGACAGGTCGACGGTGCGCGCGCCCTCGCCGGCGCTGCCGGCGATGCGCTCGCCGTCGACGATGACGCGGCCGCCCGCCACGGTCCCGGTGGGCAGGACCACCCTGGCGCCGGAGAGAACGGTGCTGTGTGCGCTTCCGGACATCAGGCAGGTACCTCCGTGGCGAGTAGGTCCCAGGCGAGCAGCCCTGCGCCCAGGCATCCGGCGGTGTCCCCGAGGGCCGCCGGCACGATGTCGGGCAGCCGCTGGAACGTCACGCGCTCCTCGACGGCCGTCCGCAGTGGTGTGAACAAGGTTTCCCCCGCCTCGGCGAGCCCGCCACCGATGATCAGCGTGCGCGGGTCCAGCAGGGTGATCGCCGTGACCAGGCCGTCGGCGAGGGCGCCGACCGCGGCCAGCCACACCTCGTGGGCGCGGGCGTCGCCGGACTCCACGGCCTTGGCGCAGTCGGCGGCGTCCGCGGCCGGGTCGCCGGAGGCGGCCGCCCAGGCGCGGCTGACGGCGGACGCGGAGGCGAGGGTCTCCAGGCAGCCGTACTGGCCGCAGCCGCAGGCGGGTCCGCCGGGGCGGACCACGATGTGCCCGATCTCGCCCGCGTAGCCGTGGGCGCCCGCCTCGATGCGGCCGGCGATGCCGATGGCGCCGGCGATGCCGGTGCCGAGGGGGACGAACAGGAAGCGGTCGGCGCCCCGGCCGGCGCCGATGCGGCCCTCGGCGAGTCCGCCCGTGCGGACGTCGTGGCCCAGGGCGACCGGGATGCCGCCGAGCCGGCCGCTGAGCAGCTCGCGCATGGGTACGTCGCGCCAGCCCAGGTTCGCCGCGTACACGGCGATCCCGTTCTCGGCGTCGACGATGCCGGGGACGGCGACGCCGGCCGCGGCGGCGGGCGCGGCGAAGCGCTCGCGGCCGAGGGCGGACAGCTCGGCGGCGAACTCCAGGATCGTCTCGACGACGGCGTCGGGGCCCCGGTCGCGGCCGGTGGCGCGGCGCGCTTCGTGCAGCAGGGTGCCGTCGTCGGCGATGAGGGCGGCCTTCATCCCGGTGCCGCCCACATCGAGGGCGATGACGTGTTTCACGGGTTTCACAGGTGACAGTCTCGCGTGCTCGGCGGGGAAAGGTCTAGTCCATTGGAGGGGATTGTTGAGCGGCCATACAAAATCGAACGCCTTGGTCGGGCGACGAACCGCACACCGTGCGTTCCGGATGTGGACGAGCCGCCAAAGTGGTGTAGACCTTACGTGGATCGTACGTACAACAAGGGGTGGATCGAGAACTGTGAAGGGCCGTTACCAGAGCCTGGCCGCGACCGGCGCCGCGCTGAGCCTGACCGCCGCGGCACTCACCGGCTGCGGAGCCGTGGGGAGCATCACCGGGGACAACGAGGTGACCCTGCGGGTCGTGGCGGCCGACTACGGGGACAATCCGCAGAACTCCTCGGCGGGCTACTGGAAGGACCTCGCCGCGGGCTTCCAGAAGGACCATCCGGGCGTCAAGGTCGAGGTCAGCGTCTACTCCTGGTCCGAGGTCGACGCCAAGGTCGCCGAGATGGTCAAGGCCGGCAAGGCCCCCGACATCGCGCAGATCGGCGCGTACGCCGACTACGCGGCCGCCGGAAAGCTGTACACGGCGGAGGAGCTGCTCTCCGTCAGCACCGAGGCCGACTTCCTGGCGCCGCTCGCCGACGCCGGCAAGGTCCGGCGGGTCCAGTACGGGATGCCCTTCGTGGCCAGCACCCGCCTGCTCTTCTACAACGAGAAGCTGCTGACGGACGCCGGGGTCCTGCCGAAGGACGCCAAGGGCGGCTGGCAGCCGAAGAGCTGGGCCGACCTGGAGGCCGCCGCGAAGAAGCTCAAGGCCGCGGGCGTGGCGACGCCGTTCGCGCTGCCGCTGGGCCGCGAGGAGGCGCAGGCCGAGACGATGATGTGGATGCTCGCGGGCGGTGGCGGCTACACCGACAACGAGGAGGCGTACGCGATCGACTCCGCCGACAACGTCAAGACGTTCGAGTTCCTGCGCGACAAGATGGTCGGCCAGGGGCTGACCGGGGCGCTGGAGCCGGCGAAGACGGACCGGCAGGCCGCGTTCGACGCCTTCACGCGGGGCGAGGTCGGCATGCTCAACGGCCACCCCACGCTGCTGAAGCAGGCGGCCGAGAAGGGCGTGAAGTTCGGCATGGTGGCCCTGCCGACCGAGGACGGCACCGAGCACCCGACGATGGGCGTCGCGGACTGGGTGATGGCTTTCAAGAACGGCCACCGCAAGGAGTCCGGGAAGTTCCTGGACTACCTGTACGAGGCCAAGAACGTGACGACGTTCACCAACAAGTACGACCTGCTCCCGGCCACCACGACCGGCTACCGGGCGATGGACGCCAGTACGGGCGGCTCGGCCACGCAGCTCAAGACGTTCCTGCAGGCGCTGCCGAACGCGCGGCTCTACCCGGTCGGCAAGAAGTCCTGGGCCGGGGTCAGCGAGGACGTCAAGCGGAACATCGGCAAGAGCGTGCAGCCGGGCGGACAGCCGGCCAAGGTCCTGGAGGCCATCGCCGAGTCGGCGCGCAAGGCGGACGCGCAGTAGGGGCGCGGGCCGGGCGGGCGGTGGCGGCGCGGGCCGGGCGGGCGCCGGGGGGCGCGGCCCGGCCGCTGTCACCGGGCGACGTTAATCTGGCGGTATGACGGACGACGTGGGGCTGACGGCCACCGAGGCCGCGGTGCTCGCGTACGAAGGACGCACCTGGCCCGGGCCCGGAGCCAAGGAGCGGGCGATACGGGAAGGGCTGGGGATGACCCCGGTCCGCTACTACCAGCTGCTCAACGCGCTGATGGACGACCCGCGCGCGCTGGCCCACGCCCCCGGCACCGTCAACAGGCTCCGCCGCATCCGCGAGGCGCAGCGGGCCCGGCGCTGAGGCCCGCCCGTGGCGCCCGGGGGCCGCGCCGTAGCCGTGGCCCGGCGGGGCCGTTAGGGTCGTCCGTATGGGGAGCCATCCGCACGACTTGCCGATGCCCGTCACCGCTGCCGGACGTGAGGGCCTCGAAGCCCTGCTCCGCGCACCCCGCCGTTCCGTGGTCGCGCTCGATTTCGACGGTACCCTCGCCGAGATCGTCCCCGACCCGGACCAGGCCCGGGCCCACCCAGGGGCCGTTCCGGCCCTGTCCGCACTCGCCCCCGAGGTCGATTCGGTGGCCGTGATCACCGGTCGGCCGGCCGGCGTGGCCGTCCGCTACGGGGGCTTCGCCGGCGTTCCCGGACTGGAACACCTCGTGGTCCTCGGCCACTACGGCGCCGAGCGCTGGGACGCGGTGACCGGCATCGTCCACGCCCCCGCCGAGCACCCGGGGGTCGCCGCCGTACGGGCGGAGCTGCCCGGGTTCCTGGAGTCCATCGGCGCCTGGCGCGGCACGTGGATCGAGGAGAAGGGCCGGGCGCTGGCCGTCCACACGAGGCGCGCCGACGACCCGGCGGCGGCCTTCGCGGCACTGCGCGAACCCCTGGCCGAACTGGCGGCCCGCCACGGGCTCATGGTGGAGCCGGGCCGCGCGGTCCTGGAGCTGCGCCCCCCGGGCATGGACAAGGGCGTCGCCCTGACGGAGTTCGTGGCGGAGCGGGATGCGGAGGCGGTCCTCTACGCGGGCGACGACCTGGGCGACCTCGCCGCCTACTCCGCGGTGGAGAAGCGCCGGGCCGACGGTCTGCCGGGGCTGCTGGTGGCCAGTGGCTCGGTGGAGGTCCCCGAGCTCGCCGCCCGGGCCGACCTGGTCCTGGGCGGCCCGGCCGAGGTGGTCGGCTTCCTGGCCGCCCTGGCCGGAGCCATCCGCGGCTGACAGGCCCGGCCCTGCGGGGCCGGTCCTCCCCGTCCCCGTCCCGTTCACCGGGGCAGGCCCCTCACCTCCCGGGCCCGCCCGGGGCCGGGAGGGCCCGGGAAACGGTGGTAGGGCGGGTAGGGGGAGCGCTCCGCGCAGCGGCTGCCGTCAGGCCTCGCGCAGGGCGTCCAGCTGGGCCGTGAACCAGGCCGTCGGGGGCAGGGCGGTGGCGGCGGCGGCCAGGCGCTTCGTGCGCTCCAGCCGCTCGCCCGCCGGCATGGACAGCGCCGCGTGCAGCGCCTCCGCCGTCGCCGTCACGTCGTACGGGTTCACCGTCAGCGCGTCCTCGCGCAGCTCCCCGTACGCCCCCGCCCCGGTCGACAGCACCAGCGCGCACCCCGCGTCCGACACCACCGGGATCTCCTTGGCCACCAGGTTCATCCCGTCCCGCACCGGGTTGACCAGTGCCACGTCCGCCAGCCGGTACGCCGCCAGGGAGCGGGCGAAGTCGTCCTTCACCGACACCAGCACCGGCTGCCAGTCCCGCGTACCGAACTCCTCGTTGATCCGCTCGGCCAGCTCCCGTACCGCCTGCGTGTAGGACCGGTAGACCTCCAGGTCCTGCCGGGAGGGGTACGCCGAGGCCAGGTGCACCACCCGCCCGCGCCACTCGGGGTGCGCCGTCAGCAGCTCCCGGTAGGCCAGCAGCCCCCGGATGATGTTCTTCGACAGCTCCGTCCGGTCCACCCGGACGATCGCCTTGCGGTCCCCGACCTCAGTCCGCAGCGCGGCCAGCTTGTCGTTGACCTCCGGCCGGTGCGCCAGCGCCCGCAGCTCGTCCTCGTCCACGCCCAGCGGGTACACGGCCACCTCGGTGGAGCGCGCGTCCGCGCCCGCCTTCCGGTGCCGCACGCCGCGCCGCCGGTCCCCGGCCGGTCCCGCGCTGCCGCTCGCGTCGTCGATGTGCGCCCCGGCCACGAAGGCCTCGGCCCAGGCCCAGGTGTGGAAGCCCACGACGTCCGCCCCGAGCATCCCCCACAGCAGCTGCGCGCGGATGTCGTCGGGAAGCATCCCCAGGAACTCCGGCGAGGCCCACGGGGTGTGCGTGAAGTGGCTGATCCTCAGGTCGGGCCGCAGTTCGCGCAGCTCACCGGGGACCAGCGCCAAGTGGTAGTCCTGTACGAGCACGGCCGCGCCCTCGCCCGCCTCCTCGGCCAGTGCCACCGCGAAGGCGTGGTTGTACGCGGCGTACGCGTCCCACTGCTGCCGGAACCGCGCGTCGAACACCGGCTCGCGCGGGATGTCGTACAGGTGGTGGTGGGTGAACCACAGCACCGAGTTCGCGATGCCGTTGTACGCGCCGTCGTACGTGGTGGGATCGATGTCCAGCATCCGGACGCCGGTCTCGGAGACGCCCCGCCGGACCGCCTCCCGGTCCGCGTCCGACAGCGCCGCGCAGATCCACAGCGCCTCCGGCTGGCGGGCGAGGGCGGCGGAGAGGCCGGAGACGAGTCCGCCCCCGCCGCGCCGGGCCGTGAGGGTGCCGTCGTCGCCGAGTTCGTAGGAGAGCGGGCCGCGGTTCGCTGCAACGAGTACCTGAGAAGCCATGCGGCGAACCTAGCCCGGGGCCCGCCCGCTCAAACGTCAGTTCCCTCACGCCACCCGGCGGCCGGAGTACTCCTTGACCCCGGCCATCGGCGGCCGCTCCTCGGTGTCCACGGGGTGGGTGCGCGGCGTGAACCCGTCCGGGCCGCGCTCGAACTGCGTCAGCTCCGGCCGTACGGGCGGGTGCCCCCAGCGGTGGCCGGCGGAGTTCCCGGGCGCGAGCCGCAGCTGCGCCGTCCGGTAGATCGCCGCCGCCATCCGGCCGAGTGCCTGGCCGTCCTGATGGCGGTGGAGCCGTACGCCCACGTCCACCTGGGCCAGCGCGTCCAGCCCGACGGTGTGCAGCGCGTCGACCAGCAGGCCGAGCTCCACCCCGTACCCGACGGGGAAGGGCAAACGTTCCAGCAGGGACCGGCGCACGGCGTACTCGCCGCCCAGCGGCTGGACGAAGCCGGCCAGCTGCGGCCAGTGGAGATTGAGCAGGGGGCGGGCGACGAGCTCGGTGACCCGGCCGCCCTGGCCGGGGGCGTCGCCCAGCGGGCGGTCGTACATCGCCTTGACGAACTGCACGTCCGGTTCGGTCAGCAGCGGGCCGACGATCCCGGACACGAAGGCGGAGGAGAAGTCCCGCAGGTCCGCGTCGACGAAGCAGACCACGTCCCCGCCGGTCACCAGCAGCGAGCGCCACAGCACCTCGCCCTTGCCGTGCACGGCCGGGATCCGCGGCAGGATCTCGTCGCGGTGCACCACCCGGGCGCCGGCCTTGGCGGCCACCTCGGCGGTCCGGTCGGTGGAGCCCGAGTCGATCACCACCAGCTCGTCGACCAGGGGCAGCCGCATCCCGTCGATCAGATCGCGCCGGATCACCTCGACGATCGCCCCGACCGTCTCCTCCTCGTCGAGCGCGGGCAGCACCACGCTGACCGTGGTGCCCGTCGCCCGCTTGGCCGACAGCAGCTGGTCGAGCGGTCGGTCGGCCGCGGACCAGGAGCGGTCCGCGAACCAGCGCTCCACCTCTTCCAGCACGTTCAGCACTCCCTGGTCGTCCGTAGGTAGCCCGTAGCCCTCGGCGCTTTCGGCCGAAAAGTGATCCATCTCGCGGTTCGGACGGCTGTCTCAACCACCCGGACCTTCGGTTACAGTCTTGAACAACGCGAAGGACCACCGCATGCCGGGGGTCCCCGCGCACAAACGCCCGGACGTGCCGCAGAGCGCGCGAGCCGGTGCCATACCGCTCATCCAGAGGGGCAGAGGGACACGGCCCGTTGAAGCCCCGGCAACCCTCCAGTCGGTTCTCGCGCTTGCTTGCAGCAGCGAGGTCCCCGGCTAGGGAAGGTGCCAATTCCGTCTCATGGCGAAGTGCGCCATGGGGAAGATGAGGAGAAAGGGCCTCGCCATCATGGCTGCACAGACTGTTGCCACCTCTGTCGATCTCGGACCTGCCACCGGCCTCTCGTGTCGTGAGTGCGGTACCCGTTTCGAGCTCGGCCCCATCTTCGCCTGCGTCGAGTGTTTCGGTCCGCTGGAAGTCGCGTACGACCTCCCGGCCGGCGACCCCGAGGCGCTGCGCGCGGCGATCGAGGCCGGCCCGAACAACATCTGGCGCTACGCCCCGCTGCTGCCCGTCCCCGCGGACGTGGCCTCCAAGCCCAGCCTGAACCCCGGCTTCACCAAGCTCGTGGACGCGGCCAACCTGGCCAAGGAGCTCGGCGTCACCGGCAAGCTGTACGTCAAGGACGACTCCGGCAACCCGACGCACTCCTTCAAGGACCGCGTCGTCGCCATCGCCGTCGAGGCCGCCCGCGCCTTCGGCTTCACCACCCTGTCCTGCTCCTCCACCGGCAACCTGGCCGGCGCCGTCGGCGCCGCGGCCGCCCGGGCCGGCTTCCGCTCCTGCGTGTTCATCCCGCACGACCTGGAGCAGGGCAAGGTCGTCATGGCCGGTGTGTACGGCGGCGACCTCGTCGGCATCGAGGGCAACTACGACGACGTCAACCGCTTCTGCTCCGAGCTCATCGGCGACCCGCTCGGCGAGGGCTGGGGCTTCGTCAACGTCAACCTGCGCCCGTACTACGGCGAGGGCTCCAAGACCCTGGCGTACGAGATCTGCGAGCAGCTCGGCTGGCGGCTGCCCGACCAGATCGTGATCCCGATCGCGTCCGGCTCGCAGCTGACGAAGATCGACAAGGGTCTGCAGGAGCTGATCAAGCTCGGGCTCGTCGAGGACAAGCCGTACAAGATCTTCGGTGCGCAGGCCGAGGGCTGCTCCCCGGTCTCGACCGCCTTCAAGGCCGGTCACGACGTGGTCCGCCCGCAGAAGCCGGACACCATCGCCAAGTCGCTCGCCATCGGCAACCCGGCCGACGGCCCGTACGTCCTGGACATCGCCCGCCGCACCGGCGGCTACGTCGAGGACGTCACCGACGAGCAGGTCGTCGAGGCCATCAAGATCCTCGCGCAGACCGAGGGCATCTTCGCCGAGACCGCGGGCGGCGTGACCGTCGGCGTGACCAAGAAGCTCATCGAGAACGGGCAGCTCGACCCGGCGCTGACCACGGTGGTCCTCAACACCGGTGACGGCCTCAAGACCCTGGAGGCGGTGGCCGCGGACAGCGGGCAGACCGCAACCATCCGCCCGAGCCTGGACGCGTTCCGCGCCGCCGGCCTGGCCTGATCCGCCGGACACCCCTCCCCTCCCCTCGCACCCGGAAAGGCAGTAGCGCCATGAGCGTCAACGTCCGCATCCCCACCATCCTGCGCACCTACACCGGCGGCCAGGCCGAGGTCTCCGCCGAGGGCGCGACCCTCTCCGAGGTCATCGCCTCCCTGGAGGCGAGCCACCCGGGCATCGCCGCCCGCGTCCTGGACGACCAGGGCAAGCTGCGCCGCTTCGTGAACGTCTACGTCAACGACGACGACGTGCGCTTCGAGGGTGGTCTGGACGCGGTGACGCCGGACGGCGCGGGCGTCTCGATCATCCCCGCCGTCGCGGGCGGCTGCTGATACGCGAAAGCCCAGAATTACCCCCTCCGGTAAAAGCGGAGGGGGTAATTCTGCTTGGTTGGGCGCGGTAGAGTTGGGGAAGTCCCCTCCGCTGTTCTTGCCCGCCGCATATGAGCGGGTCGCGTGATGGTTGACATTGAGTCAATGTCCGAGTGCGGTATGGGGCTTTGGCGAGATATGCCGGGTCCGAGTTGCCCAGGAATATGCCAACTTTTCACTCTATTTCAATGTATCCCCGTGTCCAGATTTCTCGTCGGATTGACCTGTTGCAGACAGCAGCGGTGCAGATACATTCAGCCCCGGTCGAGGCGTTCCGGCGCAAGTTCTGACCCGGGACCGCGAAGTGCGGTCCTGCGCAAGGGCCAGTAATAGGGGAGTTAGGCATGGCTCAGGGCACCGTCAAGTGGTTCAACGCGGAGAAGGGCTACGGCTTCATCGCGGTCGACGGTGGTGCGGATGTGTTCGTCCACTACAGCGCCATCCAGATGGACGGGTACCGCACCCTTGAAGAGGGTCAGCGGGTCGAGTTCGAGATCTCGCAGGGCCAGAAGGGTCCGCAGGCGGACATGGTCAAGCTCGCCGTCTAGTCCCGGCGCGATCGACCACCGACACGTACACGCGGGGCCCGCACCTCAGAGGAGGGGTGCGGGCCCTTCGTGCTGCCCGGGGCCGGCCGGGACCCGCCTTCTCCGAAGCCGCTTGCACTCTCGGGGGTCGAGTGCTAATCATTGGCGTTAGCACTCTCTGCTTGAGAGTGCTACTACACAGGACCGGGTCGGTGAGGCCCGCAGGGTCCGGCGGGAAGGAACCGCCGGGCACGCAGGCCGTCCGTCGCGGGCGCGGGCGCGGTCCGGAGCAATCCAAGCCTCCCCTCGTACCCGACGGTGCAGGGGGAACCCCAGTCCTGGAGGACCACTTCAGATGGCCAAGATCATTGCGTTCGACGAGGAGGCCCGGCGCGGTCTCGAGCGCGGGATGAACCAGCTCGCCGACGCCGTCAAGGTCACCCTCGGCCCCAAGGGTCGCAACGTCGTCCTTGAGAAGAAGTGGGGCGCCCCCACGATCACCAACGATGGTGTCTCCATCGCCAAGGAGATCGAGCTCGAGGACCCGTACGAGAAGATCGGCGCCGAGCTGGTCAAGGAAGTCGCCAAGAAGACGGACGACGTCGCGGGCGACGGTACGACCACCGCCACCGTGCTCGCCCAGGCGCTCGTCCGCGAGGGCCTGCGCAACGTGGCCGCCGGCGCCAACCCGATGGCCCTCAAGCGCGGCATCGAGAAGGCCGTCGAGGCCGTCTCCGGCGCCCTGCTGGAGCAGGCGAAGGACGTCGAGACCAAGGAGCAGATCGCTTCCACGGCCTCCATCTCCGCCGCCGACACCCAGATCGGCGAGCTCATCGCCGAGGCCATGGACAAGGTCGGCAAGGAAGGCGTCATCACGGTCGAGGAGTCCCAGACCTTCGGTCTGGAGCTGGAGCTCACCGAGGGCATGCGCTTCGACAAGGGCTACATCTCGGCGTACTTCGCCACCGACATGGAGCGTATGGAGGCGTCGCTCGACGACCCGTACATCCTGATCGTCAACTCGAAGATCGGCTCGGTCAAGGACCTGCTGCCGCTCCTTGAGAAGGTCATGCAGTCCGGCAAGCCGCTGCTGATCATCGCCGAGGACGTCGAGGGCGAGGCCCTGTCGACCCTGGTCGTCAACAAGATCCGCGGCACCTTCAAGTCCGTCGCCGTCAAGGCCCCGGGCTTCGGCGACCGCCGCAAGGCCATGCTCGGTGACATCGCCATCCTCACGGGCGGCACGGTCGTCTCCGAGGAGGTCGGCCTCAAGCTGGAGAACGCGGGCCTGGACCTGCTCGGCCGCGCCCGCAAGGTCGTCATCACCAAGGACGAGACCACGATCGTCGACGGTGCCGGTGACAGCGACCAGGTTCAGGGTCGCGTCAACCAGATCCGCGCCGAGATCGAGAACTCCGACTCGGACTACGACCGCGAGAAGCTCCAGGAGCGCCTCGCGAAGCTGGCCGGCGGCGTGGCCGTCATCAAGGCCGGTGCCGCGACCGAGGTGGAGCTCAAGGAGCGCAAGCACCGCATCGAGGACGCCGTTCGCAACGCGAAGGCGGCCGTCGAGGAGGGCATCGTCGCCGGTGGTGGCGTGGCCCTGCTCCAGGCCTCCGCGGTCTTCGAGAAGCTCGACCTGCAGGGTGACGAGGCGACCGGCGCCAACGCCGTGAAGCTCGCCCTGGAGGCCCCGCTCAAGCAGATCGCCGTCAACGGTGGTCTTGAGGGCGGCGTCGTCGTGGAGAAGGTCCGCAACCTGACCGTCGGCTGGGGCCTCAACGCCGCCACCGGCGAGTACGTGGACATGATCGCCGAGGGCATCATCGACCCGGCGAAGGTCACCCGTTCCGCGCTGCAGAACGCGGCGTCGATCGCGGCCCTCTTCCTCACCACCGAGGCCGTCATCGCCGACAAGCCCGAGAAGGCCGGCGCCCCGGCCGGCGGCGGCATGCCGGGCGGTGACATGGACTTCTGATCGGCCCCTGGCTGATCGGCTGTTCTTCGACCGAGGGCGGCACTCCCCACACGGGGGGTGCCGCCCTCGGGCGTTTCCGGGGCCCCTAGAAGCCGGTGGTGTCGAGGGAGAAGCCGAAGGGCTCGGGGACGGGCAAGTCCTCGCCGAAGGCGACGGTCTTGCGAGAGCGGTAGCCCTGCGGGGAGGGGTCCGAGAAGCAGGTGATCTCGGATCCCTGCATGTCCACGACCAGGTAGACGGGCACGATCCGGCCGTACACCTCCAGCTTCTCCTCCCAGTCGGCGTCCTTGGTGGACACGGAGGTGAACTCGCCGACGAGGGACAAGGCGGCGCCGTCCGCGTGGCGGCCCTCCTCATCGAACGCGGCCTCGTCCGCGACGTACAGGTCCGGCCCGTAGCCGCGCTGAACCGACGGGAACTGGAAGAGGAAAGGGGAGGTGTCTGCGAAATGCCCCTCGGGAAGGTGCGCCTGAAGCTGCTCGCGCAGCGCCCGCATGCGACGGGAGTAGCGAAGCCTGGACCACGGTGACACGACGATCTTCCCCCGGATGAGCTCGGCCTTGTAGCCGTCAGGTGTGTCCATCTCCTCGACCGTGCGCAGGAGCGTCTCGAATGTCGGTGGTGCCGCCTGCTCTATCGGTGTGGCCCGTTCAACCATGATCGTCACCGTTGTCCTCCGCGTGGCGTGCCGTGCACGGGGCGTGAGCCCCCGTTCCAGGCTAGCGGCGCAAGGAAGGACCCGCCCGGTCCCCGGGACGGATCGCCACCCAACAGGGCGGTTTGGTTGACTGGGGGGATGAGCGAGCTGTTCGTGAAGATCTGCGGGCTGAAGACCGGGCCCGATGTCGACGTGGCCGTTGCGGCCGGGGCGGACGCCGTCGGCTTCGTCTTCGCCCCGGGGAGCCCCCGTACGATCGGCGCCGACGCGGCGCGGGAGCTCGCGGCGCGGGTACCGGAATCGGTGCTGACCGTCGGGGTGTTCCGGGGGCAGCCGGTCGAGGAGGTGCGGCGGCTGACCGAGGAGAGCGGCGTACGGGGGGTCCAGCTCCACGGGGACGAGGGCCCGGAGTACTACGAGGCGCTGCGCGCCGAGGGCCGGACCCTGCTGCGGGCCACCGCCGAGCACGTGGAGCGCTGCGGGGAGTACGGGGAGGACCTGCTGCTGCTGGACGCGCCCGACCCCGGCTCCGGCAAGCCGTGGAACTGGGGCTCGGCGCAGTTCACCGCCCCCGAGGGCCGCTGGCTGCTGGCCGGCGGGCTGACCCCGGGCAGCGTCCGGGAGGCCGTGGAGACCACCGGCGCCTGGGGCGTGGACGTCTCCAGCGGGGTGGAGCGGGAGCGCGGGGTGAAGGACCCCGCCCTGATCCGCGCCTTCGTCGAGGCCGCCCGGGGCTGAGCCCTGACCCCCTGGGGGGCTGGCCGCGTCAGGCCGCGCGCCACACCGTCATGTCCGCGGTGATCCAGCCGGGCAGATCGGGCAGCCGCACGACCGGCTTGGTCTGGATCACGAGCAGTGCGATGTCCCCCGAGGGGTGCCGGAGGCAGATCTCGGTGCCGGGCGCCGATGCGGCCAGCGGCAGCTCGTGCTGCGTGGCGGCCTTCGTGAGGAGGCCGCACGTGTCGAGGTTGCCGGTGCCGGGATCGGCGTACAGCTGGACGATCACGCTCGTGTCGCTCGCCAGCGCGCAGCTGTTCTTCTCGCAGTCCAGACGGATGTCCCCCGTGCGGTCCTCCCGCCGGACCGGGTCCTTGATGCCGATCGAGTTCTCCTGGTCCAGCCGAACCTGGGGGAAGGGGACGGCTGCGGGCGCCTTGGAGGCCTTGGGCGTACTCGCCGCGGACCCGCCGGGCCCGGTGGACCCGCCGGACCCCTTGGACCCGCCGGACCCGGTGGTCTTGCCGCCGCTCGCCGGGCCGGAGGAGGTGGCCGCGGCCGCGCTCCGTTCGCGCGCCCGGTCCGCCGCGTCCATGACCTTCCAGGCCAGCCCGGTCAGCAGGACGGCCGACACCGTCACCACCGCGCCGACGATCAGGGCGGTACGCCGCCTGCGCCGCCGCCGCTCCTCCGGCGTGAGCGGCGTCGTGGCCGGCGGTTGCCAGGCCATCGGGGACGGCTGCGACGGCTGCGGCGAATGCGGTGGCCGCGACGGCTGCGTGCCCAGGGCCCGCGTGTGCACCGACGTGGGGTCCGGGACAGGGGCCGGGACCACCGGCTCCGGCCCGGCCACCTCCCGCCAGACGGCCGGACCGCCACCCGCGTCCGCGTCCCCGCCCAGCCGCTGCCTGCACCACGCCACGACCTCCGCCGGGGTGGCGCGATCGTCGGGATCGGCTGCCAGGCACCGGGCGATCAGCGGGCGCAGCGACTCCGGCAGCCGGGACAGGTCGGGCTCGGAGTGCACGATCCGGAACAGCACGCTGACGGACGGGCCGTCCCCGTACAGCGGCTCGCCCAGCGCGGCGAACGCCGCCGTCTGTCCCAGTGCGAAGACATCGGTGGCCGCCGTGGTCTCACCGGCCAGCGCCTGCTCGGGGGCCATGTACTGGGGCGTGCCGATGGCGCTGCCCGTGGCGGTCGGCGAGGTGGTGTCGGACGCCAGCGAGATGCCGAAATCGATGACGCGGGGCCCGTCGGCGGCCAGCAGTACGTTCGACGGCTTCAGATCGCGGTGCACGATCCCCGCACCGTGGATGACCTGCAAGGCCTCGGCCACTCCGGCCATCAGCCACAGCACCGCCGGGACCGGCAGCGGTCCGCGCCGGGCCACGGCCTCCGACAGCGAGGGCCCCGGCACGTACACGGTGGCCAGCCAGGGCGGCGACGCGTCCACGTCGGCGTCGATCAGCTCGGCGGTGTACGCACCCCGGACCCGCCGGGCCGCCTCCACCTCCCGGCGGAACCGCCGCCGGAACGCCGGGTCCTCGGCCAGTTCCGGCCGCACCACCTTGATCGCCACCGGGCGGCCGCCCGGCGTGTGCGACAGGTAGACCCGGCCCATGCCGCCCGCCCCGAGCCGGGCCGCGAGGCGGTAGCCGGAAACCGTCTGCGGATCGTCCTCGCGCAGGGGCTGGAACGCCTCGGTCGCGCTGTTCATCGGTCTCCCCCCGAATCCCCCGACCAACCGACGGGTTGATCGTCCTCACCCTAAGTGGCGGGCGGGCGGGGCGGCGCAGCGGCCGGGAGCCGTCAGCCTGCCGAGGTGCTGCCGTCCTGCTCGACGGCCTCGACGCCCGGCAGTGCGTGCAGCGCGGCCACCTGGCCGGGGCTGAGCGGGGCGGCGAAGCCGTGCAGGGTGGAGCGGAACACGTGGACCGGGGTGACGCCGACCAGCTGCGCCACGCCGGCCGGGTCGAGGTCCCTCCGTACGGTGACGATGTAGGTGGGGTGGTCGGCGGGGGCCGCGTACGGGGCCGGTTCGCGGGTGGCGGCCGTCGCCGCCGGGGCGGGCAGGGCGGCGAAGGCGGCCAGTACGGCGACGGCTGCGGGCAGGGTCCGGCTCAGACGGGTGCGCATGGGCCGAGGCCATCACGTGCGACGGCGCAGGTCAACCACGTCCGAGGGGGTGGCGGGGGCATCGGGGGGCGCACCGGCCGTGCGCTCGCTGGTGTGGGGGCGGACCGTACGGGTGATCTTGCTTGGCGGTCGTCGGCGGTACGCGGCGGGGCCGTTCGGGGCACGGCCTTGACGGCACAGGGGATAACCCTCTCTGCAGTTTGTGCGACCGGGAGCGCGGGCGTCGACGGCCGGCGACCGGCCAGGCGGTGCACGGTGGTTCATGACGCGCCCGGGTGGCACCGATGGAAGGGAAGGCCGCCCCGCAGGCACTCGTCCTGGTCGGGGCGGCTCCTTCATGCCGACCTGCCGTCCCACCCCTCCAGGGAGTTCCTTCCATGCGCCTGCTCGCACGCCTGGCCACCGCCGCCCTGCTCACCGTGCCCCCGGTCGCGGCCGGTACCGCCGCCGCCGACACTCCGGAGCCGACCCCGGTCCCGCTGCACACCGCCGCGAACGCCGTACCCGGCAAGTACATCGTGACCCTGGAGAAGGGGGTGGACGCGGCGAAGGCGGCGACGAGCCTCGGCCTGAAGCCGTCGTTCGTCTACTCGAAGGCCATGAACGGCTTCGCGGTCCCGCTGACCCCGCTCCAGCTCCAGATCGTCCGGGTCAGCCTCGGGGTGAAGTCGGTCACGCAGGACGCGAAGGTGCAGTCCGGGCTGATGCCGAACAAGACCCCGGGCATGCGGGCGCCCTCCACGTCGTGGGGGCTGGACCGCATCGACCAGAGGGAGTGGGACCGGGTCAACGGAAAGGGCGACGGCCAGTTCACCACCACGGGCAACGGCACCGGGGTGACCGCGTACATCCTCGACACCGGCATCGACTACACGCACGACGAGTTCGGCGGCCGGGCCACCTTCGGCTTCGACGCGATGGGCGACGGGCGCAACGGCCTCGACTGCAACGGCCACGGCACGCACGTCGCCGGCACGGTCGCGGGCAAGACGTACGGGGTGGCGCGCAAGGCGAACCTGGTCAGCGTCCGCGTCCTCGGCTGCGACGGTACGGGCACGTACTCGGGGATGATCGCCGGACTGGACTGGGTGGCCAAGAACGCCAAGCAGCCGGCCGTCCTGAACGGCTCCCTGGGCGGGGACAAGTCGGTCGCGCTGAACGACGCCGCGACCGCCCTCTCCGACGCGGGCGTGCTGCCCGTCATCGCGGCGGGCAACTCCTCGAAGGACGCCTGCACGGTCTCGCCCGCGTCCGCCGACCGCGTGTTCACGGTCGGTGCGAGCAACAAGTGGGACGAGGAGACGAGCTTCTCCAACTACGGCACCTGCCTGGAGGCCTACGCCCCCGGTGAGGCCATCGTCTCGGCGAAGCTCGGCGGCGGCAGCGTGGCCCTCGACGGCACGTCGATGGCCTCGCCGCACGTGGCCGGTGTGGCCGTCCTCTACAAGCAGGCGCACCCCACGGCGGCCCCGGACGAGATCGCCGAGTTCCTGGAGACGGAGTCCACCAAGGACGTCCTGACCAACATCAGCAAGGCCAGCCCGAACATGCTGCTGTTCACCGCCGGTCTCTGACCGTCTCCGGGTCCGGACGGACCCGCTCCGGCCCGTGCGGCAGCCGCGCACGGGCCGGGGTCATGTCCTGGCGCGTGCGCGGCTAGGCTGCGGGCCGGGGGGATCATGGACACGCCACCGCCGCCGCTCGTGAAGCGGCTCCGGGACCACGTACGGCTCGCCGCGGCCTGCGCGTTCAGCGCGGTCGCGGTGCTGTGGGCCGTGCTGTGCGTGAAGTTGACCGCCGCGGACATGGCTCCCGCCCTCGTGTGCGGGGACGGGGGCTGTCCGCGCGGGCTCGGCACGCTGGTGCTGTGGGCCGTGGCCGCCGGGCCGGCCGCGGGCGGGCTGTGGTGGTCGGTCGTGAAGGGCCGCGCGTACCGGTCCGCCGGCGGCTGGACCGCGGCGGTCGTCGTCGCGCTCGTCGCGCTGTGGCCCGGCTGGCTCGGCTTCTCGTGGCTGCGCGGCCCGCACATGGACCTCTTCTCGTACCAGGCCCCAGGGAGTTCGGCAGTCGGGAAGCCGCTCGGCTCCTGGGCGGGGCCCCCGGCCACCGGGTTCGTGGTCCGGGCCGGCGCGGACGGCGTGACCGGTTACGACGGGGAGGGCCGCCACGGCTGGAGCCTGCGCGTTCCGGCGGGCGGGGCGGTGTGCGCGATGAGCGCGGACAGTCCCTCCGGTACCGGTCTGCTGACCTTCGCCACCGTGCTGGACGGCTGCGGAGGCCGCCTGGTGGCGGTGGACGTCACCTCCGGCAAGCAGCTCTGGACCATTAACATCCCGCACCTCGTGGGTCGGCCGGCCGCGGGCGGCTCCTTGGCCGTGACCGCGACCGCGGACGCCGTGGTCGCGTACGACCTGGCCACCGGTGCCGATCGGTGGCGCTCCCCGCTGCCCGCGGGCGCCTCCGCGACGGAGGTGGCCGCCGGCCCCGATCGGGTCCTGCTCCTGGCCCGGACCGGCGAGGGGGTCGAGCTGTTCGCGCTCGACGCCCGCACCGGCGGCGTCGCCTGGCGGCACCCGATGCCGGTCGGGTACGAGTCCCCGCGCATCGTGTCGGCCTCTCCGCCCGCCGCCGTCGGTGACGGCCGCCTGGTGGTGTTCGACGAGGCGGGCCGCCCGCGCGCGGAGCCGGAGGCGCCGTACGTCCCGACCACGGGCGAGGCGGACTGGCTGGTCGCGGGTGACGTGCTGTACGCGTCGGTCCCGGAGCGCGAGAAGCGTGAGCTGCTGGCGGCGTTCTCGCTGAAGGACGGCCGCCACCTGTGGACCCGCGCCTTCGACCAGGACTGGCGGGTCCGCGCCCTGGCCGCCGACCGGTACGGCCGGATCGCCGTGGTCACGGAGGGCGGGTACACCCACCTCTGGCACCTCGCCCCGGGCACCGGGAAGCCGACCGGCGAGCCGACGGTCCTGCGGGGCCTGCGGCTGGGCGAGTCGTTCGCCCTCTACGGCAGGACGTTCGTCAACCTCGACGACGACGGCCGCCTCCCGCCGGTCTTCGACGTGGCCCCGACGATCGGCTGGTGAGTCAGAGGCTGGTGACGAACGCGGTCCAGGCAGGGCCGTTGAAGGTGAGGTGCGGGCCGTCCGGGACCTTGGAGTCCCGGACGGGGACGATGCCGGGGTGGCCGTCGGCGACTTCTAGGCAGTTGCCGCCGTCGCCACCGCTGTGGGTGGACTTCCGCCAAGTGGCTACCGACAGATCGTACTCAGGCATGCTGATCATGTTCGTAATCCTCCGCCACCGACTCGACCAGGGCCAGGGACTTGCGCGGCGACAGCGCGCTGGCCGTAAGGAGATCGTAGGTCAGGGTGTGGCGGGCAACGGTGGCCGGATCGTCGAACAACTGGCCCATCCCGATGCCGTCCACGTAGGCGAGTGGGGGTGCGTCATCGAAGGACATGAGCTTTAGGGCGCCGTCCAGTCCCGCGTGGAAGCCTGCGCTGAACGGCAGTACCTGCACGATGATTCTGCGCGACCGAACCAGGCTCGCGATGTGTCGCAGGGCCTCCGCCAGGATCGCCGTGTTCTCGCCCGCCCTGCGGAGGACCGCCTCGTCGAGCACACACCAAAACAGGGGGGTTGTTGGATCACTGAGCAGCGCGGCCCTAGCCAGTCGGTTCGTGACCAGCTCGTCGATGGTCTCCTCCGTGGCCGTCGGCTGGTACGCGCGGAATACCTCCCGCGCGTACGCCTCCGTCTGGAGCAGTCCGGGGATCAGCTGGGGCGCGTACTCGCGGATGGCCTTCGCCAGAGCTTCGGCCTCGGCCGCCGCCGCGAAGTGGTCCGGGTACTTGGACTTCGCCGCCGCCCCGCAGTTGCGGCTGAAGAAGCCGTCCGTGCCGAGGATGTCGTCGATCTGCCGGGCGAACTCGATGTGCATCCGCCGGGTGCCGGCTTCGAGCTGGCCGATGAACGAGCCGCTGACGAAGAGGGGTTCGCCCAGCTCGGCCTGGCTGAAGCCCGCGCGTTCGCGAGCCACCCGCAGTTCGGCGCCGAGCAGGGCGCGGGGTGAGGAGGACGGGTCGAGGTTCTTACCTGCCATCGCAACTCTCCTGGCAACACGTGCCGTTGTTGAGGTGTCCGTATGGAAAGGCTAGCGAGCGCGCCGCCACTCTGTGTGTCGAAGTTGAACACTCAGAGTAGAAAGGTGACATGTCATGGTGCTCAGTCCTCAGGAGCGGATGCAGGCCGCAGAGGAGGCCGTGCGGCAGCTCAAGGACTCGCTGACCGGGGTCGGGGTCGTGTTCCCGTCCCTCGGGGTGGACGGGGTTTCGGCGGCCGGTACGTACGGGCTGCCGCTGGTCGATCTGGGTCGCTGCAACCTGGACACCGCGCTCCGGCTGGCCGCCGTGCTCCACGAGCGGGCCAACCCGTGATCGGGGACGCCGCCGCCGAATGGGGCTTCGAACTCGGCTGGAAGCTGCGCGGACTGGAGCACGCCCTCCTCGGCAGCGGTTGGAAGCGCGACGGGCGGCCGGGGCCGTCCGCCTCGGGCGTGCAGCGGTTCACGCTGATCCACTGGCCGGTGGGGGAGGACACCCGCTTCGAGGACGCCCGCTACGACGGGCTGAAGAAGCGGCCGCCGCAGGGCTGTGAGGTCGAGGAGATCGGCGGGCGCTTCGGGCTGCGCTGCGAGCGGCCGGGCGCGCGGCTGCTGGAGGCGGTGGCCGAGCTGTGCGGGGAGGTCCGGGCCGGGCACGGGCTGCTCATGACCGACCTCGGGGTCGAGAAGTTGTGGGAGCGGTCGGCGGACGGCACGGACGGCTGGGGCGCGGAGGTCGTGGGCCAGCTGCTCCTGATGGCCGCCGAGCGGGGCCCGCGCCTCGGCTACGGCGTCGATGACCTGGTCCGCTTCCTGCGGACCGCAGCCGGGCCGGGCCCCGCGGGGGTGGTCAGACCCTGACCGTGGCGAGGCGTTTGCCGCAGAGGGCCGTCAGGTCCTCCGGGTCGGAGGTCAGGACGGTGACCGGCCCGGGCGCCGCGAGCGCGGTGGCGGCGAGCATGGCGTCGATGGCGTGCTTGTGCCCGTGGAGTCCCGCTTCGCGGAGCAGATCGGTGGCGCGGTGGGCGATCTCCTCCGTGACGGGTTCGACGACCACGCGGGACAGCGCCCACTTCAGTGCCGGCACGTTGATCTGAGGGTGGATCACCTCGACGAGGGTGGCGGTGCTGGTGATGACGCGCAAGTCGTCGGCGCGGGCGAGGGCGAGCCACCGCGTGATCATGCGGTCCCGCAGGACGGCCTTGGCGAGCCCCTCGCTGTCCAGGACGAGCGTGCCGCCCGGTGTTGCCGCCTGACGGGTCATGAGGCCTTCCTCTCGGGCTCGCTGTCGGACGTCTGCTCGGCGCGGGCACGCCGCTGGATCTCGCGTGTGGCCTCGATCTCTTCCTCGGTGATGGGCCCGTGCTCCGCCTCGGCGACGGCGATGAGCTCGGCGAGGTTGTCGCGCTCGATCTGGCGGGTGACGGCTGCGGTGACGTAGGCGGACAGACCCGAGGGGCCGCTGCGGGCACGAGCGGCCTCGGCGACGTCGCGGGGCATCGAGATCGAGTACTTCTGGGTGGGCTCGCTCATGCCACCCATGCTACTTCCGATGCCACCGCCGTACCCGGCGTGTGGGGTGAGGGAATACATGGTGCATAGGCTGCTGGCATATGCCGATCTGTGAAGGGTTCATCGCTGTGTGTTGGCTCGATGGTGTGATCATGCGGCGAGATTCAGGCGGGGACCGGGCCGGCCGTGCGGGTCCGGTGCCGGATGTCCGGGTCCGTGCCGGAGACGGCCGGCGAAGGGGCGTCGTATGCCGGGGCTCCGGTTCAAGAGCCCAGCGCGTCCTCGATGTTCTGCTGCCAGTACGTGACCGTCAGCGAGCTGTCGTAGTAGATGCCCTTGGCCGGCAGGGGCGGGGTGGCGGACGCGCCGCCGCTGCTATTGGGCGTGCGGCCCTGGAAGGCGATCGTGAGCTTCTGTCCGGTCGTTCCGCCCTCGCCGCTGCCGTCGGCGGCTGCCAGCATGGCCGCCGCGTGGCCCGACTGGCCGGGCGCGAGGGACACCACGGCCTGGGGGCGGGTCTCCTGCCGCGGAGCCGGGGCCCACTGCATCTCGTCGAAGCGGAGGACCGGGTAGTACGTCAGGTCGCAGGACTTCGAGCCGGTGTTCTTCACCGAGATCAGCATGTGGTTGAGCGGCCGGGCGACCGGCTGGACGGTCACCTCGGTGTTGGAGCCGTTGCACAGGACGTGATTGCCCGCGGCGGCGGCCGGGTCCGACGAGCCGCCCTTCGCCTGTCCCGAGCCGGTGCCCTTGCCCGTGCCGGTACCGGTCTTCGTGGAGCCCGGGGCGGGGGTGCCCGGGGCGGGGCTCGTGGCGCCCGTCGGCGAGGGCGACGCCGTGGAGGAGTCCGAGGCGGTCGCGGCTCCTCCGTCCTTGAGACCCGTGCCGTTCTGGCACGCGGTGAGGGCGAGCGCGGCGAGGGCGACGGCGGCGGCACCGGCGAGGCGCCGGGTCGTACGGGTGGTGCGGAGCGCGGTCATGGCTGATTGCCTTTCATATGGCCCGGCAGGGGAGGCGGTTCGTCCCGACCGGAGCCGGGAGCCGTGTGCTTGGATGACCTCAGCCTGTGGGGTGATCCGTCCCAGCCGCCGCACCCGAGGGGCAGTCAGGGACGCTGGGATGCTGAAGCAGGCTCTGAGCTGCTGAAACAGCCTGTTGCTGGGATGCGTGACGGGACACGGGGTGGGAGGAACAGTGTCGGAAGACACTGCTGATGCCGGGTTCGCCCGGCTGCTGCGAGAGCTGAAGGACAGGTCCGGGCTCAGCTACGGAACGCTCGCCAAACGGCTCCACATGAGTACGTCGACCTTGCACCGGTACTGCATCGGCGACGTGGTCCCCGCGGACTACGCACCGGTCGAACGGCTCGCCCGCCTCTGCAAGGCATCGCCCGAGGAACTCGTCGAACTGCACCGGGCCTGGGTGCTGGCGGACGCCAACCGCCCGCGCAAGGGCGGTGAGCCGGGCGCCAGGACACCGAGCGCGCCGGCGCCCCCGCCGAACGGGCGCCGCCGGATGCGCACGGCCGTCCTCGTGGGGACCGCCGTGGCCGTCGTGGCCGGGGCGGGGGCGGTCATCGCGTACCTGCCGATACGGGAGAGCGGCGTCCGGGAGCGCCCCGCCGGTGCCGTGTCCCTCGCGGACGGCGCGGGACAGCGTACGGACGGCGGGACGACGGGGGCGTCCGAGGCGGCACGTTCGGGAGCCTCGCCCTCGCCCTCGCCCTCGGACTCCGCGCCGGCGGCCGGCGCCGTACCCACCGCGAGCCCGTCCCCCGCCGGTCGCGGCGGCGACACCGCGTCCGGTACGCCGGTGAAGGTGACCACCCAGCCCTACACCTGGGAAACACCGTGCGAGCAGCACTACCTGATCGAGAGGCCTCCGGCCCAGGTGGCCCCGCCGCCCCTGGAACGGGACGCGCCCGCGTGGGTGGGGGCGGTCGGAGCCGTGTCCGCGGGCGGGCAGTACGTCACGCTGACCCTCCAGGGCACCGGCAAGGACACCGTGGTCCTGGAGAGCCTGACCGTCCGTATGGCGGGCAAGCGTGCGCCGCTCGCCTGGAACGACTACGCCATGGGCTACCCGGGCGTCGGCTGCGGCGCCGGGGTGCCGACGCGCTCCTTCACCGTCGCCCTCGACGCCGTGCGCCCGGCCGTCGTACCCGAGGCGGGGCAGCCGAACTTCCCGTTCAAGGTGAGCGAGTCCGAACCGGAGGTGTTCTACGTCAAGGCCGACGCCTCCGCCTACGACGTGAGCTGGTACCTGGAGCTCGCCTGGACGAGCGGGTCCCGCCACGGCACCGTCACGGTCGACAACGGCGGAAAGCCCTTCCGTACCAGCGGTCGCAACGGGCGGCCCGGCTACGAGTTCCCCCTCGGCGGCGACGGCTGGGTCCCGGCGGGAACGACTCACTGAGCGGCCGTACCGGACCGCCACGGCGGCCGGCGGCGCCGTCAGGTCATCGCCGGTTCCTTGTCGGCGTCCGCCGTCGGGGCGGTGGCCGCAGGCGGCTCCTGGTCGGCGTTGAGCTCGGTCAGCATCTGGCGCGTGAAGCCGAAGAAGTACGTGGCGGCGAAGCCGGCCAGGTAGCCGGTCAGCAGCCCGCCCGCGTAGATCGCCAGGTTCGTGCCGAGCCCCGAAGGACCGTCCAGCAGCGGGAACAGGGCCCAGCCGGACGGGCCGATGGCGGTGGCGCCGAACGGGAGCCCGAGCTGGTTGAAGAGCCCGACGAACGCCCCGCCCGCCGCACCGCCCACGCAGGCGGTGACGAAGGGGCGGCCGAGCGGGAGCGAGACCCCGTAGATCAGCGGCTCGCCGACGCCCAGGAAGCCCGCCGGGAGCGCGGACTTGATGGTGGTGCGCAGGGACCGGTTGCGCGGCAGCCGGCAGTAGACGGCGAGCGCCGCCCCGACCTGGCCCGCGCCCGCCATGGCGAGGATCGGCAGGAGGGCGGTGTGGCCGGTCTGCTCGATGAGGGTGGTGTGGATCGGGATCAGCGCCTGGTGCAGCCCCAGCATCACCAGCGGCAGGAACAGTCCGCCGAGGACGAGCCCGGCGAAGGCCCCGCCGGCGGAGAGCAGCCAGGTGGCGGCGGAGCCGATGGCGGTGGCGACCTCACCGGCCAGGAACATCAGGCCGTAGATCGTCACCAGCCCGGACACCAGGACGGTGAGCGTGGGGGTGACCAGCGCGTCCACCGTCTCGGGGACCCACCGGCGGCACAGCCGCTCCACGTGGACGGCGAGGAAGGCGGCGGCCAGGGCGCCGAGGACCCCGCCCTGCCCGGGGGAGAGGTGCTGGCCGAAGGCGTCGATCTTCGCGACGCCCGGGAAGACGATGATCGCGGCGACGGCGCCGCCCAGGACCGGCGTACCGCCGAACTCCTTGGCCGTGTTGTAGCCGACGAAGACGGCGATCAGCGACATGAATCCGGAGGCGATCGCGGCGAGCGCGGGGACCACGGCGGGCAGCCAACCCGTGTTGAGCAGGACGCCGTTCAGGCCCGCGATGATGCCGCAGCCGATGAGAGCCGGGATCAGCGGGACGAAGACGTTCGCGATCCGGCGCAGGAACAGTTTCACCGGCGTGCTGTTGCGGGCCTTCTGTTCCTGCTTCAACGCGGCGCCCCGGTCGGCGAGTTCCTCGGCGGTGACCGGCGTCCGGGGGGTGCGGGGGGAGCGGCCCTCCTCGACCAGCGCCTCGAACTCCGGGGTCACCCGGGCGACCGTCCCCGGCCCGAGCACGATCTGGTAGGTCTCGTCCTCGACGACGCCCAGCACCGCGGGCAGCGCCCGCAGCGCCTCGTCGTCGACCAGCGAGCGGTCGTGCAGGGCGATGCGCAGCCGGGTCATGCAGTGGGCGATGGAGCTGATGTTGTCCGGGCCGCCGACCAGGGGGAGGATCGCGGCGGCGGTGGCGCGGTTCTTGTCAGTGGACATGTGGTGATCGCCTTGCGTCGGGGAAACGGGGCAGTCAGCGGGTCAGGTCGGCGGGTCAGCGGGTCAGCGGGTCATGGGGCGGGCGTACGGGCCGAGGCCAGCGCCTCGCGGAGGTGGCCGTGCGCGGCCGTGAGCAGTTCGGCCGCCGCCGGGCCGTCCACGCCGCCGAGCAGTACGAGCACGGCCTGCTTGACCTCGCCGCCCGTGGCGTCGAGCGCGGCCTCGATCTCCTCGTCCGGCGCGCCGGTGGCCAGTGCCACGATCCGGCGGGAGCGGGCGCGCAGCTTCTCGTTGGAGGCGCGCAGGTCGACCATGAGGTTCCCGTACGTCTTGCCGAGCCGGATCATGGTGATCGTCGAGATGAGGTTCAGTACGAGCTTCTGCGCGGTGCCGGCCTTCAGGCGGGTGGAGCCCGTGAGCAGCTCGGGCCCGGTGACCACCTCGATGCCGTGTTCGGCGGCGGCGGCCAGCGCCGAGCCGGCGTTGCAGGACAGCCCGACCGTGAGCGCGCCCCGCGTACGGGCGTGCTCGACGGCGCCGATCGCGTACGGGGTGCGGCCGGAGGCGGAGACGCCGATGACGGTGTCGTCCGCTCCGACGTCCAGCGCGGTGAGGTCCTCGGCGGCCAGCTCCTTCGAGTCCTCGGCGCCCTCCACGGACCGGACCATGGCGCCGGGCCCGCCCGCGATCAGGCCGACGACCTGTGCCGGGTCGGTGTTGAAGGTGGGCGGGCACTCGCTGGCGTCCAGGACGCCCATCCGGCCGGCCGTACCGGCGCCCGCGTACACGAGCCGCCCGCCGCGGGCCATCCGCGGGGCGATGGCGTCGATCGCGGCGGCGATCCGCGGCAGCTGCGCGGCGACGGCGGCCGGGACGCGGGCGTCCTCGGCGTTCATGGTGCGGGCGATGTCGAGGGTGGACAGCCGGTCGATCTCGGCGAGTTCGGGGCGGAAGGCCTCGGTGGTCAGGGTGTCGAGCTGGGCGCGGAGTACGGCGTACGGGCCGTCGGCGTACGGGCCGGTCATGGGCGGGGGCTCCTGGCGGATCGGCGGGGGGCGAGCGCCTCGTACGAGGCGGCGAGGGCGGGGGCGGCGGTCTCGTACGTGCGCTGCGCGACGGCGACGAACAGGCAGTCGACGACGAGGAGCTGGCTGGTGCGGCTGGACATGGCGGCCGGGCGCAGCCGGGTCTCGCGGGCGGCCGAGGTGGCCAGTACGAGGTCGGCGTAGTGGGTGACGGGGGCGTTCGGGCGGCCGGTGAGCGCGATGGTGGTGGCGCCGCGCTCGAAGGCCGTACGGAGGGGGTCGATCACGTCGCCGGTGGAGCCGGAGTGGGTGATCGCGACGGCGGCGTCGCCGGGGCGCAGCTGGACGGCGCCGGTGACGGCCAGGTGGGGGTCGGCGTGGGCGTGGGCGACGAGGCCGATGCGCAGCAGTTTCTGCGCGAGGTCCTGGCCGACGAGGGCGGAGGCGCCGACGCCGTAGATGTCGATCCGGCGGGCGGTCGCGAGCGCGGTGACGGCGGCGCCGAGCGCGGTGAGGTCGAGTCCGGCGGCGGTGTCGGCGAGGGTCTGGGCCTCCTCGTGGGCCAGTTTCGCGACGACGTCGGCGAGCGGGTCGTCGACGGCTATGTCGGCGGTGACGGCGGGGGCCGCGCCGGAGTCCTGCTGGGCGGCGAGGGCGGCGAGGGCCAGGCGCAGGTCGCGGTAGCCGGGGTAGCCGAGGAGGCGGGCGGTGCGGACGACGGTGGCCTCGCTGGTGCCGGTGCGGGTGGCGAGGGCGCTGACGGTGAGGCGGGAGCAGCCGGCGGGGTCGGCGGCGACGGTTTCGGCGACGGCTTGGACGGAGCGGGTCATGGAGGGCCCGAGGCTGCGGACGCGTGCCCGCAGCGGGACGGTGTCCGGGACGGCTCCGGGGGCGGTTCCGGGGGCGGCTCCGACGAGGGCGCCCGCACCCTCGCTGAAAGTTTCTTTCGGGTCGTCGCTCATCTTTGAAATCTATTTTCGGCCGGGGCGGTGGTCAAGGCACCATTCGGGCAACGGTGCGGGACCGGCCTTCACCACGTGACCCGTACGGGTTCACAATGGGCGCATGGACCACGCGACCCCCCTGGAACAGGCGCTTCACGTCGCTCGCGCCCTCGTCCTCGCCGATCTCGCCGCCGGAGAGGTCGCGGACGCCGATGTCGTCTCCCTCGTCGAGGACTCGGTCACGCACCGCCGGTGGTGGGTGGAGCAGTGGCCGGAGGGGGTCGACTACCTCGCCGGACTCGTCGCCCAGGACGTACAGGACGCGCTGCTGGAGAAGTACGGGCGCTGGCCGCTGTGCCCGGTCTGCTCGCACGGCGATCCGCACGCGCTGGACGTGGAGCCGGAGTTGGGACCCGATCCGCACTGGGTGTGCGCCAAGGCCGGCGTGAAGGTCGCCGCGGTCGGCGGCCTCGCCCCCGTGTTCGGCGCCGGCCGGTGAGGCGCCGGTGACGCTCTACATCGACCCGCCGACCTGGCCGGGCCACGGCCGCATGTGGTCGCACCTGGTCAGCGACGTCTCGTACGAGGAACTGCACGCCTTCGCGGAGTCGATCGGCTGCCCGGCGAAGGCGTTCGAGCGGGACCACTACGACGTGCCCTCGCACCGCTACGCGTCCGCGGTCGGCGCGGGCGCGGTGGAGGTCGGCAGCAAGGAACTGGTCCGGCGTCTGACGGCCGCGGGCCTGCGCCGTCCGAAGGGGCGCCCGGCGGCGTAGCGGCGGGCCCGGGTCCAGGCCTGAGCCCGGGTCCGGACCCGGGTCAGCGGGTGGCCGACGGCGCGGTGGCCGGGGTTGCCGCCTCCGGGACGGAGGACGCGATCACCCGGGTCGGGGGCTGGGGCGTGCGAGTGTGCAGGCGCAGGGCGATCGCGCCCAGGGCGATGGCCGTCACCGTCATCGCGGCGCCCGCCCAGGCGGTGGCGGCGAAGCCGCGGCCGGCGTCGATCACCGCGCCGCCGAGCCAGGGGCCGCCCGTGTTGCCCAAGTTGAACGCGGCCGTCGTGGTGGCTCCGGCCAGGGTCGGGGCCGCGCCCGCCACGTTGAACATGCGGGCGTTGAGCGCCGGAGCCGTGGCGAACGCCGAGAGGCCCATCAGGAACGACAGGGTGACGGCCGCCACGGCCGAGGAGGCGAACAGGGCCAGTGCGACGAGGAAGACCGTCGACGCCGTGATGCCCCACAGCATGACGCCGAACAGGTGGGCGTCCGCGATCCGCCCGCCGATCGTCGTGCCGGCGAGCGCGCCGACGCCGAACAGCGCGAGCACCCACGGCACCCAGCCCGCGTCCAGCCCGGCGACCTCCGTCAGCAGCGGCGACAGGTAGCTGAAGGCGCAGAAGACCCCGCCCGCGGCCAGCGCCGTGACGCCGATCGACAGCCACACCTGGCGGTCGCGGTAGATGCGCAGCTCGCGCGAGAGGGTGGGCCGTACGGCGGGCCGCGGGATGTCCGGGATCAGCGCCAGGATGCCGACGAGGGCGACCGCCGAGGCCGCTGCGACCGACCAGAACGCGGACCGCCAGCCCAGGTGCTCACCGAGGAAGGCGCCGGCCGGGACGCCGAGGACGTTGGCGATGGAGAGGCCGCCGATCATGACGGCCATGGCGCGGGCCCGCTGGTCCTTGTCGACCATCGCGATGGCGACGGCCGCGCCGACCGCCCAGAAGCCCGCGCAGGCGAGCGCGGAGACGATGCGGGAGGCGAAGAGGAGCTCGTACGAGGGGGCCAGCGCGCCCGCCACCTGCCCGAGGCCGAAGAGGCTGATGAGGGCGATGAGGGTGGTGCGGCGCGGGAGCCGCAGGGTGGCCACCGCCAGCAGCGGCGCCCCCACGACCATGCCGATCGCGAAGGCCGATATCAGCAGGCCGGCCTGCGGGATCGTGACGTCCATGTCCCGCGCGATGGGAGGCAGCAGCCCCGAGAGCATGAACTCGCTCGTCCCGAGCGCGAAGACGGACAGGCCGAGGACGTAGACGGCGACGGGCATGCGCGAGCGGACGGGGGACGGCGGTATGGCGGAGGGCATGCTCTGCACGAACCGCCGCGAACGCGATCTCATTCCCCGGCGGCCAGAAGGGCCAGCTCGGCGGCGAGGTTGCGGCGGGCCGGGGCCTCCCAGTGCGCGGCGCCGTACGGGGTGCGGAAGAGGCGGGGCAAGCCCAGCAGCTGGCGCAGTACGGCGGCCCGGCCGGCGCGGAAGGCGTCCTCGGGGACGAAGCCGTACTCGGCGCGGACGGCGGCCGCGTACGCCGCGTACGCCTCGGGCGCGCCCGCGAGCACCGCCAGGTCGGCGTCGCAGAGCGCCTCGCCGTTGGTGTCGCCGGGGGCCGGGTCGTGGGTGACGGTCAGCCGCACCAGGCGGGCGACCTCGGCGGTGCGCGCCGCGCCGATGCCGAGCTCGGGCAGGGCGCGCTCGGCGAGGGCCGCGCTGCGCTCCTCGTTCTCGGAGCGGTCGGGGCGGTAGACGGCGTCGTGGAACCAGGCGGCCAGCTCGACGGCGGCGGGGTCGGCGGCGTACGGGGCGAGTTCGTCGATGCGCGCGAGTACGTCGGCCAGGTGCGCGGTGGTGTGGTAGCGGCGCTGGGGCTCCGCCCAGGCGGCGAGGAGGCGGTCGGCGTACGGGTCGGGGTCGCGGTCGGCGGCTGCGCCGGCCGCGGCGGTGGTCGCGTGCCAGCGGGCGCGGAGCGGGGCGGTGTCGGGCGCGGTGTCCATGCGCACATTGTGCGGGTGGCGTGATTGTGCTGGTGGAGGGTGGGCGGGGGCCCGTACTCTGGATATTGGACTAGACCTATTTTCCATACCAGCAGCTTTCCGGAGGAGTGGGGCCCAATGAGCAACCGTGCAGTCCTGGAGGTGATCGCCCTCGACGCGGAGGACGCGGTCGCGGCCCAGGCGGGTGGGGCGGACCGCCTCGAACTGGTCACCGACATGGCCGCCGACGGGCTCACCCCGCCGCGCGAGACCTTCGCGGCGATCAGGGCGGCGGTCGACATCCCGCTGCGCGTGATGCTCCGTACGGCCGACGGGTTCGCGGCCGGCACCGCCGCGGACGTGGAACAGCTGGCCGCGCGGGCGAGGGCGCTGCGGGCCGAGGGGGCGGAGGAGTTCGTCCTCGGCTTCCTGGACGCGCACGGCAATCCGGACCTGGCGGCGATCGAGGCGGTCGTGGCGGAGCTGGACGGCTGCAAGTGGACCTTCCACCGGGCCATCGACCGGGCCGCGGACCGGGACCAGCTGCGCAAGGCGATCGCCGAGCTGCCGCGGTCCGCGGCGCCGGACACGTACCTGACGGCGGGGGCGGCGGCCGGCGTGGACGCCGGGCTGCCGGTGCTGCTGGCCGAGGCGGCGCGCCGGGGCGAGCCGGGCTACACCGCGCAGATCCTGGTGGGCGGCGGGCTGGCGCTGTCCCACCTGCCGGTGCTCCGCGCGGCCGGGATCGACGCGTTCCACATCGGCGGCGCGGCCCGCCCCGACGGCTGGTCCGCCCCCGTCTCGGCGGCGGCAGTCGAAGACTGGCGCACCGCCCTGTCCTGACACCGCGGCTGCGCCCCGGAGCCCGTGAGGGGCCGGGGCGCAGCTCCGGAGCCCCTACGACGCCAGCGCCGCCGGCAGCGGATCCGCGTGGAGCAGCGTCAGGCCCGACACCGCCCGGGTGAGGCAGACGTAGAGCCGGCGCAGCCCGGTCCGCTCGTCCGGCTCGCCCGACACGATCGCCGCCGGCTCGTCCAGGACCACGTAGTCGTACTCCAGGCCCTTCGCCAGCGAGGCCGGGACCAGGGTCAGGCGCGAGGCCGCCGTTGTCTCCTCGCCGGGCGACAGGTACGCCATCCCGGCCGCCTCCAGCGCCCCGGCCAGCTCCGCGATCCGCGCGTCCGCCGCGATCAGGCCGATCGAGCCCTCGTGCCCCAGGGAGGCGCGGCACGCCTCGATCACCGAGGCGGTCAGGTCGGCGCCGTCCACCGCCGGCGAGACGACCAGCGAGCCCGGCGTCTCACGCACCGAGGAGACCGCCGCCAGCCCCGGCGAGATCGACGGCAGCAGCCGCGAGGCGTACGCGATCACCTCGCGCGGCACGCGGAAGCCCGCCGTCAGCTCCTCCAGCACCGCCTCCGCCTTGCCCAGGTGCGCCAGCGCCTCGTCCCAGCTGCGCGTGGCCCACGGGGTCGTGCCCTGCGCGAGGTCGCCGAGGACCGTCGCCGAGCCGGTCGTACAGCGCCGCCCCACCGCCCGGTACTGCATCGGCGACAGGTCCTGCGCCTCGTCGAGGACGACATGGCCCAGCGAGTGCGTACGCTCCACGAGGTCGGCCGCCTCGTCGATCAGGACCAGGTCGGCCGCCGACCACTTCGCCGACTTCACGCTGCGCGGCGGCTTCGCCCACAGCAGCAGCTCCTGCTCCTCCTGCGAGAGCACCCCCTGCGCGTGCTCCGCCAGGAACTGCGCGTCCGACAGCAGGCGCAGCACCAGCTTCGCCGGGTCCACGGCCGGCCACATCGCCTTGACCGCCGTCTTCACGGCGGCGGTGCGGGCCACCGCGTCCTGGACGCGGTCGTCCGGAGCCTCGCCCGCCTGCTCCATCCGTACGAGCACGGTGTGCGCGATCCGCTGCGGCAGCGCGTCGCGGGCGGCGCCGTAACGGATGTCGCGGGCCTGGAGCTCCGCCACGATCTCCTCCAGCTCGTACGCCGGCACCCGCCACCGGCGCGAACCGCGCACCACCATCAGCGGCTCGGTGGGCGCGGTGACGTGCGAGCGGACCGCGCGGCGCAGCACCTGCGCCATGCGGGCGTCGCCCTTGACGACGGCCGTGGCGGCGGCGTCGGCGCCGCGGATCTCCAGACCGCCCTGGGTGACGAGGTCCTCGACGGTGGCCTGCTTGACCTCCAGCTCGCCCAGCGCCGGGAGGACCTGCTCGATGTAGTGCAGGAAGGAACGGTTCGGCCCGATGACGAGCGTGCCGGTGCGGGCGAGCCGCTCGCGGTGGGCGTACAGCAGGTACGCGACGCGGTGCAGGCCGACGGCCGTCTTCCCGGTGCCGGGGCCGCCCTGCACGCAGACGGAACCGGACAGGCCGGAGCGGACGATCTCGTCCTGCTCGGGCTGGATCGTCGCGACGATGTCGCGCATGGGGCCCACGCGCGGGCGCTCGATCTCCTGCTGGAGCAGCTTGCTGACGGCGGCCGCCTCCGAGGGGTCGGAGAGGTGCTCGTCCTCGTACGCGGTGAGCTCGCCGCCGGTGTAGCCGAAGCGGCGGCGCAGCGCGATGTCCTGCGGGTCCTTCTTGGAGGCCCGGTAGAAGGGCTGGGAGACGGGCGCGCGCCAGTCGATCACCATCGGATCGCCGTCGGCGTCGTGGACGTGGCGGCGGCCGATGTAGAACTGCTCGCCCTCGGCCCCTTCGGCGAGCTCGGCGCCGGGTGCGTGCAGGTAGTTGAGGCGGCCGAAGAAGAGCGGGGTGTGCGCGAGGTCGGCGAGGGCCTTGATCCGGTCGTCGATCTGGGCCTGGAGGACGATCGCGTTGACCCAGTTCGCCGTGACGTCGCGGATGTCGAGGGCCTCGACGTCCTCGCGCATGGCGCGCAGCGCGGCGCGGGAGGCGGTGAGGTGGGCCTGCTCGCGGGCGAGGGGGTGGGCGGCCCCGGAGTCGTGGTCGCTGTCGTCGTCGATGCCGGTCTCGGGGGCGTGCGCGGACACGGGGATGCCTCCAGCTGCTGATCGGTACGGAACGAAGCCCGCCGGTTTCCGACCGGGGGGCGGCTCTCCCCGAAACGGCGGCGGGAGGCGGCAAGAGCGGAGATTGTAGTCAGGGGGTGGCCGGGACGCGAACGGAATTCACCCCTCCCCGGCCGTGCGGCCATCCGGTGTCGTACCGGGGGGTGTCAGACCCCGGGCAGAGCCACTAGGGGACGGCATGGGCCGGGAGGAGTAGGCGCGAGGACCTGCGGTTCCACCCCGAGACCGATGTGATGTCCGGGAAGAGAACGCACCATGGATACATGAGCACCGCAACCTTGACCCCGATCCGGGGCGGCCGCCCTAGCGGCGCCACCGCCACCTCCGACTCCCGCCCCCGCCACCTGGTGGGCAATGCCCTGCGCGCCGCGAAGGTCTTCGCGTCCGCCGCCGTCAGCGTGGTCGTGCTGGGCGAGTACGCCGAGGACGCCGGCGTCATACGCCGCTGACCCGCCGGCTGACCGCCGAGCCGCTGGCCTGCGTCCACGCTCCGCGTGGCCGGATAGCGGCGGAGTGGCCGTGGTGATCCACTAGGGTCACGCGCGTGACCCGGAGCCTTCCTTCCAGCCCCCCGACGTCGCCCTTGGTCGGCGTGCTGGTCGCGGGCCCGCTCCTCGTGCTCGGCGTGCTCTGCATCGTGGTGCGGATCCCCATCGCCGACGGCCTCGCCGCCGGGCTCAGCGCCGCCGAGTGGCAGCCCCCCGCCGCGTACCCGCCGTTCGCGGCGATCCTGTTCACCCCGGCCGCCTGGCTGCCCTCCGGCGTGCTGAAGGCCGTTTTCGCACTCGGGAACGCGGGCCTGCTCACGCTGCTGATCCTGATGTCCTGCCGCCTCGCGGGACTGCGGGCCCGGCCCGGGCCCGTGCTGGCCGCCACCATCGCCGGGCTGTGGGTGGAGCCGCTGTTCCAGAGCCTGCTCGCCGCGCAGATCAACCTGGCGCTGGCCTGCCTGGTCCTGTGGGACCTGCGCCGGCCCCGCGCAGCCCTCGGCCAGGGCTTCGCGCTGGGCACCGCCGCCGGGATCACCCTGACCCCGGCGCTGCTCATCCCGTACCTGCTGCTGACCGGCCGGATCCGGGCCGCGCTGACGGCGCTCGGCGCCTTCGCCGGTACCGCCCTGCTCGGGCTGCTGGTCCTCCCGCAGGCCTCCGCCGAGTTCTGGGCCCGGCACCTGCCCGCCTCCGGCCGGGCCCTGCTGCCGGACTGGCCGCACCTGTGGGTCTGGTCGGTCCCGCTGCTCGCCCTCCTGGCCCGGGCGGCGGCCCGCCGGCGGCCGAAGCCCCCGCCGGACCTGCCGGACCTGGTCCCGGTCCCCCTCCCCGTCCGCAGGTCACCCCTCGGGCAGCAGGATGTCCGCGTCGTCGAAGATCCTCAGCACCACGAGCAGCAGACGGCCGCGCGACACCACGTACTCGGCCAGGACCTGTGAGGTGAGCCGGCCTGCCGGACGTGCGTCCTCCTCGGCGTAGCGACCGGGCGGCGAGCCGCTCAGTCGCTCAGTCGCTCAGTCGCTCGTCAGGATGTCGTCGGCGTCCATGATCCGGTAGGCGTAGCCCTGTTCGGCCAGGAAGCGCTGGCGGTGGGCCGCGAAGTCCTGGTCGATCGTGTCGCGCGCGACGACCGAGTAGAACCGCGCCTCGTGGCCGTCCGCCTTCGGGCGCAGCACGCGGCCGAGGCGCTGGGCCTCCTCCTGGCGGGAGCCGAACGTACCCGACACCTGGATCGCGACCGTGGCCTCGGGCAGGTCGATCGAGAAGTTCGCGACCTTCGACACCACCAGCACGCTGATCTCGCCCTCGCGGAAGGCGTCGAAGAGCTTCTCGCGCTGCGCGTTGGAGGTCTCGCCCTTGATCACGGGGGCGTCCAGGTGCTCGCCGAGCTCGTCCAGCTGGTCGATGTACTGCCCGATGACCAGCGTCTGCTCGCCCTTGTGCTTGGCGACGAGCGCCTCCGTCACCTTCCGCTTCGTCGCCGTCGTCGCGCAGAAGCGGTACTTCTCCTCCGTCTCGGCGGTCGCGTACGCCAGCCGCTCGCTCTCGGTCAGGTTGACCCGCACCTCGACGCAGTCCGCCGGCGCGATGTAGCCCTGCGCCTCGATCTCCTTCCACGGCGCGTCGAACCGCTTCGGGCCGATCAGCGAGAACACGTCCGACTCGCGGCCGTCCTCGCGGACCAGCGTCGCGGTCAGGCCGAGCCGGCGGCGGGCCTGGAGGTCGGCGGTGAACTTGAACACCGGCGCCGGCAGCAGGTGCACCTCGTCGTAGAGGATCAGGCCCCAGTCCCGGGAGTCGAAGAGCTCCAGGTGCGGGTAGACGCCCTTCCGCTTCGTCGTCAGGACCTGGTACGTGGCGATGGTGACCGGCCGGATCTCCTTGCGGGTACCGGAGTACTCGCCGATCTCCTCCTCCGTCAGCGAGGTCCGCTTGACCAGCTCGTGCTTCCACTGGCGGGCCGAGACGGTGTTCGTGACCAGGATCAGCGTGGTCGCCTTGGCCTTCGCCATCGCACCGGCCCCGACCAGCGTCTTTCCGGCGCCGCAGGGCAGCACGACCACGCCCGAGCCGCCGTGCCAGAAGCCCTCGACGGCCTGCTGCTGGTAGGGGCGCAGCGCCCAGCCGTCCTCTTCGAGCTCGATCGCGTGCGCCTCGCCGTCGACGTACCCGGCGAGGTCCTCGGCAGGCCAGCCCAGCTTCAGCAGGGTCTGCTTGATCTGCCCGCGCTCGGAGGGGTGCACGGCGACCGTGTCGGGGTCGATCCGGTCCCCAACCAGCGGGGCGACCTTCTTCGAACGCAGGATCTCTTCCAGCACCGGCCGGTCGGTGCTGGTCAGGACCAGCCCGTGCACGGGGTGCTTGGAGAGGGTGAGGCGGCCGTAGCGCGCCATGGTCTCGGCGACGTCGACGAGCAGCGCGTGCGGGACGGGGTAGCGGGAGAACTCGACGAGCGCGTCGACGACCTGCTCGGCGTCGTGCCCGGCGGCCCGCGCGTTCCACAGGCCGAGCGGGGTGATCCGGTAGGTGTGGATGTGCTCGGGGGCCCGCTCCAGCTCGGCGAAGGGGGCGATGGCCCGACGCGCGGCCCCGGCGAGCTCGTGGTCGACCTCGAGAAGCAGTGTCTTGTCGCTCTGGACGATGAGAGGCCCGTTCACAAACGTCCCTTTCCTGCGTGGGGTGGCCGCCCGAACGCGGACGGCCAAACCTCCAGTCTGCCGCATCCGGGGCCCGGTGTGGGGGCCGCGCGTCACCGCACGAGGCTCGGTGGGCATGGCGAAGGGGCCCGGCGCGTGGTGTGCCGGGCCCCTTGCGTGGTGCGGGTGATCAGGCGCGCGTCGCGCGGCGGCGGCGGGCGCCGAGCCAGGCGGCGGCCCCGCCGAGGGCGACGAGGACGGCGGCCAGGCCGGAGTACAGGCCGGTGTTCGAGTCGGCGCCGGTGTGGGCCAGGGAGCCCGTGGAGCCGGTGGCCGTGGTGTTGGTGTTCGCAGCGACGGCCGCCGTGGTGGAGGACGAGGGCGACGGGGAGGCGGACGCGGAGGGCTGGGTCGTGGCGGACTTGCTCGGGGTCGGCGAGGGCGACGTGGTCGCGGTGGCCGGGGCGAGCTGGAACTTCGTGTCGTCGCCGGAGAACTCGGTGCTGTTGTCCTCGGCGAGGCGGACGCCCGCGTGCAGGGTGACGTCGGTGGCCTTCTTGTAGTCCGTGTTCGGGCCGAACGAGGTCCGCAGGCGCAGGACGCGCTCGCCGGAAGCGGCGCTGAAGCCCTTCGGGATCGTCGGCAGCATGAAGTGGTACGGGTCGTCGGTGCTCAGACCCTCCCACTTGCCGTTGACCTGAGCCCACACCTGGAGGTTGGGCACCTTGACCTGGGAGCCGAAGTTCAGGTCCAGCGAGGTGTAGAGGGCGTCGTCGAACGAGCCGTCGCCGGTGAGCCGGTACGTCAGGTCCATCTCCCGGCACTGGAGCGCCGGGACGCCCTTGCAGTCTCCGACGTTCTTGAACGCGGTCTCCAGCTTGCCCTTCTTGACCGAGGGGTCCGTCTTGAAGGTCATGGTGGCGGAGCCGTCGTCCGCCGCCTCGCCCGTGTAGCTCGTGGCCGTCAGCTTGAAGTCGCCGTTGGTGGTCGGGTAGCTCTTGCCGAGGCCGATCGTGACCTTCCAGGTGAGCTTGGCGCCCGCCGGGATCTCGAAGCCCTCTCCGCCCGGCTTGCCCGCCGGGTGGAACATGCCCTGCCACTCGCCGTCCTGGTGCCCGATGAAGGACTCGGTCGCCGGCGCGGTCACGCCCTCGACCTTGAAGCTGACGTCGCTCTGCCGGAGCGGGCTCGCACCGGCGTCCTCCAGCAGGATCCACGGGTGGAAGGAGCTCGCCTTGTCCGCGGGGTTGGTGACCGTCAGTTCGAAGGTCTCCGCCGCGCCGCCGCGGGTCAGCGGGCCGCTCGGCGCCGGGGCGCCCATCGTGATCTTCAGCGCGTGCAGGTTCTCGGCGGCCGGAGCGGCGTACGCCGACAGTGGCATCAGGGCCGTACCGGCGACGACGGCGACGACGGCGGTGGCGGCCGCGGAGCGGAGGGTGGTGCGGCGGGCGGCGGTGCGAGCGGACATGGTGGACTCCCCCCAAGGAATCACGAAGGCAGGCGAGCAGCGCAGAGCGGTGGCGGCCGGCAGGGCAGACGGAAGAGGACGTGCGAGGTGCCGCGGCAGAGCGCCGACGGCGGGTGGTGCGGGTTTTCGCTCCGGCGCCGGTTCCTACTTCCTCGGCCGCTTGCTGCGATGAACTGATCTTCACACATCGTGGATCACCAATCCATCGTCCGTCTGTCACCGCTCTGCAACAGGAACCGGAGATCCTCACACCCCTTCTGAACTGGGGAAACGACGGTTCGGATTCCGCTTCGGCGGTGCTGATCCGCTACGCGCCCAAGTGCCCCAGCGGGGGCGCCGGATACGGGGTCTCCACCGGCAGCAGCGCCCGCGCCGCGGCCTCGTCCCCCGAGCGGACCAGGCCGTGGATCTCCCGGGCCATCGCGGTCACGTCGCGGATGGAGACCGTCCACTCGTCGGCGTACGCGCGCGAGGCGGCACCGGACAGGCCCAGCTGCAGCGAGCGGTGGCCCAGCGGGTTCAGGTGCAGGTCGCGCTCCGGGTCCCACTGGACGCGGGCGGGGGAGTCGCGCAGGGACCGCTGCCACGCCTCGTGGTCGGCGTGGGTGCCGCGTTCGTAGTGGGACAGGCAGGCGCGGCGCAGCGCGTGGTCGAAGCCCTCGCGGGTGATCTCGACGGCCAGGACCGTCTCCTGGTCGGCCTTGGTGGCCCAGCCGCAGCGGTACATCATCCACAGGAACGACGGCTTGATCCACGTCATCCGCTCCCGCTTCCAGGCGGCCGGGAACCGGCCGTCGCGGGCCGCGGGCAGGCCGAGCGCGGGTGCGTACGCCTGGTAGACGGTCACCGTGGTCTCGGTGTGCGCCGCCCTGATCCGCCGGTCGGGCCGGTCGGTCAGGTCGGGCCGGTCGGTCCGTGCTTCTTGCATGCGGCAAGGGTGCTCGGCCCGCGCCCCGGACCGCCAGTCCTTTTTACAGGTGCTCCTCCGCCAGCTCGGCGACCCCCGTGATCCGGTGCAGCGCGTACGTCCGCACCTCGTCCGCCGTGTGGTCGTACCCGGTGACGAAGCCGCCCTCCACCCGGACCGGGGCGATGACCCGCTGGCTCGCCGCGCCGTCCGCGTTCACGTACCCGATCCACACCGCCGACCCGGTCAGCGCGGCCGCCTGCACCGTGGCGAGGGTCTCCGCCGGGCTCGTACGCGGGAGTTCGCCCGGCACGACGGACGCCGATGCCGCCGCCGGCTCCTTGCGCACCGCCGTAGCCGCCAGGTCGCCCGCGCGGATCGCCCGTACGGCCGCCGCCAGCAGCGTCGTGTCCGGTACCGGCGGGCCGTCCGGCACCGGGACCGGCGCCGAACGCGCCGGGGTCCGGTGGGCGTCGGCCCGCGTCACCACCACGTCGCCGGTCGGCGACTCCGCCGCCGGGGCGTACCCCATCGAACGCAACCCGTCGAGCAGCGCGCCCGGTTCGGCCTGCGCCGCCAGCACCGTGGGGGCCAGGCGCCGCAGCCCCAGCCCGGCGGAGCGCCGGTCGGCCATGATCTCGTTCAGCATGCCGTCGTCGTCGCAGCGCACGTACGAGGAGGCCGCGCCCACCCGCAGGTGCCCGTGCCGCCGCGCCACGTCGTCGATCAGGTAGGCCAGCGGCTGCGGAACCGGGGTGATGCTGTGCTCGGCGAGGAAGGCGTGCAGGTCGGAGGCGGTCCGCCCGGAGTCCAGCGCCCGCCGTACGGAACCGGGCGTGAAGCGGTACACCGTCGCCCCGCCCTTGGACTCCACGTCCGCGAGGACGGCCAGCACCTCGCCGACCCCCCGGCGCAGCGGCCCCGGGGCGACCGCCGTCAGGTCGGCCTGGAGCAGTACGTGGTCCACCGGCTCGGGGAACAGCGGCGCCAGCAGCGGCGCCGGGTCGCGGTGCTCCAGCAGCGCGCGGCCGTGGGCCGCGAGCGCGCCGCGGCCGGTCACGCCGAGCACCTCGGCCTCGGTCAGCGCCCACCGCGCGAGGCGGGCGCGCAGCGGGCTCGCCCCCCGTACGGGCCGCTCCCAGTCCAGCCGGGCGAGCAGGGCCTCCGGGTCGGCGGAGCCGCCCTCGGGCAGCGCGGCGAGGAGTTCGAGGACGCGGCGGCGCACCTCCGGGGCGGCGGAGCGGTCGAGGTCGGGGCCCAGCGCGGACAGGGTGCGGCCCTTGGCGTCCTGTTCGCCGACCAGGCCGCAGGTCCGGGTGGCCGGCAGCCAGGCCCTGGCGAGGGCCGACCACCGCTCGGCGGGCGGGAGTTCCACCCAGTCGTCGAAGGCGGGGGTGGGCGCGTACCGCTCGTCGGCCTCCCCGTCGCTGGCCAGCAGCCCGGCCGCGTAGGCGAGTTCGATCCAGAACGCGGCCACCGGCTCGGAGACGTCCAGCGTGACCGCGGTGCGCTTCAGGTCCCGTACGGACAGCCCGCCGGCCCGCAGCACCGGCGGCCCGGCGTGCTCCCAGGACTTCACCAGCTCCTCGACGGTGGCCAGCGCGGCCAGCGCCTGCCCCGCCGCGTTGGCGTCCACAAGCTGTGGACGGTGCTCGTGAGCCGCGGGCACCGCCGGGGCCAGCGGCTCCGTCTCCCGGTGCGCCAGCCCGCCGCGCAGGTGCAGTGCCACCTCGCGGGGCAGTACGACGGTCCGCGCCGAGGCCGGCAGCAGCAGCCCGCGGTCGCGCAGCCAGCGCACCGGCGGGGTCGGGTTCGGCGTGACCTCCCCGTACGGAGGCCCCCACACCAGCCGGCCCAGCACCTGGTGGGCCTCGGCCGGGGCCTCGTCCAGCAGCGCCGACATCCGCTCCGGGTCGGTGAACAGGCCGCTCAGCGCCGCCACGGCGGACACCGGGTCGTGGGTGGCGGGCAGCCCCGCCGCCGCCACGATCTCCTGGATCCGGGTCGGCGACATCCCGGACGTGGCCTCGGCGACGGTGGGCCCCAGCCCGGTCGGGGAGGGCCGGCCGGCGGCCGGCGCCAGCAGCTCGCGGGCGGTGCGGACCAGCCGCAGCCGCTCGTCGTCGCCCCACACCAGGGCCTGGTCGCGCAGGGTGGCCAGGGCGCGCGGGAGTTCGGCGCGGGCGCCGTTGTCCTCGCGGGAGCCGGATCCGCCGCCGTGCTCGCCGGCCAGCAGCGATTCCAGTACCGGGTACGGGCACGGGTCCGGGGCCACCGCGAGGGCCTCCGCCGTCTGGAGCGCGAACCGGTCGAGCCGGTCCAGCGCGCGGACCACCGAGGCCCGGGTGCCGGCCCGGGTGGCCAGCTGCGTGATGTCACCCGGCACCGGGCCGAGCAGGTCCGGGCGCGCGTGCAGCAGGGTGGCGAGCGACGCGTCGTCGCGGGCGCGCAGCGCCTCGGCGAGGGAGCGCGGGGCGCTGCTCGCTGTGGCGCTTCCCGCAGCACTGCTGGGCTCGGGCAGCTCAGGCACGGTCGCCTCCATGGTCGCGTCGGCCGGTCCCCATCCGGCCAACGGTATCCGCTGAGCCCTCGGCAGCTCCACGGGCGCACGCGCTACCTTTCCCGTGGGTGGTACGGGAGGAGCCGGGCATGGGGATCGAGAGCGACCATCTGGTCTACGAATATCTGAGCCGGGTCGGGGACTTGGCGCAGCGGCGGCAGCTGTCCTCCGGGGACCGGATGCGGCTGGTGGCGCGGTTGAGGGACGAGATCGACCTGCGGCGCGCCAAGTACGAGCCGGAGACCCCGGCGGCCGTACGGCGCATCCTGGAGCGGATCGGCACGCCCGAGGAGGTCCTCGACGGCGTCGGCGCGTCGCCGGCCACCGAGACGCGGGCCGCCACCCCCGATCCGGCCCCGGCGGTGCCGACCCAGCGGGGCCCCGGCAGGCTGCTGCGCAAGTCCGTGCCGGAGCCGCGTCCGGCGGACACCGCGCCCGCGCCGCCGCACCTGGCGGGGCTCGACGAACTCGGCGCGGACGGTGGGGCGGAGCCCGACTGGTGGCGCGTCGCGCCGGGCCCGTACGGGGCCGGGCCGCAGGTGGAGGGCTTCGCGGGCGGCATCGAGATCCCGGAGCTGTTCACGCACCCGGAGGAGGAGAAGCCCGGGTCCCCGGCGGGGCCGGCCGGCGCGCCCGCCGCAGCCGCCGGGGACGAGTCGGCCGTACGGGGCCTCCTGCGGTTCCTCAAGCAGCGCCGGCAGGCCAAGGCGCAGGCCAAGGAGGCGGCCGCGCCCGGTGCGGGGGCCGCGCCCGCCGCCGTCCCGCGCCCGAAGCCGTACGCCTTCCTGCTGCTGGCCGCGGCCGTGCTCGTGGCGGGCGCCGTCACCGGCTCCTGGCTCCTGCTGATCGGCGGCTGGCTGCTCGCGTACGCCTCGCGGGTGCTGGGGCCGGCCGAGCGCAAGGCGGTCGTGTTCGGGCTGCCGGGGGCCGTCTTCGCGGGCGCGGTGGTGTGGCTGTGGGGCCGCCTGGAGGGGCGCTGGGGCGCGCCGCTGACGGACGAGGGGCTGGGCGGGGTCTTCCAGGGCATGTGGCCCTGGCTGGCCCGCGGCGCGGCCGTGGCCTCGGCCCTCTACCTGGCCTGGCGCTCGCGCCGCCGCTGAGGCCGGCCGGCGTCAGGCCGCCGGGCTCCACGGGGACGACGGGACGATCGGCGGCGAGCCCGTCACGCGCGGTGCGACGGGCCGTCAGGGCGCACGTGACGGGGCCGCGCGCGGGACGGGGACCCCGGGGACGGGCGCTGACATGTCACCACATTTCACCGTCCGGTAAGGCGAGGCTACGTCCGCGTTCCCGCCCGTGCGTACCGGCTCGGCACAATGGAGGCATGAGCTCCGAGACCCCCGCCGTGCCCGCCGTGCCCGCCCAGCTGACGGTCGGCTTCGACCTCGACATGACCCTCATCGATTCGCGCCCGGGCATCAAGGCCGCCTACCTGGCGCTTTCCGCCGAGACGGGTACGTTCATCGACGCCGACGAGGCGGTCACGCGGCTCGGTCCGCCGCTCGACGAGGAGCTCGCGTACTGGTTCCCGGAGGCGGAGATCCCGGCCATGGCCGACCGCTACCGGGAGATCTATCCCACTCACGCCATCGAGCCGACCCCGGCGATGCCCGGCGCCCGCGAGGCGATCGAGGCCGTCCAGGCGCTCGGCGGGCGCGCGATCGTCGTCACGGCCAAGCACGAGCCCAACGCCCGGCTGCACCTCGCCCACCTCGGCATCGAGCCGGACGCGGTGATCGGCTGGCTGTGGGCCGAGGCCAAGGCGGGCGCCCTGCGCGAGTACGGCGCCCAGGTCTACGTCGGCGACCACGTCGGCGACGTGCGCGGGGCCCGTACGGCCGGCGCGCTGTCGGTGGCGGTGCCCACCGGCCCGTGCCCCGAGCCGGAACTGCGGGAGGCGGGCGCCGACGTGGTGCTGCCGGACCTCACCGCGCTGCCGGGGTGGCTCGCGGAGTACGTTCGCGCGCAGGCGGCCTGACCCGACGGGGAGTCAGGCCTGGGAGGCGCGGGCGGCCCGGCGCTGGGCCGCCGCCGAGCGCAGCACGCCCGCCGCGGAGATCAGGAAGCCGACGCCCATCAGCATGCACACCGCCCAGGCGTACGAGGGGAACGGGTCGGTGTCCAGGAACAGCGGGGCCATCGTCGCGAGGGTCGCCACGGCGCCCACGATGAACACGATGCCACCGGCGCGCACCAGGCCGTCGCCCGGCCGCGCTTCGTCGGGGTGAGGAGTAACAGTCACCTCACCAGGGTAGTTCCCTGGCCGAAGCAGCCGACGGCGCAGCCGGATGGGAAGAGCCGGCGAAGGACCGGGGAACGTCTTGTCTCCTGTGAAACGCCCACTAGCCTGGATACGGCGGGTCACCATGACCCGCTGCGCTGTTGTCCGGACCCGCCGCGCGGCGTCCCGGACCCCGACGAGCACAAGGACAGAGGACGGACGTGCCTACCGGCAAGGTCAAGTGGTTCAACAGTGAGAAGGGCTTCGGCTTTCTCTCCCGCGACGACGGCGGAGACGTCTTCGTCCACTCGTCGGTGCTCCCGGCCGGGGTCGACGCCCTCAAGCCCGGCCAGCGCGTCGAGTTCGGCGTCGTCGCCGGACAGCGCGGTGACCAGGCGCTTTCCGTGACGGTGCTGGACCCGGCGCCCTCGGTCGCGGCCGCTCAGCGCCGCAAGCCGGACGAGCTGGCCTCGATCGTGCAGGACCTCACGACCCTGCTGGAGAACATCACTCCGATGCTGGAGCGCGGCCGCTACCCCGACAAGGTGCACGGCACGAAGATCGCCGGCCTGCTGCGCGCGGTGGCCGACCAGCTCGACGTCTGAGTCCGCTCTGAGCCCGTACGCACGACGGTGCCCCGGCCCTCGAAAGGGCCGGGGCACCGTCGTACGCACGTCCGGCGCAGCCGGAGAACGACTACGGGAAGTCCAGCGCGTCCGCCGCGATGGCCGGTACCAGACCCTCCGCCGCGGCCCGCGTCAACAGCCCGCGCACCGCCGCGTACCCCGCGTCGCCCAGGTCGGCGGTGAACTCGTTGACGTAGAGCCCGATGTGCTGGTCGGCGACGGCCGGGTCCAGCTCCTGCGCGTGGGCGCGCACGTACGGGCGGGATGCCTCCGGGTCGTCCCAGGCCATGCGGACCGAGGCACGGGCCGACTCGGCCAGCGCGCGCAGGGTCTCGGCGCCCAGCGAGCGCTTGGCGATGATCGCGCCGAGCGGGATCGGCAGACCGGTCGTGGACTCCCAGTGCTCGCCCATGTCGGCGAGGCGGTGCAGCCCGTAGTCCTGGTACGTGAACCGGGCCTCGTGGATGACCAGTCCGGCGTCGACCCGGCCGTCGCGGACGGCCGGCATGATCTCGTGGAACGGCAGGACGACGACCTTGCCGACGCCCTCCGCCAGCACGTCCGCGGCCCACAGCCGGAACAGCAGGTAGGCGGTGGAGCGTTCGCTGGGCACGGCCACGGTCTTGCCGGTCAGGTCCAGTCCCGGCTCGCGCGTCAGGACGAGGGGCCCGCAGCCGCGCCCGAGCGCCCCGCCGCAGGGCAGCAGCGCGTACTCCTCCAGCACCCACGGCAGTACGGCGTACGACACCTTCAGCACGTCCAGCTCGCCGCGTTCGGCCATGCCGTTGGTGATGTCGATGTCCGCGAAGGTGACGTCGAGGGCGGGCGCGCCCGGGATCCGGCCGTGCGCCCAGGCGTCGAAGACGAACGTGTCGTTCGGGCAGGGCGAATAGGCGATGGCGAGCGGTCGGGCGGGCGCTGCGGCGGATGCTCCGGCGAGCCGGTCAGCGGTGCTCATGGCGTTCTCCCCAGGTGACGAGTACGGGCCCCAGGGCGCGGAATCCGGCGGTGAGCGCGGCCAGCGCGTCCCCGATCCGCCAGGCGTCGCGGTCGCGGGGGCCGACGGCGTTGGACACGGCGCGGATCTCCAGTACGGGCAGCCCGTGCGCCGCGGCGGCCTCCGCGACCCCGAAGCCCTCCATGGCCTCGGCCCCGGCGAGCGGATGCCGGGCGGAGAGCCGGGCCGCGCCCTCGGCGGTGCCGGTGACGGTGGAGACGGTCAGCACGGGCGCCAGCAGCGCCCCGGTGGCCTCGGCGGCGCGGGCGGCGAGCTCGGCGGGCGGGAGGTGCACGCTGTGCCCGAAGCCCAGCTCCTGTACGTCGAGGAAGCCGTCGGCGGTCTCGGCGCCCAGATCGGCGGCGACGAGGGCGTCGGCGACCACGAGGGAGCCGACCGGGGCGGCGGGCGCGAACCCGCCGCCGATGCCGGCGGAGACGACGAGGGAGTACTCGGACAGCGCGAGCGCGGTGGCCGTGGCGGCCGCGGCGGCGGCCGGCCCCACCCCGCCGACGAGCACTTCGGCGGCGAGACCGGGCAGATCGCGCCGGGAGAGGAGGTACCGGCCGGGAAGGACGCGCGGCTCCGGCGTGACCGGGTCCTGATGAGGGGTGGACCCGGTCAGGCCACTGACGACGGAGTCTGCCTCCGCCGCCACCGCGGTCACGATGAGCGCGCGCACCGTCGGTACGGGGTTACTTGAGCTTGACGTTGTAGGCCCAGACGGCGAGGGGCTTGCCGTCCTCGCCGACCTGGACGATGTTCAGCTTCTTGGAGGACGGGGCCTCGCCCTGGCCGCCGGTGGCGAAGATGTCGGCGCCCGGGAAGCTGCGGTAGGTGTTGGCGGAGGGCTCGGTGATCGGCTGGCCGTCCAGGACCGCCTGCCACCGCTTGCCGTCCTCGACGACTTCCGGCTCGACGCCGAGACGCAGGGTGTCCCCGCGGCCGTAGTCGACGGTCTTGGCGTCCTTCATGTCGGTGAGGCACTCCTGGACCTTGTCCATGGAGAGCTCCTTGGAGTCGGAGCAGACGGCCTCGGTGGACACCGACGACGTGCCGACCGTCACGGTCGCCAGCGGCGTCGGCTTGTCGCAGGCGGAGAGGAGGAGGAGGCCGGCGGACACGGCTCCGAGGGCCGCGACGCTGCGGCGGCCCCTACCCGAGAAAAGCGGTGCGGTCATGAGCCGAAGGCTATCGGGCCACCCCGCTCTGCCGCCGCACGGGGGTGTCCGTGGCCTGCCGCGCGGCGCGCGGGCCGCCGGACGGGGTCGATTTGCCCCGCTCAGGGGGTGTTCGGCGGGCCGGGGCCGCGGGGACGGGCATCCCCGGGCCCGCCCTGATCCGAAAGACACGGCCTAGGCCACCCGGGGGTGGGGAGAACCCGGATGGTGGTGGCGCGGGGCGCAGAGGCGGCCGCGTACGGCCATAGTGGTGCCCGCCGCGACGATCACCGCGGCCCCGGCCATGCCGAGCACCCCGTTCAGCGGCAGCGCGATCCCGATCGCGCCGCCCAGCACCCACGCCATCTGGAGCAGCGTCTCCGAACGGGCGAACGCGGAGTTCCGCACGGCCTCCGGCACGTCCCGCTGGATCATCGCGTCCAGCGACAGCTTCGCCAGCGCCTGGCAGAAGCCCGCCGTGGCCGCCAGTACGGCCATGAACAGCCCGCTGAAGAACACCGCCGCCAGGATCGCGACCCCGAGGGTCACCGACAGCACCGACGCGATGATGGTCTCCGGGGCCCGCGCCCGCAGCCACGCGCCCACCGCCGTCCCGCAGGCGTTGCCCACGCCCGCCGCGACCCCCACGATGCCCAGCGAGACGGCCGCGCTCTGCCCGGCGAGCGGGTGCTCGCGCAGCAGGAACGCCAGGAAGAAGATCAGGAACCCGGAGAGCGCCCGCATCGAGGCGTTCGCCAGCAGGCCGCACAGCACCGACGGGCTCACCGTGCGCAGGCCCGGCTTGCGCGAATGCGGCTCGTGCGTGGAGAGCCGGGCCCGCCGCTCGCCCTTGGCCTCGTCCACTTTCGGCGGCAGCGACAGCGCCGCGAACGTGCCCCACACGAAGATGGCGCAGGCCCCGTACAGCGGCCACGGCGGCCCGATGGCGTGCAGCCCGGCCGCGACGGGCGCCGCCGCGCCGGTGGCGAGCAGGCCCGCCAGGGTGACCCGGGAGTTCGCCTTGACGAGTGAGAACTTCGGCGGGAGCAGCCGCGGCACCACCGCGCTGCGCACCACCCCGTACGCCTTGGACGCCACCAGCACGCCCAGCGCCGCCGGATAGAGCTCCAGCCCGCCCGTGGCCACCGCGCCCGACATCATCACCGCGAGCAGCGCCCGCGAGAGCATCGCGACGGCCATCGCGGCCCGCCGTCCGTGCGGCAGCCGGTCCAGCGCCGGACCGATCACCGGGGCCAGCAGGGTGAAGGGGGCCATCGTGATCGCCAGGTACAGCGCGACGCGGCCGCGTGCCTCGTCCGTGGGTACCGAGAAGAACACCGTCGAGGCCAGCGCCACTGTGATCATCACATCGCCGGCGCCGTTGATGGCGTGGAGCTCGATCAGCCTGCCGAGACCCGATTCGCCGGCCCCGTGCGCGTGCGTGGCCCGCCGGATCCCGCGCGCCGTGACGGTGAACGGCCGCCGCAGGGCACGCCCGACGGCCCGGCCGGCCCGACCGGCCGGTCCCGAGCCGTCGGGGGACGACCGTACGGGTGCCACACCCGCCATAGTGCCCCACGGACCCCTCCCGGTCCCGCCCCGGCGCGTTACGGGCGCCCGTCGGATCGCCGTCGGGCCGGCGTCGGGGGGTCGTAGGAGGGGTGTCGCCGCGCGCTCTCGTCCGCGAATCGGACCTTGCATGTGGGCCCGGGGCTTCGGAGGAGGTAGCGTGCGTAGCGCGCCACCGGCGGTTGCTCTCGGCCGCGCGCCTCTTCGCGATCCCGCAGAATGGATTGCAGGTAGGTGCGCCCGAGGCCGATCGGGTGCGGACGTCGACGCGGCCCTCTGGTCCGCTCCGCCCGCGCCACGTACGGACAGGACCGACGGGTCGTTCAGGACGACAGTACGGACGGCGCACTCGTGAGACGGCGTAGGAGAGAACGAGACCTGTGAGTGCTGCGACGACGCGAAGCCGTACCCCCGACCGCCTGTGCGCCGAGGCGGTAGACCTCGCCCGCACGGCGGCCGAGGAAGCCGCCGCTCCCTCCGTGGTGGGCGAACACGTCTCGGCCGTCGCGGAGGGCGACCGGGTCGTCACGCACTTCTTCGAGTGCAAGGACCCCGGCTACCGTGGCTGGCGCTGGGCCGTCACCGTCACGCGGGCCTCCCGCGCCAAGAACGTCACCCTCGACGAAACGGTGCTGCTCCCCGGCGACGACGCGCTCCTCGCCCCCGAATGGGTGCCGTGGAGCGAGCGGCTGCGCCCGGGCGACATGGGCCCCGGCGACCTGCTGCCCACCGACGCCGAGGACCTGCGGCTGGAGCCGGGCTGGTCCGGCGAGGACGCGCCGCCGCCGAACTCGGTCGTCTCCACCGAGATGGCCGAACTGGTCGAGGCCGAGGACGCCGACGTCACCGACCGCGCCGTGGTCCCCGTACGGGGCTCCATCACCTCCGTCGCGGAGGAGCTCGGCATGCGCCGCGCCCGGGTCCTGTCCCGGTACGGGCTGCACAGCGCGGCCGACCGCTGGGACGAGTCCTTCGGCGCCAAGACCCCGATGGCGCAGGCGGCCCCCGCCTCCTGCGTCTCCTGCGGGTTCCTCGTCGCCATCGGCGGCTCCCTCGGCCAGGCCTTCGGCGTCTGCGCCAACGAGTTCGGCCCGGCCGACGGACACCTCGTCTCCCTCTCGTACGGCTGCGGCGGCCACTCGGAGGCCGCGGTCATGCCGAAGCCGCTGCGGCCGGCGCCGCCGGTGCTCGACTCGATGGCCACGGACGAGTTCCCGCTGCGCCCGGCCGCCGACTCGGGCTCGGTCCCCTCGACGGACCTCCCGGCCGCGGACCTCGGGCACTCGTAGCGCGGAGCGGGGCCGCGAAGCCGCACCGGCCCGGGCAGGGCGGCGTACCCTCGGCGCATGGGGGAAGACGGCATGATCGGGCTGGACGGCCGGGTGACCGGCACGGTGGGCCCCGGGCTCGTGGGCGAGGTCATCGTCCGCATCCGGGGCGGCGCGGAGCACTTCCTCGCCCATCCGGCGCACGGGACGGGCCGGCTGCCGGTCGGCACCGTCGTGACGGTCGTCGAGTACCTGCCTCCGCGCACGGTGTACGTGATGGCGGCGTACGACAACTGAGCCCCGGCGCGACCTGCGCGGATGTGGTTCGTATCAAGATGGCGACAAGAAAGCGCGAGCGTCTTCTTAACGGCCCGCCACAGGAGCACACTCGCCCTCGTCAGTGTCGAACGGCACTGCGATAAGGGGGCGTTGCCGATGGCTATCGGCGTCGTGGCGGGAATCGTTCTCGCCGCAATCCTGGCTTTGATCGGCCTGTTCAAGCTCATGTGGCGGGTGGCCGAACCGAACGAGGCACTCGTCATCTCCGGCTCCACCCACCGCACCGAGGGCATCGGCGAGGGCATGGGGTTCCGGATCGTCACCGGGCGCGGAACCCTCGTGGTCCCCGGCGTCCAGGCGGTGCGCAAGCTGTCGCTGGACCTCAACGAGACCCAGCTGAACGTGGACTGCGTGACCCACCAGGGCATCCCGCTGCGGGTGAAGGGCGTCGTGATCTTCAAGATCGGCGACGACCTCGTCTCCATCGCGAACGCGGCGCGCCGCTTCCTGGACCAGCAGAAGATGATGCCCGAGCGGGTGCACATCGTCTTCGCGGGCCATCTGCGGTCCATCGTGGGCGGGTTGACGGTCGAGGACATGATCCGCGACCGGGAGAAGCTCACCGGGCAGACCCGGGCGGCCTGCGGTACGGAGATGGAGAAGCTCGGCCTCATCGTCGACTCGCTCCAGATCCACGAGATCGAGGACCCGACCGGCTACATCAAGAACCTGGCGATGCCGCACGCGGCCGCCGTCCAGCGGGACGCGCGCATCGCGCAGGCCGAGGCGAACCGTTTGGCCACCGAGGCCGAGCAGACCGCCTTCGCGCGGATGGCGGAGGCCACCCGCGACAGCGAGATCCTCCAGGCCGGCTACCAGGCCGAGCGCGACAAGGCCGCCGCGACCGCCCGCCAGGCGGGCCCGCTCTCCGAGGCGGCCGCCCGCCAGGAGGTCGTCGTGCAGGAGACCCGGGTCGCCGAGCTCGAAGCGCACCGGCGCGAGCAGCAGCTCCAGGCGGACGTGCGCAAGCCCGCGGACGCGGCGGCGTACGAGACCCGCACCCGCGCCGAGGCCGAGCGCGACGCGCGCATCTCGGCGGCGCAGGCGAAGGCCAAGGAGACCGAGCTGGCGGCCGCGGCCGAGGCCACGCGCGTGACCACGGCGGCGACCGCGGACGCGGCGGCCACCGAGGCCCGGGGCCTGGCGGCGGCGAAGGCCACCCGGGCGACCGGTGAGGCCGAGGCCGCCGCCACCCAGGCGAAGGGCCTCGCGATCGCGGCTTCGGCGAAGGCCAAGGGCCTCGCCGAGGCCGACGCGATCAAGGCGCGGGCCGCCGCACTCGCCGAGAACCAGGAGGCGGTCGTCGCCCAGCAGCTCGCCGAGAACTGGCCGGCGATCGTGGAGGCGGGCGCGGGCGCCTTCGGCAACGTGGAGCACATGGTGCTCCTGAACGGCGCCGAGGGCATGTCGGAGATGTTCGCGAAGGCGCTGACCATGGGCGGTACGGGCCTCGGCCTGGCCCGCCAGCTGCTCGCGTCGATGTCCCAGCCGGGGACCGCCCCGGGGGCCGCGTCGGACACCGCGCCCGGCAGCACCCCGGGCGCCGGCCCGGTGAACGGAAAGACCGCGCCGGCCTCCCACCAGATCCCGATCGCGGAGGCGTAACCCGCAGCCGGGCGCGAGCCCGACCCGCCGTGCGGGTTAGGCTCGCGCCCATGAGGCTGTTCGCCGCGGTGATGCCGCCCCAGGAGGCCGTCGAGGAGCTCCGCGAGGCGGTGGAGCCCCTCCGGGACGACCGGCTGCGCTGGACGGGGGAGGCGGGCTGGCACTTCACCCTCGCCTTCATGGGCGAGGTACGGGACGAGCTCCTGCCGGACCTGCACGCCCGCCTGGCCCGCGCCGCCCACCGCACCGAGCCCTTCGCCCTGCGCGTCCACGGCTCCGGCCACTTCGGGGACCGCGCCCTGTGGGCCGGCGCCGCCGGCGGGATCGACCCCATGCGGATGCTCGCCGAGCGCGCCGACGCAGCCGCCCGCCGGGCCGGGGTGCCGATGGAGCACCACCGCCGCTACACCCCCCACCTCACCCTGGCCCGCAGCCGCACCGGCGTCGACCTGCGCCCCTACGTCGAGGCCCTGGCGGGCTTCGAGGGGACGCCCTGGCGGGTCGGGGAGCTCAGCCTGGTCCGCAGCAACCTCCCGGCCGCCGGTGTTCCCGGGGAGCAGCCCCGCTACGAGGTGGTCGAGGCCTGGCCCCTGGCCGGCTGACCCCCGTACGGGAACCGGCGCGGCCCGCGTTACGCTCGACGGGTGGATCCCAAGACCCGAAACCGTGTGATGGCCGGTGTACTCGTTCTGATGTTCGTCGTCGTGGCCGTGGCGGCCGCCGTGGGGCAGTAGTCCGGCCCGGACGCCTCCCCGCCCGCGCGGGCCCTTGCTTCGAGTGGACTCCAGGCAGTTGGCTTGGGCGTCATGAAGTACACACAGCTCGGACGCACCGGACTCAAGGTCAGCCGACTCGTCCTCGGCACGATGAACTTCGGTCCGCAGACAGACGAACCCACCAGTCACTCGATCATGGACGCCGCGCTCGGCGCGGGCCTGAACTTCTTCGACACCGCCAACGTCTACGGCTGGGGCGAGAACAAGGGCCGCACCGAGGAGATCCTCGGCACCTGGTTCGCCCAGGGCGGCGGCCGGCGGGACAAGACCGTGCTGGCCACCAAGGTGTACGCGAACATGGCCGGCGAGGGCGACCCGTGGCCCAACTACGACCGGCTCTCGGCGCTGAACATCCGCCGGGCCGTCGAGGCCAGCCTCAAGCGGCTCCAGACGGACTACATCGACCTGTACCAGTTCCACCACGTCGACCGCCGGACCCCCTTCGAGGAGATCTGGCAGGCCGTCGACGTGCTGATCCAGCAGGGCAAGGTGCTGTACGCCGGGTCGTCGAACTTCCCCGGCTACAAGATCGCCCAGGCCAACGAGACGGCCGCCCGGCGCGGTTCGGTCGGGCTGGTCAGCGAGCAGTGCCTGTACAACCTCGCCGAGCGGCGCGCCGAGATGGAGGTCATCCCGGCGGCGCAGGAGTACGGGCTCGGCGTGATCCCGTGGTCCCCGCTGCACGGCGGGCTGCTGGGCGGTGTCATCAAGAAGGAGGTCGAGGGCGGCCGCCGCGCCTCCGGGCGCTCCGCGGACGCCCTGGCCAACAGCTCGGTACGGGCGCAGGTGCAGGCGTACGAGGACCTGCTCGACAAGCACGGCCTGGAGCCCGGCGAGACGGCGCTGGCGTGGCTGCTGACCCGGCCCGGGGTGACGGGCCCCATCGTCGGCCCGCGCACCGCCGAGCAGCTGGAGAGCGCGCTGCGGGCGCTGGAGCTGGAGCTGAGCGAGGAGGTGCTCTCGGCCCTGGACGAGGTCTTCCCCGGCCCCGGTGCCTCGCCGGAGGCCTTCGCCTGGTGACCCGCCCGAAGTGACCTCGCGCCCGGTCCGCCCTCCCCTGCGGGGCGCGGACCGGCCGCAGGGGCGGGGGACGCGGCCCCGCGGGCCCTCAGGGCGTCCGGTAGGGGCCGCCGATCCCCCAGGCCTGGTGCAGGACCGCCGCGAACTCGCCGGCCAGGCGGTGCTCGCCGGAGGCGTTGGGGTGGGTGCCGTCGTAGGTGTCGTGCGCGATCTCGTACGAGGCCGGGCGGGCGGCCAGCAGGATCGGCGAGGCGTCGGTCGACAGGTCGGCGACGGCCTTGGCGAGGAGCTCGTTGAACCGGGCCACCTCGGCCGCGAACGGCGCGTCGGACTCGGCCCGGACGTTCGGGATGACGGGGAGCAGGACCATCCGGATGCCGGGGCGGGCCGCCCGGGCCTCCGCGACGAAGCGGCGGGCGTTGGCCGCGGTCTCCTCGGCTCCGGTGTAGAAGCCGAGGTCGATCAGGCCGAGGGAGACGAGCAGGACGTCGGGCTCGCCGGAGCGGACGGCGGAGCCGATGAGGGGGGCCATGTGCTGCCAGCCCTCGCCCCAGCCGGCGAGGTGGCGGCGGGCGGGCCCGGGGAAGCCGGGGTCGGCGTAGGCGTGGCTGGTGGGCTCGTTCGTGCCGGTGTCGAAGAGCGCGGTGCGCGGGCCCACGATCTCGTACGGGCCGCCCGGGACGGTGCTCAGGTGCTGCCACATCCGGTAGCGCCAGGTGTAGTCGCCGGCGCGTCCGATGGTCATGGAATCGCCGACGAACATGAAACGCATCCGGTCATCATCGCGGATCACGCGCCGGGCGCCCCTGTGATGCCGGACACGCGGGACGGGCTGGCAGGCTTGGGGTATGCGCCTGCTGCCGTTGACCGCCGTCATTGCCCTTGTCGTGCTGCCGGGTTCGGCCGCCGCCGCTGCCGGGTCGGCGCCCGCCGGCGCCTCCGGGTTCACGATCACCGACCCGCGGATCAAGGAGTCGAGCGGGCTGGCGGCCAGCCGGATCCACCCGGGCGTGTACTGGACGCACAACGACAGCGACGACGGCCCGTACGTGTACGCGGTGGACTCCGCGACCGGCAAGACCGTGGCCCGGGTGACGCTGACCGGGATCGGGACCCCGCGCGACGTCGAGGCGATCTCGCTGGGCCCGGACGGGCAGCTGTACGTCGGCGACATCGGGGACAACCTGAACGGGACCTGGGACCACGTCTGGATCTACCGTTTCCCGGAGCCGAAGCAGCTGGCCGATGTCACGGTCAAGGCCGAGCAGTTCACGGTGAGGTACGCGGACGGGGCGCGCAACGCGGAGGCGCTGATGGTGCATCCGGTGACGGGCCGGGTCTACATCGCGAGCAAGAGCGAGGACAAGGGCGGGCTGTACGAGGGGCCGGAAAAGCTCTCCGCCTCGGGGACGAACGTGTTCCGGCGGGTCGCGGACCTGCCGTGGGTGACGGACGGGGCCTTCTCCCCGGACGGCGGCCGGCTCACGCTGCGCGGCTACTTCTTCGCCAAGACCTATCCCTGGAAGGACGGGAAGCCCGAGGGCGAGGGCGAGCGGGTGGACGCGCCGTGGCAGGGGCAGGCCGAGTCGGTGACGTACTCGGCGGACGGGTCGACGCTGCTGTTCGGCTCGGAGGGGGAGTCGAGCCGGGTGGTGGCGGTTCCGGTGAAGCCCGCGGCCGGAGGCTCGGCGTCCCCCGCTCCCGGGAAGCCGGGCGGGACCCCGGCCCCCGGTGCCCCCGGCCCCGCGGGGGAGCAGGGCGGGGGCGGCTTCACCAAGGGCGCGGCCGTCCTGGCCGTGGGCACGGCCCTGGTCCTCGGCGCCAAGCGGCTCCTGCGCCGCCGGCCGCGCGACTGACGTAGGGTGCGCGACGGACGTAGGGTGCGCGCCTGACGTACGGTGCGCGACTGACGTACGGCGCCTACGCGGCGGTGACCAGCTCGCGCTGGCGCGGCGAGGGCACGAACGTGACCCCGCGGCGGCTCACGCTGAGCCGGAGGTTGCCGACCCGGGACAGGATCAGCGCGATCGTCACGGCGGCGGCCAGGGAGACGAGGCCGCCCGCGGCCATGCCGATCCGGGCCCCGTACGTGTCCGTCACCCAGCCGACGACCGGGGCGCCGATCGGGGTGCCGCCGGTGAACACCATCATGTAGAGCGCCATCACCCGGCCCCGCATCTCGGGGTCGGTGGCCATCTGGACGCTCGCGTTCGCGGTGACGTTGACCGTCAGCCCGAACATCCCGATCGGCACCAGCAGCGCCGCGAACAGCCAGAACCCGGGCGCGAAGGCCGTCACGGCCTCCAGTACGGAGAACAGCGCCGCCGCCGCGACCAGCAGCCGCAGCCGCGAGTGCCCGCGCCGGGCCGCCAGCAGGGCGCCCGCCAGGGAGCCCGCCGCGATCAGGGTGTTGAAGAGCCCGTACGTGCCCGCGTCCCCGTGGAACACGTCGCTGACGAACGCCGACAGCCAGATCGGGAAGTTGAACCCGAACGTGCCGATGAACCCGACCAGCACGATCGGCCAGATCAGCTCGGGCCGGCCGGCGACGTACCGCAGGCCCTCCCGCAGCTGCCCCTTGGCGCGCGGCTGCGTCTCGACCGGGTGCAGTTCGCGGGTGCGCATCAGCAGCAGGCCGGCGATCGGCGCGGCGAAGGACAGCCCGTTCAGCAGGAAGGCCCAGCCGACGCCGACGGCGGTGATCAGCACGCCGGCGATCGCCGGGCCGACCAGCCGCGCGGACTGGAAGTTCGCGGAGTTCAGGCTGACGGCGTTGGCGAGCTGCTCCTTGCCGACCATCTCGGACACGAAGATCTGCCGCGCGGGGTTGTCCACGACGGTGACGAGGCCGAGCAGGAAGGCCGCGAGGTACACGTGCCAGACCTGTACGTGTCCGGCGAGGGTGAGCGCGGCGAGGGCGACGCCGGTCAGGCCCATCAGGGTCTGGGTGGCGAGCAGCAGCGGCCGCTTGGGCAGCCGGTCCGCGAGTACGCCTCCGTAGAGGCCCAGCAGCATCATCGGCAGGAACTGCAGCGCGATCGTGATGCCGACCGCGGAAGCCGAGCCGGTCAGGGACAGGACCAGCCAGTCCTGGGCGATGCGCTGCATCCAGGTGCCGGTGTTGGAGACGGCCTGTCCCGTGGCGAAGAGCCGGTAGTTCCGGATCCTCAGCGAGCTGAACATCGAGTTGTTCTTGCCCGTGGAGCGGGTGGAGCGCGTCGGGCGCCCGGTGGTAGTGGTGGATATGTGGCCGGGTGCGGAATCTGCTCCGTTTCCCGTACTCAAAAGCGTTCGCCTCCTGGCGTCGTCCGTTACAAGTGCGCGAGCTTCTCCAGGACGGGCGCGGCCTCGCGGAGCTTGGCCCATTCGTCCTCGGTGAGCTCGGCCGCGAGCCCGGCCAGGAAGGCGTTCCGCTTGCGACGGCTCTCTTCGAGCATCGCCTCGGCCTCCTCGGTCTGGGTGACCACCTTCTGGCGGCGGTCGTCCGGGTGCGGCTGCAGCCTGACCAGTCCCTTGGCCTCCAGCAGCGCCACGATGCGGGTCATCGACGGCGGCTGGACGTGCTCGCGCCGCGCCAGCTCACCGGGGGTGGCCTGGCCGCACCGGGCGAGGGTGCCGAGGACCGACATCTCGGTCGGGCTCAGCGATTCGTCGACGCGCTGGTGCTTGAGGCGCCGGCCCAGCCGCATGACGGCGGAGCGGAGGTCGTTCACGGCGGCAGCGTCGTCGCCATGGGAGAGGTCACGCATGTATTTAGACTACCTCATTACTCTGGCTAAAGAATGCCATTGAAGCGTGTCACTCGTACGGGTGAGTCGGCGGCGGAAAGTGACACGCGTCCACGTCCTGTGCCACGACCCTTTCGGCATGGGGACACACGTGCTGAGCATGCGCATAGACGGGGAGCTGCTCGACCGCCTCCGGACTCATGCGGCCAAACGCGGAATGAGCGTCCAGGACTATGTCGTCCGGACGCTCATTCGCGATGACTTCGACGAGCGCTTCAAGGCGGCCGTCGACGAGACGGAGAAGTTCTACGGGCTCACGTGAGCCCGCGCGGCGTACAGGACGGCTGAGGCTTCACGGCCTCGGTCGGCCGCCGAAGGAGGATCCGTTCCACCTGCCCGCGCTCAGTCGGCGGTGCCGGACGGGACGACCCAGCGGGCGGCCTGCCCGGTGATGGCCGCGATCATGTCGTAGTCGCCGTCGTAGTGCAGGACCGTGACGCCGTGCCGCTCGGCGGTGGCGGCGATCAGCATGTGCGCCATGGAGAGGGCCCGGTGGTTGCCCCGGAAGAGGGCGAGGCGTTGGACCTCCTTGGCCCGGTCCCAGACCTCGTCCGTGCAGGGCAGGTGGTCGAAGCCCCTGAGCAAGTGGCTCAGCCGGTCGGCCTCCGCTGCGCTCCGAGCACTGTGCAGGACCTCCATCTCGACCGCCGCACTCACCGCGAGGAGTGCGCGTTGCGAGAGGTCGTCGAGAACCGGCCGTACCGTCGGCTTCCCCCAGCGGGCCAGAGCCGACTTGTCGATCAGATAGCGCTCCCGGGTCACGCCGCAGCCGAGTCGCCCGGCTCGTCGAGGAGGTTGAACTCCCCGTTGGCGATGGCATCGGCAAGCTCTATCCGCCGGGCCAGTTTCACGGCCTCCAGCAGGGCGGCGTTGACCGTGGCGACCTTCGTCGTCGTGCCGAACAGACGCTGCGCCTCTGCCAGCAGGTCCTCGTCGAGGTCGATCACCGTGCGTGCCATGGCCGCTCCTCCCTCTGCAGGCAACGAGAAAACGATACCTTCCAAGCGTCGCTTTTGATATCGCCGATCACCCCGGCAACGGCCACAGCACCCTCGGGGAAGGTGGGGCCGGAAGCCGGGCAGGGGGATCGGGTGGCCTTACGTGAGGCCGAGGGCCGGCATCGCGTAGTAGAAGACGAACACCGCCGATACGACGTACATCGCCGCCGGGACCTCGCGGCCCCGGCCGGTCGCCAGTCGCAGCACGCAGAAGCTGATGAAGCCGAAGCCGATGCCGTTGGTGATCGAGTACGTGAAGGGCATCATCACCATGGCCAGGAAGGCCGGGACGGCGATGGTGAAGTCGCTCCAGTCGATGTCCCTGACCGAGCCCGCCAGGATCAGGAAGCCGACCGCCACCAGGGCGGGGGTGGCCGCCTGGGACGGGACCATGGTGGCCAGCGGGGTCAGGAACAGCGCCACGGTGAAGAGGCCGCCGGTCACGACGTTCGCGAGGCCGGTACGGGCGCCCTCGCCGACGCCGGCCGTGGACTCCACGAAGCAGGTGGTGGCCGAGGACGAGGTGGCCCCGCCGGAGGCGACGGCCAGGCCGTCGATGAGCAGCACCTTGTTGATGCCGGGGAAGTTGCCGTCCTTGTCGATCAGCTTGGCCTCGTCGCCGACGCCGAGGATCGTGCCCATCGCGTCGAAGAAGCAGGACAGCAGGACGGTGAAGACGAACAGGACGCCGGTCAGCACGCCGACCTTGCCGAAGCCGCCGAAGAGGCTGACCTGGCCGACGAGCCCGAAGTCGGGCGCGGCCACCGGATTGCCCGGCCACTCGGGGACGGTCAGGCCCCAGCCCGAGTCGGGCAGCCCGACGATCAGCTGGACGGCGACGGCGACGACGGTCATGACCACGATGGAGATCAGGATCGCGCCGGGCGTCTTGCGGATCAGCAGGGCGAGGGTCAGCAGCACGCCGACGATGAAGATCAGGACCGGCCAGCCGTGCAGGTGGCCACCGGTGCCGAGGGTGAGCGGCACGGTGGTGTGCGCGGCGTCCGGGATGCGGGTGACGAAACCGGAGTCGACCAGGCCGATCAGCATGATGAACAGCCCGATGCCGATCGCGATGCCCTTGCGCAGGCCGAGCGGGACGGCGTTCATGACCCGCTCGCGCAGGCCGGTCGCGACCAGCAGCATCACGACGAAGCCGGCCAGCACCACCATGCCCATGGCGTCGGGCCAGCTCATGCGCGGGGCGAGCTGGAGGGCGACGACGGTGTTCACGCCGAGGCCGGCGGCGAGCGCGATCGGGACGTTGCCGATGACGCCCATGAGGAGCGTGGTGAAGGCCGCCGTCAGGACGGTCGCGGTCACGAGCTGGCCGCTGTCGAGCTGGTGCCCGTACATGTCCTTCGCGCTGCCCAGGATGATCGGGTTCAGCACGATGATGTAGGCCATCGCGAAGAAGGTGGCGAAGCCGCCGCGGACCTCGCGGGCGACGGTGGAGCCGCGCTCGGAGATCTTGAAGTGGCGGTCCAGGGCGGAGGTCCCGCCGGAGGCGGGGTCCGGGCGGGAGGGCGCGGGGGCCGGGGCCGACGACGTGCTCATGCGGTCCTCTGGGTCTTCATCGCGGGGGCATTGGGGTATTCATACGAAGAAAATGGGCCATGCCCACACCGTTTCAGTATGAACACATGAACGAAAGCCCGTCCATCTCCGCGCGTAGACCCCGTTTCCGCGCACCTAGACTGGGCGTCATGGCGAAATGGACTGCGAAGCACGAGGCGCCCGCGCCCCTTGAGGGCCCGGTCGTCGCGACCGTCACCGGCGGCACGATCATCTGGTTCGCCATGTTCGTCGTCCAGCTCCCGTTCTACGGCTGGTTCGCCGACCGGGACCTGCTGTGGTGGGTCTGGTGCTGCGCGGCCGGCGCCTTCCTCGGCCTGATCGGCCTCTGGTACGTACGCGGCCGTGACGCCGCGCTCAAGCGGCACGCGGCCGAGCAGGCCGCCCGGGACGCGGAGGGCTCCGCCGGCTGAGACGGGCGCCGGGGTCCGGGGGACCTGGGGACGATTCGGGTCATCCCGAAGTCGGATCTTCGGACTTCTCGGCGGGTGGAGCGGTAAAACCCCCTTTACCGTCGATTGCATGACGCAGCGGGCAGAGATCGAACCAGGCGGTCCCGAGCCGGGCAGCGGCGGCGGGCCCGGCGGCGCGGCCATCGACGCGGGGGCCGAGCTGGATCCGGTACACCCGGTCCGGCCGCCCGCGCCCCGGTTCAAGCCCGGCGGGCTGACCACCGCCGAGGTCGCCGAACGCGTCGCGCGCGGGGCCGTCAACGACGTGCCCGTCCGCAGCAGCCGCTCCACCGCCGACATCGTCCGCGCCAACGTCTTCACCCGGTTCAACGCCATCATCGGCGTGCTCTGGGTGATCATGCTCATCGTCGCGCCGCTCCAGGACAGCCTGTTCGGCTACGTGATCATCGCGAACACCGGCATCGGCATCATCCAGGAGATGCGCGCCAAGAAGACCCTGGACGGCCTCGCCGTCATCGGCGAGGCCAAACCCAGCGTCCGCCGCGACGGCCGGACCGCCGAGATCTCCACCTCCCAGATCGTCCTCGACGACGTCATCGAGCTCGGACCCGGCGACAAGGTCGTCGTCGACGGCACGGTCGGCGAGGCCGAGGGCCTGGAGATCGACGAGTCCCTGCTCACCGGCGAGGCCGACCCCGTCCTGAAGAAGCCCGGCGACCCCGTCATGTCCGGGTCCTTCGTCGTCGCCGGCGGCGGCGCGTTCACCGCCACCAAGGTCGGCCGCGAGGCCTACGCCGCCCAGTTGGCCGAAGAGGCCACCCGCTTCACGCTCGTCCACTCCGAGCTGCGCTCCGGCATCTCCACCATCCTCAAGTACGTCACCTGGATGATGATCCCGACCTCGATCGGCCTGATCATCAGCCAGCTCGTCGTCAAGGACAACAACCTCAAGGACGCCATCGCCCGCACGGTCGGCGGCATCGTCCCGATGATCCCCGAGGGCCTGGTCCTGCTGACCTCCGTCGCCTTCGCGATCGGCGTCATCCGGCTCGGCCGCAAGCAGTGCCTGGTGCAGGAGCTGCCCGCCATCGAGGGCCTCGCCCGCGTCGACGTGGTCTGCCTCGACAAGACCGGCACCCTCACCGAGGGCGGCATGGACGTCACCGAGCTCCGCCCGCTCGGCGGCGCGCAGGACACGTACGTCAAGAAGGTGCTCGGCGCGCTCGGCGAATCCGACCCCCGCCCCAACGCCAGCCTCCAGGCGATCATCGACGCCTATCCGGACAGCGCCGAATGGCGCTGCACCGAGTCCCTGCCCTTCTCCTCCGCCCGCAAGTACAGCGGCGCCAGCTTCAGCGAGGGCGACGGCGAGAACAGCACCTGGCTGCTCGGCGCCCCCGACGTGCTCCTGGCGCCGGGCGACCCGGCCCTCGACGAGATCAACGGCCTCAACGAGCAGGGCCTGCGCGTCCTGCTGCTCGCCCGGGCCGCGCGCGAGCTCGACGACGCGGCCGTCGCCGCCGGGGCCAAGCCGACCGCCCTGATCGTCCTGGAACAGCGGCTGCGCCCCGACGCGGCCGACACCCTGCGCTACTTCGAGGACCAGAAGGTCCACGCGAAGGTCATCTCCGGCGACAACGCCGTCTCGGTCGGCGCGGTGGCGGGGAAGCTGGGCCTGCCAGGCGCCGAGAACACCGTCGACGCGCGCAAGCTGCCGGCCGACCGGGCCGACATGGCCAAGGTCCTCGACGAGAACGCCGTCTTCGGGCGGGTCACCCCGCAGCAGAAGCGCGACATGGTCGGCGCGCTGCAGTCCAAGGGCCACACCGTCGCGATGACCGGCGACGGGGTCAACGACGTCCTGGCCCTCAAGGACGCCGACATCGGCGTGAGCATGGGCTCCGGCTCCGAGGCCACCCGGGCGGTCGCCCAGATCGTCCTGCTGAACAACAGCTTCTCCACCCTCCCCTCGGTGGTCGCCGAAGGGCGCCGCGTCATCGGCAACATCACCCGGGTCGCCACGCTGTTCCTCACCAAGACCGTCTACTCGGTGCTCCTGGCGATCCTGGTGGTCTGCTTCCAGGTCGAATACCCCTTCCTGCCGCGGCACCTGACGCTGTTGTCCACGCTCACGATCGGCATCCCGGCGTTCTTCCTGGCCCTCGCGCCGAACAAGGAGCGCGCGCGGCCGCACTTCGTGAAACGGGTGATGCGGTACGCGATCCCGGGCGGTGTGATCGCGGCGGTGGCCACGTTCGTGACGTACCTGGTCGCCCGCCACCACTACACGGGCCCCGAGGCCCTCCAGGCGGAGACGAGCGCGGCGACGCTCACCCTGTTCCTGACCTCGATGTGGGTCCTGGTCATCATCGCCCGCCCGTACACGTGGTGGCGGGTCGCCCTGGTCGGCGCGATGGGCGGGGCCTTCCTGATCGTCCTGGTCGTACCCTGGCTGCAGAAGTTCTTCGAGCTGAAGCTGGTGGGCACGCAGCTCCCCTGGACCGCGGTGGGCATCGCCGCGGCGGCCTCGGCCCTGATCGAGGTCACCTTCCGCTGGGTCAACCGCAGGTTCCCGGCGTAGGCCGTAACACCGTCGGGGGGTGTCCGGCGGATCGGGGCGCGCCCGGGGCGCGCCCCGATCCGGCCTCAGTCGAACCAGCGGTCGCGGGCCAGTTCCGCCGTGCGGGAAGGGTCTTCCAGGAGGGCGGCCACCTCGAAGCGGCGGGGCCACTGGGCGGCCGCCCAGGCAAGGCCCGCCGCCACGCCCTCCAGGGTGGAGGCGTGCAGGGTGCCGTCCGGGGTGCGGCGCCAGTCGAGTTCCACGCCGCCCGCGATCAGCTCCTCGTGCTCCAGGTAGGTCTCCGGGGCCGAGGGGCCCAGCAGGATCCGTACGGACTCGGGCACCTCGTGCTCCTCGCCCGGCGTCGTGACCTCCGCCGGGACCGTCTCCGAGACGCGGCGCACCTGGAGCAGCTCCGCCAGCTCGGCCGCGCGGGCCGGGGCCACCGGGAGCAGGGGGAGGCCCGCCGTGAGCGGCAGCAGGTCCGGGGCGTCCGCGATCAGCGCGTCCGCCGCGTCGACCACGACGACCTCGCCGTCCACCACCGCGCGCAGCTCGTCCGGGAGCGTGACCTGCTCGGGGTCCAGTTCGGCCAGTGCCCCGTACAGGGCGTGCAGCTGACGGTCCGACACCTCCCGGCCCGGGTCGGCGAGCCGGCCCAGGAGCTCGGCGGCGCCACCGGGTTCGTCCAGCAGCGCCGACACGGTGGTGCGCACACCGAGCGCCCGCAGGACCTGCTCGTCCTCGAAGCCCGTCGCGTCCGCCGGGGTGTAGAGCCCCGCCAGCAGCGGGTCGCCGCCCGCCGCGCGCAGGCCCGCCGGGCGGCGCCCGTCGAGCACCGGGTGGTCGCGCAGCCACCAGGCGGTGTACGGGCGCACCGACTGCGTGGTGCCGTCCGGCAGCAGCACCCGTACGGGCTGGGTCAGCGCGTCGCGCAGCGGCGGCTGCGCGAGCATGGCCAGGGCCTGGGGCCAGCAGTCGTCGTCGACCAGGTCGAGGTCGCGGACCGCGACGAGCTCCGTGGCCACGGGCGGCAGCGGGGTCTCGGGGAGCTGGTCCAGTACGTCCTCGCACCACACGTCCACCGCGTCCAGCAGCCCCGCGTCGTCCGGCTCGGCGAAGTCCCCTTCGCGCGGCTCCAGTTCGTCCGGGTCGAGGACGACGTCGGTGGCGCGGACCAGCTGGAAGACGGCCAGCACCCCGCAGGCGGTCAGCGGCTGCGCGCCCCACCGCTCGGCCAGCTCGCCGTCCACGTACGGGATTTCGTCCTCACGGATCACCGAGGCCAGCGGGGAGCCCGGCAGCAGCAGCTCGCCCGCGGGGGTGAGCTCCCCGTCCTCGTCCGGCAGGGCCAGGGCGCCCAGCCACGGCTCGTCGCCCGGCGCCAGATCGGCGTCGCGGACCAGCCGCAGGACCACCTCGGCCAGTTCGTCGGCGTCGAGGGCGTCCTCGTCCCAGATCTCCCCGGCATCGAGGGAGGCGGCCACCGCGGCCCGCACCTGCGGGGTCGTCAGGACCGCTCGGGGCGTGGCCGGGAGCGCGCCGAGGCGCTCCAGCAGCGGGTGCACGGCGTCCGGGTGCGCCACCTTCAGCCCCAGCCGGGCCAGGTCCTTCGGGGTGTCGGCATCGGGCAGCAGTACGTGCCGCGGGCCGATCGTGGTCCGTCCGTCGGCCAGCGGCACCGGCAGGCCCGAGAGCCGGTCCGGGTCCACCCCGGCCAGGGTGTCGTACAGCCGGTGCCACCACTCCGGGCCGCGCTCGATGCCCGCGATCCGCTCGATGGCGTCGCCCAGCGGCAGCCTGCCCACGCCCAGCGTGCGCAGCTCGGGCCGGCGCTCCAGCCCGGCGGGCAGCAGCGTCGGCAGCACCTCGGACAGGACCCGTACGGTCTCGGCGCCCGCGCCCTCCACCACCTCGGCCTCGAAGGGGCGCAGGGCGGCCCGCTCCTCGGCGTGCTCGGCGTGCTCGGCCGGGGCCGCCGGGGCGAGGAACGCCGTACGCGGCAGCCGCTCCAGCACCGCCGCGCGCAGCGCCCCGTCCAGCGGGCCCTGGCCGAGCGGCCCGGGTACGAGGTCCACCAGGGCGGTGCTCACTGGGTCCCAGGAGCCCAGCAGTTCGGCGTACGCGTCGGCCGCCCGCTCCACCAGGAAGTCGGTCAGCGGCCCCGGCGCGGGGTGGCGGCGGGCGGTGTCCAGCGGCAGCGTCGCGATGAGCAGCGCGGGGATGCCCAGCGGCTCGTCGGTCGGGGTCGGCGCGTGCACCACGCTCGCGGTGGCCGGGCGTACGGGGGCGCCCTCGGTGTCGACGGGCACGGCCCAGGCCACCGTCCAGACGGGTCGCAGCCGCTCCTCGACAGGGCGGTCGGCGAGCAGCGCCCGCTCGATGAGGCCGCTGTGGCGGACGGTGCGCCAGCGCCGGGTCTCGCCGCCGGCGCCTCCCGCCGAGTCCTCCACGACCGTGTACGGGCCCTCGTCGCGGCGGCGCAGGGTACGGGTGCCCTCCTGCGGGGTCTCCACGACGATCTCCGCCAGCCCGGGCAGGGTCAGCAGCAGCGCGTCGTCGATGCCGGCCAGCAGCCGCTGCACCAGGTCCCCGGCGGAGGCGTCGCGCAGCGGGAGGACGACCACGGTGTCGTAGCCCTCGGGGGCGGTGCCCTCGGCGGGCAGCGGCAGCCGCAGCAGCGGGACGTGCCCGTCGCGGCGGCGCAGTTCGTCGCCGAGGCCGGGGCTGCCGGTGGCGGCGTCGCGGGCCATCTCGCGGGCCTCGGCGAGGGACCAGCGGACGCCGCCGTGGCGCCCGAGCACGGCGGGCTCGTCGGACACCGCGAGGACGGCAGCGAAGCCGACGCCGAAGCGGCCGACGGTGTCGGCGGAGCCGGCCGGGCCGGCCGTCGTGCCGGGCGGGCCCGCGGGCTCCCGCTTCGCGGAGGCCCGCAGGGTGCTCAGGGATTCCACGCCCGTCGCGTCCAGCGGGGCACCGGTGTTGGCGACGGCCAGCACCGCGTGCCCGCCCTCGCCGGGGTGCAGGGTGAGCCGCAGCCGGCCGGGCACCCCGGCCCGGGCCGCGGCGTCGGCGGCGTTCTGCGCCAGCTCGACGACGAGCCGGTCGCGGTAGCCGCCGAGGGCCAGGTCCTCCTCGGCGTTGGCGTCCTCGCGGAAGCGGGCCGGGCCCGCGCCCCAGGCGTCGAGCACCCCGCGCCGCAGCCTGGCCGTGCCGAAGGGGTCCGCGCCGCCCTGGGCTGCCGTCACTCGCACGCTCACGCCGCTGCCTCCATGCTGTCCTGCGCCGTACCGCATTCGCGGGAAATGCCGAATGCCGAGGCCCTGAAGGTATCGCGTGCGGGTGCCGGCGGTCGGAGCGGCCGGGCCCGGTCGCGCCCTTCCTACGCCTGTCCGGTGAGGTGGGCGAAGACGACGACGTTGGAGTCCCAGTGGCGGTCGGCGGTGAGGTTGCCGCCGCAGGTGATCAGGCGCAGCTGGGCGGAGCCGTGGGTGTCCCCGTAGACCTTGTCCGTGGGGAAGGCGTCCTTCTTGTACGTGTCGACTCCGTCGACGGCGAAGACGGCGGTGGTGCCGTCGGCCCGGTGGACCTCGATCTTCTCGCCCCTCTTCAGGGTCTTGAGGTCGAAGAAGACGGCCTTCGGGGCCTGCGGGGTGTCCATGTGGCCCACGATGGCGGCCGCGCCCGCCTCGCCCGGGGTCGGGCCGTCCTTGTACCAGGCGGCGTCGTCCGGCTTGGCGAAGTCCGGCTCCCGCATGACGCCTTGGCCGTCGAGGCCGACCGTGTCGAGCGGTGCGTCGACCTTGATGTCGGGGATCTCGATGCGGTCCGGGACGGACGGGGACAGCGCGGACGCCGCCTTCGCGGGCCCGGCCCCGCCGGAGGCGCTGCTCGCCGACGCCGAGCAGCCCGAGGTGAGGACGGCGGCGAGGGCCGCGGCCCCCGCCAGGGCGGCGGCGCGGCGTGCGCGGCCGCCCCGGCGGGAAGGGGCGGACCGCTGCTCAGCCACGGGTGTTCGGGGCGTCGGCCGGGCCGGCCGGGGCCGCCGTGCCCGCCGGGGCCCGGCCGGTGTTGACGGAGCCCTTGGGCTTCTTGTGCTCGCCCGGCTTCAGCGGGGTCACGGGCTTGACGTCGGGCGTGCCGCCACCGCCGCCGCCCGCCTCGGTGGAGAACTTGACGGTGTCGAACTCCTTGCCGCCCGCGAAGGCGTGCACGCCGTAGTAGCCCGTCTTGACGCCCTTGGCGACGACCGCGGTCCCGGTCCAGGTGCCGTGGCCGTCGCCCACCAGGTCGACCCGGCCGCCGAAGGCGTCGGAGCTGACGTACGCGCTCTTCACGTCGGCCGCCGTCCTGACCGTGACACCGATCTTGTCGCCGGGGCGGCCGGAGTCCTTCGACAGCTTCAGGGAGGAGACCGGGGCGGGCGGGGTCACTGCGGCCTTGACGGTCAGCTGCGCGGTGGCCTGGAGCTTCGCGCCGTCCGGGCCGGCGCCGGTGAGGCTCACGCCGTAGGTGCCGTCCGCGACCGCGGCCGTCTTCGCGGTGCCGGTCCAGGTGCCCTCGCCGGCCGGGCTCAGCCGTACGTCCGTCAGGGCCTTGGAGGAGACCGACAGGGCGGTGGAGCCCTTGGGGGCCTTGACGGTGACCTCGACCGCCTCGCCGGGCTTGCCGGAGGCGGCGGACAGCGCCAGGGAGGCGGAGCCGTCGCTGCGGTCCGGGCTCTGGCTGGCGGAGGGGGACGGGCTGGTGGCGGCGGCGAACGCGGGGGCGGCGGCGCCGAGGGCCAGCGTCGAGGTGAGGGCTACGGCCGCGAGGGTGACTGCCTTGCGCATGGGATTCCTCCTGAACGGGAGGCCGGGCTTCGTTCCCGGCACACCAGACATGAGGGTCATATCGGATGGTTCGGTTGCGGGCCCGCGGAGGGCCCCGCGGCACCCCTGCCAAAGGTCCCTGCGCGTAAAGCCGCAGGCCTCGGACCCGCCAAGGTGGTTCGTTTACAGGCTCTTTGCCCCGATTTTTGGGACCAAGGTCCCGGGGTCCGGGCGTTCCCGGCAGCCCCTGGCGACAAGGAGTCGCCAGGGGCCCGTACGGTGCCGTTCAGGCCGTGGTCAGAGCTGCTCGATCACGTAGTCGATGCACGCGGTCAGCGCCTGCACGTCCGCCGGGTCGATCGCCGGGAACATCGCGATGCGGAGCTGGTTGCGGCCGAGCTTGCGGTACGGCTCGGTGTCCACGATGCCGTTGGCACGCAGCACCTTGGCGACGGCGGCCGCGTCGATGTCGTCCGAGAAGTCGATCGTGCCGATGACGGCGGAGCGCTTGTCGGCGTCCACGACGAACGGGCTGGCGTACTTCGACGCCTCCGCCCAGCCGTACAGGTGGCGCGCGCTGGCCGCGGTACGGCCCGTCGTGAACTCCAGGCCGCCCTGGCCGTTCATCCACTTCAGCTGCTGGTCCAGCAGGAAGAGGGTGGACAGGGCCGGGGTGTTGTACGTCTGGTTCTTCAGCGAGTTGTCGATCGCCGTCGGCAGCGAGAAGAACTCCGGGATGTGCCGGCTGCCGGAGGCGTGCACGCGCGCCGCCCGCTCCAGGGCGGCCGGGGAGAACGCCGCAAGCCACAGGCCGCCGTCGGAGGCGAAGGACTTCTGCGGGGCGAAGTAGTAGACGTCGCTCTCGGTGATGTCGACGGGCAGACCGCCGGCGCCCGAGGTGGCATCCACCAGGACGAGTGAACCGGCGTCGGCGCCCGCGACGCGCTTGACCGGCGCCGCCACACCCGTCGAGGTCTCGTTGTGCGTGTACGCGTACACGTCGACGCCCGCCTCGGCCACCGGCTCGGGGTGCGTGCCCGGCTCGGAGGAGATGACGGTCGGCTCGTCCAGCCACGGCGCCAGCTTCGCGGCCTTGGCGAACTTGGACGAGAACTCGCCGAAGGTCAGGTGCTGGGACTTGCGCTCGATGAGCCCGGCGGTCGCGATGTCCCAGAAGGCGGTGGAGCCGCCGTTGCCCAGGATCACCTCGTAACCCTCGGGGAGGGAGAACAGGTCCCGGATGCCGTCCCGTACCGAGCCGACCAGGTTCTTGACCGGGGCCTGGCGGTGGGAGGTTCCGAGCAGGGAGGTACCGGTGGCGGCCAGGGCGTCCAGCGCCTCGGTCCGCACCTTGGAGGGGCCCGCGCCGAAGCGTCCGTCGGCGGGCTTGATGTCAGCGGGAATCTGGATCTCGGCCACGAGCGGAGCGTATCGGGTCCCGGTCCACCCCTCGGAGGCGCGTCCACCGGATGAGACGGGCCCGGCCGGTGGCAGGGTGGGACCCGTGACGTCACCCGGGGAACTCGAACGGACATTGCGGGAGAACCTCCGCGGGGAGGTGGACTTCGGGGCCGCGGCGCGCGCCCTGACGACGATGGACGCCTCGAACTACCGCCGCGTGCCGGTGGGCGTGGTCCGGCCGCGCGACGCCGGGGACGTGGCGGCCGCGCTGCGGATCTGCGCGGAGGCGGGCGTACCGGTCGTCCCGCGCGGCGGCGGGACCTCGATCGCCGGGCAGGCCACGGGCACCGGGGTGGTGCTGGACCTGACCCGGCACATGAACGCCCTGGTGTCCCTGGACCCGGCCGCCCGCACCGCCGTGGTCCAGCCGGGCCTCGTCCTCGACCGGCTGCGCGAGGCGGCCCGCCCGTACGGGCTGACCTTCGGCCCGGACCCCTCCACGCACTCCCGCTGCACGCTGGGCGGGATGATCGGCAACAACGCGTGCGGGGCCCACTCGGTGGCCTGGGGGACCACCGCCGACAACGTGGCGGAGCTGGCGGTGACGGCGTACGGGGGCGCGTCGTACCGGCTCGGGACGGGCTGGGCGGGGGCGCCGCAGGGCCTGCGGGAGCTGGTGGCGGGGAACCTGGCGGTGCTGCGTACGGGCATGGCGGGAGGTTTCTCGCGGCGGATCTCCGGATACGGCGGACTGGACGCGCTGCTGCCCGAACGGGGCGTGGAGGTGGCCCGGGCCTTCTGCGGGAGCGAGGGCACGCTCGGGGTGGTGACGGAGGCGGTCGTACGCCTGGTGGAGGCGCCGCGCGCACCGGCGCTCGCGGTCCTCGGGTACGCGGACGAGAGCGCGGCGGCCGACGCGGCGGCCGGGCTGCTGGGGTACGGGCCGCTGACGGTGGAGGGCATGGCCGCCGACCTGGTGGGCGCGGCTCCCGGGCTGCCGAGGGGCGGCGGGTGGCTGTTCGTCGAGATGCCGGACGAGGGGACGGCGCGGTCGCTCGTACGGGCCGCCGACGCGGTGGACTCGGTGGTGGTCACGGACCCGGCGGCGCAGCGGGCGCTGTGGCGGATCCGCGAGGACGCGGCGGGCACGGCGACGCGGATGCCCGACGGGGGGATGGCCTGGCCGGGGTGGGAGGACTGCGCGGTCCCGCCGGCCCGGCTGGGCGCCTACCTGCGGGAGTTCCGCGGCCTGCTGGCCCGGCACGGGCTGCGGGGGACCCCGTACGGGCACTTCGGCGAGGGCTGCGTGCACGTACGGATCGACTTCGACCTGGCCTCCGAGGCGGGGATCGCGCGCTTCCGCTCCTTCTCCACCGACCTGGCGGACCTGGTGGTCTCCCACGGCGGCTCGCTCTCCGGTGAGCACGGGGACGGCCAGGCGCGGGCGGAGCTCCTGCCGAGGATGTACGGGCCGGAGGTGATCCGGCTCTTCGGGGCGTACAAGGACGTGTGGGACCCCGCGGGCGGGATGAACCCGGGGATGCTGGTCCGGCCGGACCGCCTGGACGAGAACCTCCGCTTCGCGGTGCTGCCGCCGACGCCGTTCGCGGGGGAGGTGGCCCGCTGCGTGGGCGTCGCGAAATGCCGCTCCGATACCGCGGCGGGGCCCGAGGTGATGTGCCCGTCGTACCGGGTCACGGGGGAGGAGCGGCATTCGACGCGCGGCCGGGCGAGGCTGCTGCACGAGATGCTGGCGGGTGAGGTGCTGACCGGCGGCTGGCGCTCACCGGAGGTCGCGCAGGCGCTGGACCTGTGCCTGGCCTGCAAGGGCTGCCTCAGTGACTGCCCGGTGGGCGTGGACATGGCCTCGTACAAGGCGGAGTTCCTGCACCGTCACTGGGCGGGACGCCTGCGCCCCCTGTCCCACTACACCCTGGGCGGCCTGCCCGCGTGGCTCCGCCTGATCGCGGCGCTCCGCCTGGCGCCCTTCGCGAACGCGGCGGCCCGCCGCCTCCCGGTCCCGGGCCTGGCGAGGGAGCGTCCCCTGCCGCCCCTGGCCGCCGAGCCCTTCACCCGCTGGTGGCGGCGCGCGGCCCGCGCGGCCGCGGCGCCGCAGGGGCCTCTGCGTCCGGGCCCGCTCCCGGGCCCGGCTCCGGCCGGGTCCGGTGTCACGCTCTGGCCGGACACGTTCACCGAGTACCTGTCCCCGCGGACCGGCAGGGCGGCCGTCCGGGTCCTCCGGGACGCCGGGCTCGCCGTCTCCCTCCCCCCGAAGGGGGTCTGCTGCGGGCTGACCTACCTCTCCACCGGCCGCCTCGACCGCGCCCGCGCCGTCCTGCGCCGCACCCTCGACGCCGTGGGGGACGTACGGGGACCCGTGACGGTCCTCGAACCCAGCTGCGCCGCCGCCCTGCGCACCGACCTCCCCGCCCTCCTCCCCGAGGACCCCCGCGCGGAGCGCCTCGCGGCAGCCGTCCGCACCTTCGCCGAGACCCTGGAGGAGTACGCCCCGCAGTGGCGGCCGCCCCGCCTGGACCGTCCCGTCGTCGGCCAGACCCACTGCCATCAGCACGCCGTCCTCGGTGACGCCGCCGACCGCCGGCTGCGCGAGCGCGCGGGTCTCGGGGGCGAGCTCAGCGGCGGCTGCTGCGGGCTCGCCGGGAACTTCGGCTTCGAGCCGGGCCACCACGAGGTGTCCGTGGCCTGCGCCGAGGAACAGCTGCTCCCCGCCCTGCGCGCGGCTCCGCCGGGGGCCGCGGTCCTGGCGGACGGGTTCTCGTGCCGTACGCAGATCGCCCAGCTCGCCGGGCTCCCCGACAGCAGCCGGGCGCGCCACCTCGCGGAGCTCCTGGCGGAGGCCCTGTAAGCCAACACACGGCGCCGCGGCCCTTACGTACCCCTTAGTCTGGATTAATGCCCGCAACCTCGCCCAAGTCCGACCGCGCCGCCCTGGCGCCCGCCGACCTCACGACGTCGGCCGGCGCCGCCCCGTCCCGCTTCGGCCCGGTCGTGCTGGTCATCGCCGCGGGCATCTCGGTGCAGTTCGGCGCCGCCCTCGCGGTCATGATCATGCCGGGGACGGGCGCCGCGGGCGTGGTCACGCTGCGGCTCGCGGCCGCCGCGCTGGTGCTGCTGCTCCTGTGCCGGCCGAAGGTCCGCGGGTACGCGCGCGCCGACTGGGGCACGGTCGTCGCCTTCGGCGTCGCCCTGGCCGGCATGAACGGGCTCTTCTACCAGTCCATCGACCGCATCCCGCTCGGCCCGGCCGTCACCCTCGAAGTGCTCGGCCCCCTCGTCCTGTCGGTCGTCGTCTCGCGCCGCCTGGTCAGCCTGCTGTGGGCCGGTCTGGCCCTCGCCGGTGTGGCCCTGCTCGCCGGTCACGGCGGCGGCGAGGGCTTCGGCGGCCTCGACCTCCTCGGCGCCGGCTTCGCGCTCGGAGCGGGCGCGATGTGGGCGGCGTACATCGTGTTCAGCGCGCGTACGGGCCGCCGCTTCCCGCAGGCGGACGGGCTGGCCCTGGCCATGGCGGTGGCCGCGGTGCTCTCGCTCCCGCTGGGCGTGGTCGAGGCCGGCTCCGCGCTCCTGGTGCCGAGCACGCTGGCACTGGGCGTCGGCGTCGCCGTCCTGTCCTCCGTCCTGCCGTACACGCTGGAGCTGCTGGCGCTGCGGCGCCTGCCCGCCCCGACGTTCGCGATCCTGATGAGCCTGGAGCCGGCGATCGCGGCCACGGCCGGGTTCCTGGTCCTGGACCAGGCGATGTCGGCCGTCGACGCCCTGGCCATCGCGCTGGTCATCGCGGCGAGCATGGGCGCGGTCCGCTCCCAGACCCGGAAGGCGTCCGCCTGACGCCGGCGGCGACGGCCGCCGTACGGGACGCCTTCGCGGGCCCGTCCGCACCTGACCGCCCCGCCGGGTGCGGGGGTCGCTCGGCGGGGCGGGTGGCGGGGCTCAGCCGAGCGGCAGGTCCAGGTACGAGGGCGTGGCCTCCGGGGAGGTGAACGCCAGCGTCGCGCGCGGCAGGTTGGCGTCCGCGTAGAACGGGTCGCGGGCGTCGATCACCAGCATCAGCCGGTGCCCGCGCGGGACGTCGTACGCCGTCGCCTGGAGCTCGATGTCGGCGCTGACCAGGCTGTCGGGCGCCGCGTCGAGGTGTGCGTACGGGGCGTGCGTGACGATGTGCGCCCTGCCGTCGGGCGCCACCGCGAGCAGGTAGGCGACGAACGAGGAGTCGGGGTTCGCGGCCCGGTACGTGACGCGCAGCCGCGGCGTGCCGCGCAGCCGGGCGGTCTCCGCCTCCGGGTCCGCCGTCCACACGGCGGCGACGGTGCGGTCGATGTCGTCGGTGCGGTACGTCTTCGGGCGGCCCGCGATCTCGTCGTACCCGGAGCGGACGATCTCGTCGGCCACGGTCGCCGGGGTGTCCACCCCGCACAGCACGCCCGCGCTCCAGCCGGCCTCGGGCCGCTCGGTGAGCTCCCCGCCGCTCGCCAGGTGTAGCCGGCGCACCTGTTCGGTGACGGAGTCCCAGGTGGGGCGGGGTTCCAGGGTCTGGCCCCACATGACCTCGCTGAGGACCTGGCCCTCGTCCGCGATGCCGTTGTCGATGTCCCTCAGATGGTGGTCGAACCAGCGGTGGGCATTGGTCCAGATCCGGTTGGGCAGGCCGATCATGCCCGTCATCTCGGGCCCGGAGTGGTCGCCGATGGAGAGGTCGAGCCGCTTGGGCCCGGTCAGCTCGTTGAAGAGCTTCAGCGTCTGGTTGCCGGGGAAGAGCGTCTCGTGCCAGGCGTGCGAGAAGTAGACGGGAACCTGGCGCCGGTTGAGCTCCTTGATGTGGGTGAACGGCGAGCGCTGCTCCGCCCAGCGCAGGGTGCCCTGGACGTCCCGGCCCGCGAGGACGTTCTCGAACACGCTCTGGGTCTGCGGGCTCAGCCGGGCCTTCGAGGCGGCCCTGAGCAGCGCCTCCACGGCGGCCACGTGCCGGGTCCGGTTCTCGTAGAAGGCCTCGCCGAGGTCGCCCCAGGTGCTGAGCGCGACGACCGCGTCGACGCGCGTGTCGTGCGCCGCGACGAGCTGGCTGATGCCGGAGCCGTACGAGTCCCCCAGGAAGCCGATCTTCGTGACCGGGCCGGCGGTGCGCTCGATGAGGTGGTCCAGGGCCCGGCTGCCGTCCGCGACGTCGAGCGGGCCGGCCACGTCGACCTGGCCCTCGGAGCCCGCGAAACCGCGGGTGCTGTAGGCGAGCACGTTGTAGCCGCGGGCCGCGAACACGCTGGCCTGGACGGCGTACGGGAACCAGCCGTGGTTCGTCCACGGCGAGGGCATCACGATCACCGGTCGCGGCAGGGCCGCGTTGTGCCGCCACAGCGCGGCGTCGAGCAGGTCCCCGTCGGAGCCGGCGACCTTGACGCGGCTGAAGACGGCGACGGACCGGGCGTCGGCGACCTCGGTGGCGCGGGCGGGGGCGAGGCCCGTGACGTCGCCGGTTTCGAGGGCGGCGACGAAGGCGGTGAGGGTGTTCGCATCGAGTTCGGGATAGAGGGAGAAAGCGGCTGAGATCACTTCGGTCATCCTCTTCGTCGAGTGACGTTCGGCGAGTGTCTGCTGCGCGTGGGGGTGGCTTCGCGGGCTTCGCTGGCGACGAAGCGTTCAGTATCGGGGCGGCGTCCGGCCCGGGTCGGGCGCTTGGCGGCGTACGGCCTGAACCGTGCCCTCCGGGCCCGCGGGGCAGGTGCCCCCTGACCTGCCCCGCGTGGTGACTCGAAGCCAAATCCAGCCCCGTGCACGTGACTTGGCGGCGCTGGCGGGAAGGGGTCCCGGCGGCAGGTGCCGGTCGGCCAAATCATGCAAGCATGCTTGATTGTTTTGTGTGCGGCTGCCAGTCTTCCCCTCACGCCGAAAGGGGAGCCCGCCGTGCTCGATCCGTCAGCCGCCGCCAGCGCCGACATCGCCGCCGTCTTCGCCGATCTGCGCGAGGAAGGCCTCGCGCTCGAAACCCTCGTACGGGACCTGCCCGACGCCGGCTGGGCCGAGCCCACCCCGGCACCCGGTTGGACCGTCGCCCACCAGATCGCCCACCTGCACTGGACCGACCGGGCCGCGCTGGTCTCGCTCACCGACCCCGAGGGCTTCGCCGCGCTGGTCGAGGAGGCGGCCAAGGCCCCCGAGTCCTTCGTGGACGAGGGCGCGCAGGAGGGCGCCGCGCTGGCGCCCGCCGAGCTGCTGGCCCGCTGGCGGTCCGGGCGCGCCGAACTCGACGCGGCGCTCGCCGCCGCCTCGGCCGACACCCGCTTCCCCTGGTACGGGCCGCCGATGAAGGCCGCCTCCATGGCCGGCGCCCGCCTCATGGAGACCTGGGCGCACGGCCAGGACGTGGCCGACGCCCTCGGCGTACGCCGTACCCCGACCGCGCGGCTGCGGCACGTGGCGCGGATCGGCGTACGGGCCCGCGACTACGCCTTCGCCGTACGGGGACTGCCCGCGCCCGCGGGGGAGTTCAGGGTGGAACTCGTACCGCCGGACGGCGGGGAGCCCTGGGTGTACGGTCCGGCGGACGCGGCGGACCGGGTCACCGGTCCGGCGCTCGACTTCTGCCTCCTGGTGACCCAGCGGGCCCACCGCGCCGACCTGGACCTGACCGCGACCGGCCCCGACGCCGACCGCTGGCTGGACATCGCCCAGGCCTTCGCGGGCCCGGCGGGCCCCGGCCGCGCCCCCGGGACGGCCCGGTGACCCGCGGCCGGCGGCCGCTGCGCGTCGGCAACGCCTCGGGGTTCTACGGGGACCGGTTCAGCGCCTTCGAGGAGATGCTGACCGGCGGCCCGCTGGACGTGCTGACCGGCGACTACCTCGCCGAGCTGACCATGCTGATCCTGGGCCGCGACCGGCTGAAGAGCCCGGAACTCGGCTACGCGAAGACCTTCCTGCGCCAGCTGGAGCAGAGCCTGGCCCTCGCGCGGGAGCGGGGCGTGCGGATCGTCGCCAACGCGGGCGGCCTGAACCCTGCGGGCCTGGCCGACGCGATCCGCGCGCTCGCCGCAGCGGCCGGGATCCCGGTGTCGGTCGCCCACGTCGAGGGCGACGACCTGATGCCCTTCGCGGAAGGAGCGCTGACGGCCAACGCCTACCTCGGCGGGGCGGGCATCGCGGCCTGTCTGCGGGCGGGCGCGGACGTGGTCGTCACGGGCCGGGTCACGGACGCGGCGCTGGTCAGCGGGCCGGCGGCCTGGTGGTTCGACTGGGCCCCGGACGACCACGACCGGCTGGCCGGGGCGGTGGTGGCGGGACACGTCCTGGAGTGCGGGACCCAGTCCACCGGCGGCAACTACTCCTTCTTCACGGCGCACGACGTCCGCCGCCCCGGGTTCCCGCTGGCGGAGATCGCGGAGGACGGCTCCTCGGTGATCACCAAGCATCCCGGTACGGGCGGGGTCGTCTCGGTGGGCACGGTCACGGCCCAACTCCTCTACGAGACCCAGGGCCCCCGCTACCTGGGCCCGGACGTGACCGCCCGCCTGGACACGGTGCGCCTGGCGCAGGTGGGCGCGGACCGGGTGTCGATCACGGGAGTCGTCGGCGAAGCCCCGCCCCCCACCCTCAAGGTGGGGGTGACCCGGATCGGGGGCTGGCGCAACGAGGTGGTCTTCGTCCTGACCGGTCTGGACATCGACGAGAAGGCGGCGCTGGTCCAGGCCCAGTTGGCGGACGCGCTGTCCCAAGTGGCCACGGCGGACTGGACGCTGGCGCGCACGGACCACGAGGACGCGCGGACGGAGGAGACGGCGAGCGCGCTGCTCCGCCTGGTGGTGCGCGACCCGTCCCCGGACCGGGTGGGCCGCGCGCTCACCTCGGAGGCCGTCGAACTGGCCCTGGCCAGCTACCCGGGCTTCCACGTGACGTCCCCGCCGGGCCCGGCCCAGCCGTACGGCGTCTTCACGTCGTCGACCGTCCCGTCGGCCACCGTCCCCCACGTGGCGGTCCTCCCGGACGGCACCCGCCACCCGGTCCCGAGCCCGCCGGTCCCGACCGACCCGAGCGCCCCGGTCCCGACCGACCCGAGCCCGCCGGTCCCGACCGACCCGAGCGACCCGGTCCCGCCGGACCCGACCCGCCCGCTCGACCAGGCCCCGGCCGCGCCGGCCCCCGCGGAGCCCACCGTCCGCGTGCCCCTCGGGCGGCTCGCCGGCGCCCGCAGCGGGGACAAGGGCGGCGACGCCAACATCGGGGTGTGGGTCGAGGGCGACGAGGCCTGGGAGTGGCTCCACGCCACCCTCACCGTCGAGGAGCTCCAGGCCCTGCTCCCCGAGACGGCAGGGCTGCCGGTCACCCGCCACCCCCTGCCCAACCTCCGCGCGCTCAACTTCACCATCGCCGGGATCCTCGGCGCCGGCGTCGCCTCCGCCCACCGCTTCGACCCCCAGGCCAAGGCCCTCGGCGAATGGCTGCGCGCCCGGCACGTCGACGTACCCGCCCGCCTCCTGCCGACGCACCTCCCGCTCACCCCGGAGGGGACCGCCCCATGACCCGCCTCACCACCACCGTCGACCCGCACACACCCGACTTCCTCGCCCACCGCGAGGCCGCCGCCGCCCGCCTCGCCGAACTGGACGCCGAGCACGCCAAGGCCCTCCTCGGCGGCGGAGAGAAGTACACGGCCCGCCACAAGGACCGCGGCAAACTCCTCGCCCGCGAGCGCATCGAGCTGCTCCTCGATCCGGACACCCCGTTCCTGGAGCTGTCCCCGCTCGCCGCCTGGGGCAGCGACTACCCCGTCGGCGCGTCCATGGTCACCGGCATCGGCACGGTCGAGGGCGTCGAATGCGTGGTCACCGCCAACGACCCGACCGTCCGCGGCGGCGCCTCCAACCCCTGGACCCTCAAGAAGGCCCTGCGGGCCAACGAGATCGCCCGGCAGAACCACCTGCCCTGCATCAGCCTCGTCGAGTCCGGCGGCGCCGATCTCCCCTCCCAGAAGGAGATCTTCATCCCGGGCGGCGCGATCTTCCGCGACCTGACCCGGCTCTCGGCCGCCGGTATCCCCACCGTCGCCGTCGTCTTCGGCAACTCCACCGCCGGAGGCGCGTACGTCCCGGGGATGTCCGACCACACCATCATGATCAAGGACCGCTCCAAGGTGTTCCTCGGCGGTCCGCCGCTCGTCAAGATGGCCACCGGCGAGGAGAGCGACGACGAGTCCCTCGGCGGCGCCGACATGCACGCCCGCACCTCCGGGCTAGCCGACCATTACGCCCTCGACGAGCACGACGCGATCCGCCGGGCGCGCCGCGTCGTCGCCCGCCTGAACCACCGCAAGCCGCACCCCGATCCGCAGCCGGCGCAGGAGCCGAAGTACGACCCGGAGGAACTCCTCGGCATCGTCCCCGCGGACCTCAAGACCCCCTTCGACCCCCGCGAGGTCATCGCCCGCATCGTCGACGGCTCCGACTTCGACGAGTTCAAGCCCCTCTACGGCACCAGCCTGGTCACCGGCTGGGCCACCCTCCACGGCTACCCGGTCGGCATCCTCGCCAATGCCCAGGGCGTGCTGTTCAGCGCCGAGTCGCAGAAGGCCGCCCAGTTCATCCAGCTCGCCAACCAGCGCGACATCCCGCTCCTGTTCCTCCACAACACCACCGGCTACATGGTCGGCAAAGAGTACGAGCAGGGCGGCATCATCAAGCACGGCTCGATGATGATCAACGCGGTCTCCAACTCCCGCGTACCCCACTTGTCCGTCCTCATCGGCGCCAGCTACGGGGCCGGCCACTACGGCATGTGCGGCCGCGCCTACGAGCCCCGCTTCCTCTTCGCCTGGCCCAGTGCCAAGTCCGCCGTCATGGGCCCGGCCCAGCTGGCCGGGGTGCTCTCCATCGTGGCCCGGCAGTCCGCGGCCGCGAAGGGGCAGCCGTACGACGAGGAACAGGACGCCGGGATGCGCGCCTTCGTCGAGGCGCAGATCGAGTCCGAGTCCCTGCCGATGTTCCTGTCCGGGCGGCTGTACGACGACGGGGTCATCGACCCGCGCGACACCCGTACCGTCCTCGGCCTGTGCCTGTCGGCCGTCCACAACGCCCCCGTCGAGGGCGCCCGCGGCGGCTTCGGCGTCTTCCGGATGTGAGCCCGCACATGACTCAGCAGCCCCTCACCTCGCTCCTCGTCGCCAACCGCGGCGAGATCGCCGTACGGATCTTCCGTACCGCCCGCGCCCTCGGCCTCGCCACCGTCGCCGTCCACTCCGACCCGGACGCCGACGCCCTGCACGTACGGGAGGCCGACGCGGCCGTACGCCTGCCCGGCGCCGCCCCCGCCGACACCTACCTGCGCGGCGACCTCGTCATCGAGGCCGCCCTCGCCGCCGGCGCGGACGCCGTCCACCCCGGCTACGGCTTCCTCTCCGAGAACCCGGACTTCGCCCGCGAGGTCGTCGCCGCCGGGCTCACCTGGATCGGTCCGCCGCCCGAGGCCATCGAGGCCATGGCCTCCAAGACCCGGGCCAAGGAGCTGATGCGCGCCGCTGGGGTCCCGCTCCTCGACCCCGTCGACCCGGCGACCGCCACCGCCGCCGACCTGCCCCTCCTCCTCAAGGCCGCCGCGGGCGGCGGCGGCCGCGGCATGCGCGTCGTACGGGACCTCGACACCCTTAAGGAGTCGCTCGACGCCGCCTCCGCCGAAGCGGCCTCCGCCTTCGGCGACGGCGAGGTCTTCGCCGAGCCCTACGTCGAGCGGGGCCGCCACGTCGAGGTGCAGATCCTCGCCGATTCCCACGGCACCGTCTGGGCCCTCGGCACCCGGGACTGCTCCCTCCAGCGACGCCACCAGAAGGTCATCGAGGAGGCCCCGGCCCCCGCCCTCCCCGAGACCCTGCGCACCACCCTCCACGAGGCCGCCGTGGCCGCCGCCCGCGCGGTCTCCTACCAGGGCGCGGGCACCGTGGAGTTCCTCGTCACCGCCGACGGACGCCCGTACTTCCTGGAGATGAACACCCGCCTCCAGGTGGAACACCCCGTCACCGAGGCCGTTTTCGGCATCGACCTCGTCGCCCTGCAACTGCGCATCGCCGAGGGCGCGGCGCTGCCGCTGACGCCCCCCGAGCCCGCCGGCCACGCCATCGAGGCCCGTCTGTACGCCGAGGACCCCGCCCAGGACTGGCGTCCGCAGACCGGCGTCCTGCACACCCTCGCCGTCCCCGGTGAGGTCCGCGTGGACACCGGCTTCGCGGACGGGGACACCGTCGGCGTCCACTACGACCCGATGCTGGCCAAGGTCATCGCCCACGCCCCGACCCGGGCCGAGGCCGTGCGCGCCCTCGCCCACGCCCTGGCCGGAGCCCGCGTCCACGGGCTCACCACCAACCGCGAGCTGCTCGTACGGTCCCTGCGGCACCCGGAGTTCACCGAGGCCCGGCTCGACACCGGGTTCTACGAGCGCCACCTCGACGCCCTCACCGAGCCCGCCCCGGACACCGCCGCCCGCACCGCGCTGGCCGCCCTCGCCGCGGCGCTCGCCGAGGCGGCCCCGGAACCGGGCGCACCGCTGGCCCGGCGGCTGGGCGGCTGGCGCAACGTCCGGTCCGCGCCGCAGACCCGCCGCTACACCGTGGCCGGCGCCGAGCACGAGGTCCGGTACCACCCCGTGGACCATCCCGGGGTGCGGGTCCTGTCCGCCGAACGCCACCTGGTGGCCCTCGAAGTCGACGGGGTGCGGCGGCTGTTCCACGTGAAACACAATTCGAACAAGCCTGAGGTGTACGTGGATTCGCCCTTCACCGGCGCCCACACCCTCACGCCCGTGCCCCGGTTCGCCGATCCCCAGGACCGCACCGAACCCGGCTCCCTGCTCGCCCCCATGCCCGGCACCGTCGTCCGAGTGGCCGAGGGCCTCGCCCCCGGCGACGCCGTCACCGCCGGGCAGCCCCTGCTCTGGCTGGAGGCCATGAAGATGGAGCACCGCATCGTCTCGCCCGCCTCCGGCACGCTCACCGCGCTCCACGCCACCCTCGGCCACCAGGTCGAGTTCGGCGCCCTGCTCGCCGTAGTCCAGGAGGAATCGCCAGCATGAGCCCCGCCATCGGCACGACCGTCGAGACCGAAGAGCACAAGGCCCTGCGCGCCGCCGTCGCCGCACTCGGGCAGCGGTACGGACGCGAGTACCTCGCCCGGGTCGCCCGCGAGGGCGGCCACCCCGACGAGCTGTGGGCCGACGCGGCCAAGCTGGGCTACCTCGGGGTCAGCCTCCCCGAGGAGTACGGCGGCGGAGGCGGCGGCATCGCCGAACTCTCCATCGTCCTGGAGGAACTGGGCGCCGCGGGCTGTCCCCTGCTGATGATGGTCGTCTCGCCCGCCATCTGCGGCACGGTCATCTCGCGCTTCGGCACCGAGGCCCAGAAGCAGGCCTGGCTGCCCGGCCTCGCCGACGGCAGCCGCACCATGGCCTTCGGCATCACCGAGCCGGACGCCGGCTCCAACTCCCACCGCATCACCACCACCGCCCGCCGCGACGGCGACGAGTGGGTTCTGACGGGCCGCAAGGTCTTCATCTCGGGGGTGGACATCGCCGATGCCACCCTCATCGTCGGACGCACGGAAGACGCCAGGACGGGAAGCCTGAAGCCCTGCCTGTTCATCGTCCCGCGCGACGCCCCGGGCTTCTCCCGCTCCGTCATAGACATGGAACTCCACGCCGCGGAGAAGCAGTTCGAACTGACCCTGGACGATGTGAGGCTGCCTTCCTCCGCCCTGGTGGGGGACGAGGACGCGGGCCTGCTCCAGCTCTTCGCGGGCCTCAACCCCGAACGCATCATGACGGCCGCCTTCGCCATCGGAATGGGCCGTTACGCCCTCGCCAAGGCCGTGGACTACGCGAAGACCCGCCAGGTCTGGAAGGAGCCGATCGGCGCCCACCAGGCCATCGCCCACCCCCTGGCCGCGGCCCACATCGACCTCGAACTCGCCCGCCTGATCATGCAGAAGGCCGCCCACCTCTACGACGCGGGCGACGACATGGGCGCCGGCGAGGCCGCGAACATGGCCAAGTACGCCGCCGCCGAGGCCTGCGTGAAGGCCGTGGACCAGTCCGTCCACACCCTGGGCGGCAACGGCCTCACCCGCGAATACGGACTGGCCGCCCTGATCACGGCCTCCCGGGTCTCGCGCATCGCCCCCGTCAGCCGCGAGATGATCCTGAACTTCGTCTCCCACCAGACCCTGGGCCTGCCCAAGTCTTACTAATCTGGACGGCGCAGCTCCCCGGCCGGGGGCGGGGACGGGGTGGGGTGGTGCCAGGGGCCGGAACGAGATGATTTCGGCGCGGGGCACCGCCCTGCAACCGGAGCGCGCCCCGGGCGCCGAACATCGAAGCCCGCCCCGGGCACCACCCCACCCCTGCCCCACCCCCGGCCACGCCGGACCGCATCGGCACCGGCACCGGTACTGCCCGGCACCCGGGTCCGCCCGAGCGCGGGTCCAGGCCGCGGGGGAGCTCCCACGATCCGCACAACCTCCGGAGGACATGGCATGAGCCGCCCCGTCGGCGCCGCGCGAGCGCTCGGCATCACCACCCTCACGCTCGACTCCCCGGCCAACCGCAACGCCCTCTCCGCGGACCTCGTCGGCGAGCTGCGCGAGGCCCTCGCCGCCGCGGCGGCGGACGCGGGGACGCGGGCCGTCGTCCTCACCCACACCGGCAACACCTTCTGCGCGGGCGCCGACCTGAAGTCCCCCTGCGATCCCGCCGACTTCCTCGCCCTGCTCCGCGAAATCGCCGAGCTCACCAAGCCCGTCGTGGCCCGCGTCACGGGCCACGTCCGGGCCGGCGGCCTCGGCCTCCTCGGCGTCTGCGACATCGCCGCCGCAGGTCCCGCCTCCACGTACGCGTTCACCGAGACCCACCTGGGCGTGGTCCCGGCCGTGATCTCCGCGCCGCTGCTCCCGCGCCTGGACCCGCGCGCCGCGGCCCGGTACTTCCTCACCGCCGAGGCCTTCGACGCCGCCGAAGCCGCCCGCATCGGCCTGCTCACCCTGCACGGCGAGGACGTGGACCAGGTCCTCGCCCCGGTGCTCGCGGGCCTGCGCAAGGCGGGCCCGGAGGCCCTCGCGGCCACCAAGGACCTGCTCACCGCCCCGGTACGGGCCGTCCTGGCGGCCGACGGCGGCGCGCTCACCGAGCTCTCCGCCCACCACTTCGGCTCGGCCGAGGCCCGCGAGGGCATCACCGCCCGCTTCGAACGACGGGACCCGTCATGGGCCCTGTGACCGACACCCAGCCGGCCGAGGACGCCCTGTCCGCCGGCGATCCGCAGCCTGCGGGCCACGCCCCGTCCGCGGGCGGCGACACCCCGTCCGGCCCCAAGCAGGCCCGCAGCCGCGTCACCCGCCGCCACCTCCTGGAGGCGGCCGTCGCCTGCCTCGCCGAACAGGGCTGGGCCGGCTCCACCGTCGCCGTCGTCGCCGAACGCGCCGGAGTCTCCCGCGGCGCGGCCCAGTACCACTTCCCCACGCGCGAGGACCTGTTCACCGCTGCCGTCGCCTACGTCTCCGAGGAGCGCTACGCGGCACTGCGCGACCTCTTCCAGGCCGGACCCGCCGCCCGCCCCGCCGTGGTCGAGGCCATCGTCGACCTCTACACCGGAGCCCTCTTCCGCGCGGCCCTCCAACTGTGGGTCGCCGCCTCCAACGAGGAGCAGCTGCGCCCCCAGGTCACCGAACTGGAGGCGCGCGTGGGCCGCGAGACCCACCGCATCGCCGTGGAGCTCCTCGGCGCGGACGAGTCCGTCCCCGGCGTACGCGAGACCGTCCAGGGCCTGCTCGACATGGCCCGCGGCCTCGGCCTGGCCAACGTCCTCACCGACGACACGGCCCGCCGCGCCCGCGTGGTCGCCCAGTGGTCCCGGATCCTGGACGCCGCCCTCGGCTGAGGCCGCTGCCCCGCACACGCCGAGGGCGCCTCTCCCGTGTCCCCACGGGAGAGGCGCCCCGACCGGTGTGCGAAGGCCTGCGAAGGCGTACGAACAGAAGGCTCAGGCCGTGTCGGCGATGTCGGCGTACCCCTCGATCTCGCGCGGGTCGCGCCGTCCCGGGCCGATGTAGCGCGCCGACGGCCGCACCAGGCGGCCCGTGCGCTTCTGCTCCAGGATGTGCGCCGACCAGCCGGCGGTCCGGGCGCAGGTGAACATGGAGGTGAACATGTGCGCCGGGACCTCCGCGAAGTCCAGCATGATCGCGGCCCAGAACTCCACGTTCGTCGCGAGCACCCGGTCGGGGCGGCGGGCGTGCAGCTCCTCCAGCGCGGCCTTCTCCAGCGCGGCGGCCACCTCGTAGCGCGGGGCGTCCAGCTCCTTGGCCGTACGCCGCAGCACGCGGGCGCGCGGGTCCTCGGCCCGGTAGACGCGGTGCCCGAAGCCCATCAGCCGCTCGCCCTTGTCCAGGGTTTTCTTCACGTACGCCACGGCGTCGCCGGTGCGCTCGATCTCCTCGATCATGCCGAGGACGCGGGAGGGCGCACCGCCGTGCAGCGGCCCGGACATGGCGCCCACGGCGCCGGAGAGGGCGGCGGCCACGTCGGCGCCGGTCGAGGCGATCACGCGCGCGGTGAACGTGGAGGCGTTCATGCCGTGCTCGGCGGCCGAGGTCCAGTACGCGTCGACGGCCTTGACGTGCTTGGGGTCCGGCTCGCCCCGCCAGCGGATCATGAACCGCTCGACGACGGACTCGGCCTTGTCGATCTCGCTCTGCGGCACCATCGGCCGGCCCTGCCCGCGCGCGGACTGCGCGACGTACGACAGCGCCATCACGGCGGCGCGCGCGAGGTTGTCGCGGGCGGTCCGCTCGTCGATGTCGAGCAGCGGTTTCAGACCCCACACGGGGGCGAGCATGGCGAGGGCGGACTGCACGTCGACGCGGATGTCGCCGGAGTGCACGGGGATCGGGAAGGGCTCGGCGGCGGGGAGGCCGGGGTTGAACGCCCCGTCGACCAGCAGGCCCCAGACGTTGCCGAACGAGACGTGTCCGACGAGATCTTCGATGTCGACCCCGCGGTAGCGGAGCGATCCGCCTTCCTTGTCCGGTTCGGCGATCTCGGTCTCGAACGCGACGACCCCTTCGAGCCCGGGTACGAAATCGGACATCAGGCGGCTCCTCAGATAGTGCGAACACGCGCGGCTCCCGGCGTGACTCGCGGTCCGGCGCGGTCATCCCCGTTGATGCCCGGCACGGCCGTCGGTCACCCGTGTGGGGACCTCCGGACCGGCCCCAAGATTTTGGCTGTTCCGGATGGCAGGCGGAAGCGTGACATACGGCACACTGCCGCGAGCACTCCTGCGGCAGGATGGCACGCGTGACCGACCAGGACATTGACCCCGCCACGATGCGCAAGCAGTACCGCTCGGAGATCGTCCACGAGGACGGGCTCGCCGAGGACCCCATGCGGCAGTTCGCCGAGTGGTTCCAGCAGGCCGCGGACTCGCACCTCTTCGAACCCAACGCGATGGTCGTCTCGACGGCGACCCCCGACGGCCGGCCCAGTTCCCGCACGGTGCTGCTGAAGCAGTTCGACGAGCGGGGATTCGTCTTCTACACCAACTACGGCTCCCGCAAGGGCCGTGAGATCGACGCCAACGCGCACGTCGCGCTGCTCTTCCCCTGGCACCCCATCTCCCGCCAGGTCATCGTCACGGGCACGGCCTCGCGGACCGGCCGTGACGAGACGGCGGCGTACTTCCGCTCCCGTCCGCACGGCTCGCAGCTGGGCGCCTGGGCGAGCGAGCAGTCCCGGGTGATCGCCTCCCGCGCCGAGCTCGACCGGCGCTACGCGGAGCTCGCGGAGCGCTACCCCGAGGGCGAGCAGGTCCCGGTCCCGCCCGAGTGGGGCGGCATCCGGGTCGTCCCCGACGGGATCGAGTTCTGGCAGGGCCACGAGAACCGCCTGCACGACCGGCTGCGCTACGTCCTGGAGGACGGGAAGTGGCGTCTGGAGCGCCTGTGCCCGTAGCGCACCGCCGCCCGTAGCGCCCTGGCGTCCGTACGCCCTGGCGCCGACACGCAGACGACCCGCGAGCTCGGGTTTCTCTCCTGCAGTGAGAGAAGCCGGCCGGACGTACCGGCGAGCTCGCGGGTCGGGTGACTGCTTGGGATTGGCGCCTGGCTACCCGCCGGGCACCGCACTGGGTGCGTGCGACGACGGGCCCTTAGCCCGCAGCCACCTCACGCGTCCGGTTTCCGTACATTTCGGGAACCACCTCCCTTCTCGTGTAAGGCAGAGCCTAGAACCGCTGCCCGAGGTCCTCAAGCTATTTATTTCGGGGCGATTCGGGGAATGCGGTGTGGGCTGCGTCACGTTCCAGTTCAATGATCTGACGTGCCGCACACGCGAACACCTGCAGGGGGTGCCAGGTGAGTGCTTCCGGACGTGGTGAGACCACCGACGATCTGCTCGCAGCGCTGCTCGACGGGATGGACGCCGCCTTGTGCGCGTTCGACTCCGACGGCGTGATCACGCACTGGAACCGCGAGGCCGAGCGGATCCTCGGCTGGAGCGCCGCCGAGGCGGTCGGGCGCAAGGGCTTCGCCGGGTGGGCCGTGCGCCCCGCCGACGCGCAGGACGTGGAGGAGCGTCTCATGTCCGCCCAGGACGTGCCCGGGCGACAGGTGCACGAGTTCGCGCTGCTGACCAAGGAGGGCGGACGGGTACTCGTACGGACCCAGTCCGCCGGGGTGCCAGGGGCGGACGGGAAGCCCGCCGGGGTGTACTGCGCCTTCAGCGAGGTGCACGCCCAGATCGACCTGGAGCGGTCCATCGCTCTCAGCGAGGCGCTGATGGACGACGCCTCGTGGGGCGTGGTCCTCGTCGACGTGGACCTGAGGCCCGCGGTGGTCAACGCGCACGCGGCCCGCGCCTTCGGCTCCGGGCGCACCGCGCTGCTCGGGCGGCCGCTGGGGGACCTGCTGGCCCAGGGGGTCGAGGAGCTGGAGGGGGCGCTGCAGCACGTGCTCGCCGAGGGCTCCCCGCCGGCGCCCATGGAGCTGTGGGTGTCGGTCCGCACGCCGGAGGGGGTGCGGCGGCGGTGCTGGCGGTCGGGGTTCCTGCGGCTGGGCTCCCCGCTGGCGGAGGAGCCGGTGCCGCTCGGGGTGGGCTGGCTGTTCCAGGACATCACCGAGGTCCGGCAGGCGGCTCTGGACACGGCGCAGCTGCGCTTCCGGGCCGGCCAGCTGCACCGCTCGGGCCGGGCTGCCGCCGAGTGCGAGGACCCGGCCGAGGCGGCCGCCGTACGACTGGACTTCGCGCTCGCCGGCTTCGCGGAGCACGCGCTGCTCGACGTACTGGAGCGGTCGGGCGATCCGGACCGGCGCCGGCTCGTACGCATGGCGGCGTCACCGCCCCTGCTGCCGGGCGCGGGCGCGCTCCCGGCCCGGTACGCGCCCGGGCACCCGGCGCTCCAGGCGCTGGACCGGATCGGCTCGGTGCGTACGAGCGCTCCGCGCGGGGAGCCGGCCGGGAGCTGGGCGCGGGAGCGGCAGTGGCCCGAGGACGCGGCGCACGTGCTGTGCACGGTGCTGCGCAGCCGCGGACGGACCGTGGGGGCGCTCACCTTCGTACGGGCCGCTTCGCGGGCCGCCTTCGAGCAGGCGGACGCGGCGTACGCGGAGGAGGTGGCGGCCCGGGTGGCGGCCGACCTCGACCTGGCGTCCCGCCCCCGCCCGCCCAGGGACGGGGAGCTGCCCGGCGCGTAGAGGTGCGTGGAGGCGTGTGGACGTGTGGACGTGTGGAGGGGAGGGCCGGTGGCGGAAGGGAGCTCAGTGGCGGAAGAAGATCCGGTCGCCGTACTCCTTGAGGACGCGGCCGTTCCATTCGTGGCCGCCGTCCACGTTGCCCGAGCGCAGCAGCGGGGGCTCCAGGCCGCGGGCGGCGAGCTCGCCGGCGGCCGCCGCCATCACGGCCTGCATGATCGCGCTGGTCACGACGGTGGAGGCGGGGGCGAACGGCGCGTCGATGCCGTCGAGGCTCAGCTCGGCGTCGCCGACGGCGATCTTGCTGTCGAGGACGATGTCGCAGTGGTCCTTGAGGAAGCTGCCGGAGGCGTGCCGCGACTTGGTCCCCGTCGCGTACGCCACCGAGGTCACGCCGATCACCTTGAGGCCGATGGCCCGGGCGTTCATGGCCATCTCCACCGGAAGCGCGTTGCGCCCCGAGAGGGAGATGATCACGAGGACGTCCCCGTCGGTGGCCGGGCTGCTGTCGAGGACGGCCCCGGCGAGGCCGTCCACCCGCTCCAGGGCGCTGCCGAGGGTGGCCGGCATGACGTCGATCCCGACGGTGCCGGGGACCGCGAGGAAGTTCATCAGCGCGAGTCCGCCGGCCCGGTAGACCACGTCCTGCGCGGGGAGCGAGGAGTGCCCGGCGCCGAAGGCGAAGAGCCGGTTCCCGGCGGCCACGGCGTCCGCGATGACGGCGCCGGCCTCGGAGATGTGCGCGGCCTCCTCGGTCCGCACCCGCTCCAGGAGCCCGATCGCTGCGTCGAGGAACTGACCGGCCAGCTTGCTCTCGCTCATACGCCGATGGCCCTTCCAGAGGTGGGGTTCGTCCGTGTCCGCCGCTCACCGTGCGGTCTGGACCAAGGGCGTGTCAATACGAACGTCAATCCCGGGGCCGGGTCGTCCGGGGATGTCCCGGGCGGGGTTGACGTCCGGCACGGGACGGTTGTCGGCGCGATGCGTCAGAATTGGGTGCAGGGCCAGCGCACGATATCCGAGGGGCACGAATGTCCGGACTGATCGATACCACGGAGATGTATCTCCGCACCATCCTCGAGCTGGAAGAGGAAGGCGTGGTCCCCATGCGCGCCCGCATCGCCGAGCGGCTCGACCAGAGCGGCCCGACGGTGAGCCAGACGGTGGCGCGCATGGAGCGCGACGGCCTGGTGGCCGTGGCGAGCGACCGCCACCTGGAGCTGACGGAGGAGGGGCGCCGGCTGGCGACGCGCGTGATGCGCAAGCACCGGCTCGCCGAATGCCTCCTCGTCGACGTCATCGGCCTGGAATGGGAGCAGGTGCACGCCGAGGCCTGCCGCTGGGAGCACGTGATGAGCGAGGCGGTGGAGCGGCGGGTGCTGGAGCTGCTGCGCCACCCGACGGAGTCGCCGTACGGGAACCCGATCCCGGGCCTGGAGGAGCTGGGCGAGAAGGCCGAGGCCGACCCGTTCCTGGAGGACGGCATGGTCAGCCTGTCGGAGCTCGACCCGGGCGCCGACGGCAAGACGGTGGTCGTGCGCCGGATCGGGGAGCCGATCCAGACGGACGCCCAACTGATGTACACGCTGCGGCGGGCGGGCGTGCAGCCCGGCGCGGTGGTCAGCGTGACGGAGTCGCCGGGCGGGGTGCTGGTCGGCAGCGGCGGCGAGGCCGCGGAGCTGGATGCGGAGATCGCCTCGCACGTGTTCGTGGCCAAGCGCTGACGGCCTCGGCACGGGCGGGCGCGCGGCACTGTCGGTGGCAGCACGGTCGATGGTGGGCGTGGGCGGTCCCGGCGCCTTGCGGCGCCGGGACCGGTCCTCCCCTTTGCTGACCCGGAGCCCCGAGCTCTCAAGGTCATCCCCTCGGACCGTCTTCCCCGAGCGGCCCGCCTCCCTGTTGAAAGGATCTCCATCGGCAGGGGCGGCCAATCCTTGAGCAAGGTCACTCGAAAGAGCGGTGTTGAAGGCGAGAACCCCGTTTTCGAATACGGGTTCGATAGTCTGGCCGCGAGCGAAGGGGGTGCATCTGCCGTGGTACAGCGCATCGATGTGACAGGGGCAGACGGTGTGCGCCTGGCCGCCTGGGAGTTCCGGGAATCACCCACGAGTGCGCCCCCGGATCCGGACGTGCCCCGGGTGCTGTTACTCCACGGTCTGATGGGCCGCGCCTTCCACTGGGCGGGCACCGCCCGCTGGCTCTCCGAGCACCGCCGCGTCATCGCCCTCGACCAGCGCGGTCACGGCCAGAGCGAGCGCCCCGCCGCCGGCCCGGGCGCCTCGACCCCCCTGGGACGCGACGCGTTCGTGGCCGATGCAGAGGCCGTCATCGAGCAGCTCGGCCTGGCCCCCGTGACCCTGGTCGGCCACTCCATGGGCGCCCTCACCGGCTGGCAGCTCGCCGCCCGCCGCCCCGACCTGGTCGAGGCCCTGGTCATCTGCGACATGCGCGCCTCCGCCCTCGGCGAGGCCTCCCAGCAGGAATGGGAGGAATGGTTCCGCCGCTGGCCCCTCCCCTTCCCCACCCAGGACGCCGCCCGCCGCTGGTTCGGCGAGGACGATCCCCGGGTGGAGCGCCCCGATCCCGGCCGCGGCGCCTTCTTCGCCGAGGTGATGCACCAGGCCACGGACGGCTGGCGCCCCCTGTTCTCCCGCCGCCAGATGCTGACCGCCCGCGAGACCTGGGTCCACGACGCGCACTGGGAGGAGCTGGCCCAGGTCCGCTGCCCGACCCTGGTCGTCCGCGGCCTCGACGGTGAACTGGGCCGCGCGGAAGCCCAGGAGATGGTCCGCGTCCTGCCGGCCGGCCAGTACGCCGAGATCCCCGACGCCGGCCACTACCTCCACTACGACCAGCCGGCGGCCTGGCGCGCCGCCCTCGAACCCTTCCTGGACCGGATCGCGAGCGCCGCCCGCTGAAGACGCGGGAGGGGGTGACGGGCGCGCAGCCCGTCACCCCCTCCCGCGTACCGGCCGCTCAGCCCTTGCTGACCGCCAGGAGGATCTCCGGCAGGGTCCTGGCCACCATCGGGGCCGCCAGGCGCAGTCCCGCCCAGGCCGCGAAGGTGCCCCAGGCCGCGCCCAGCGGGAGCACGATCCAGGTCAGCGCCTGCTGGTCCGTCACGTTGAGGAAGACCGTCAGTGCGATCACCGGCGAGCAGATCAGCGCCGACACCAGCATGCCGCCGAAGATGCCCGCCCACGCGAGCCCGCCCTGGCCCGGCGCCACGTTCTTGAACGCGCCGTCCGACGGGATCGAGTACGGGAACCGGGCCGAGGCCAGCGCGCCCGTGCACAGCATCGAGCCGAGCAGCGCCAGGCTCACCCCGAGCCCCGCCGGGAGCGCGGCCCAGTCCTCCAGGAGCGCCGCCGTGACCGCCGTCAGCACGACCGTGTACGGGACGGTCACCAGGGCCAGGGCGTACGCGCGGGCGCGCAGCTCCTCGAACGCCTCCCGCGGGGTCGAGATGGTCTGCGCGACCATCCAGAACGCCGAGGTGTCCTGCCCGAACTGGTTGTACATCTGCATGCCCAGCATGCCCGCGCCGAAGCAGGCCAGGTACATCGAGCCCGTGCCCTGCAGGGCGTTGAAGACCGGGACGATCGCACCGACCGCCAGCGCCGTCACCCACGCCGACTTCGTCTTCGGGTCGCGCACCACGTAGCGCAGCGAGCGCTGCATGACCGCGCCCGTCCGGCCGGCCGGCAGGAACGCCCACGCACCGGCGCCGCCCGCGGACTCCCGCTTCCCCGACGGCTTCGCCGCCGCGATCGTCGACCCGTCCGGGGTGACCATCAGCGCGGTCAGGCTCCGCTCCCAGAACCGCAGCAGCAGGACCAGTGCGAGGACGGTCACCGCCAGCTGGCCCGCCGCCACCCCGTACGAGCCCTTGCTCGCCGAGTCCACCATGCCGACGGCCGTCGCGGGCGGCAGCCACCGCACCACGGCCTCGGCCGGCTCCAGCTGCGCGAGCCCGCCCGAATCGAAAAGGCGCTGGCTCGCGAAGTTCGCCACCTGCGCGCCTATCGCGATCAGCAGACCGCTGAGCAGCGCCAGGTCGCGCCCCTTGCGGCTGGTCAGCAGCCGCACGTTGGCCGTGGCCACCGAGCGGGCCAGTGCGACGCAGCCCAGCACCAGCAGCGGCACGGCCACCACGGCCGCCACGATGCCCGCCGCGCCCCGCGCGACGGCCACCACCGAGCCCACCGCCAGGCAGACCGTGAACAGCGGGCCGATGCCGACCAGCGAGGAGGCCAGCAGGGCCCGTACGAGGGGCCGCGGCCGCAGCGGCAGCATGACGAGCCTGCTCGGGTCGAGCGTCTCGTCCCCGCTCGGGAAGAACAGCGGCATGAAGGTCCAGCCCAGCGCCAGGATCGCGGCGAGCAGTACGACGACGGTGCCCGCGTGCGCGTTCCCGTGCAGTACGGCCAGGCCGGTCATCGCGAGGCAGGCCACCGCCAGCGACAGGGCCAGCGAGGTGAAGTACGCGGCCTTGCGCTTCGAGGAGCCCTTGAGCCCGTTGCGGAGCAGCGAGAGCTTGAGGCGGACGAAGACCGAGGTCAGGTTCACCGCGGGAGCGGCGGCCGGGGCCGCGGCCGAGGTGCGCCCGGCCGCCGGGGCGGGGGCGGATGCGGCGCTCATCGGGCGGCCTGCCCGCCGAGCCAGTCCAGCGAGTCCCCGGCGTCGCGCCCGCCCGCGCCGACCAGCTCCAGGAATGCGGCCTGCAGCGAGGGTGCGTCGCCCCGTACGTCGGCCAGCGGGCCCGCGGCGCGGATCCGGCCGGCGGCCATGACGGCGACCCAGTCGCACAGCGACTCGACCAGCTCCATCACGTGGGAGGAGAAGACGACGGTGGCGCCGGACGCCGTGTACCGCTCCAGCACCCCGCGGATGGTCTGCGCCGACACCGGGTCCACGCCCTCGAACGGCTCGTCCAGGAAGAGGACTTCGGGGTTGTGCAGCAGGGCGGCGGCCAGGCCGATCTTCTTCCGCATGCCCGTCGAGTAGTCCACGACCAGCTTGTGCTGCGAGCCCGCGAGGTCGAGCACGTCCAGCAGCTGCGTGGCCCGCTTGTCGGTCTCGTCGCCCGGCAGCCCGCGCAGCCGGCCCATGTAGCCGAGCAGTTCGCGCCCCGAGAGGCGCTCGAACAGCCGCAGGCCCTCCGGCAGCACGCCGATCCGCGACTTCACCTCGACCGGGTCGCTCCACACGTCGTGTCCGGCGACGAAGACCCGCCCCATGTCCGGGCGCAGCAGCCCGGTCACCATCGACAGCGTCGTCGTCTTGCCCGCGCCGTTCGGCCCGACCAGGCCGATGAACTGCCCCGCGGGCAGCTCCAGATCGATCCCCGCGACCGCGACCTGCTCGCCGAAGCGCTTCCACAGGCCCTCGACCCGTACCGCCGCCCGTCCGGCGGACGGCGCGGATCGCGCGCCGTCCCGTCCGTCCGTCCCGCCCGTCGCAACTGCCTGGTCCGGCATGTGCGCCTGCCTCTCGTCCTGATCCCCGTGGTCTTGCCCTTCTCACGATAGGAGGGCGGGGAGGGGCTGGGCAGTTACTTATGTTATGAGTTCCCGGGCACGAACATCCCGGTCCTGACCTGCGATCTCGGCGGTTCGGCTCAGGCGCCCCGCCGGTCCCGGTCCGCCGCAGCCTCGCGTCCGCACGCGTACGCCAGCGCCGCGATCAGCTCCTCGGTGTCCGGCAGCCACCGGTTGGCCGGGGTGGGCCGCCGCGCCCACTGGACCGCGCCGCGGCCGCCGAAGCGGGTGGGCGGGGCGGCCACGTACTCGCCCTCGCCCCGCGCGGTCAGGTCGATCGAGGCGGGCGACCAGCCCAGCTTGCGCACCAGGTCCGGCACCTTCGCCCCGGCGCCCGGCAGGACGAAGAACAGCATGCGGTGGTCGGGCGTCAGGGCGACCGGGCCGAGGGTGCGCTCCATCCGCTCCAGGCGCGCCAGCGCCAGGAACCCGGCCGAGTCAGGCACGTCCAGCGCGTCGAAGGTCCGCCCCGTCGGCAGCAGGATCGAGGCCTCGGGCCGCTTCGCCCAGATCCGCCGCACCTGGACGGCGCTGCCCGTGGCCAGAGCCGCCCAGTCCTTCACCGTGGGGTGGGCGCCGGGCGCCGGGCAGTCCTGCGCCCCGCAGGAGCACACCTCCCGCCCGTCCGCGGACTCCAGCCAGGTGCCGGCGAAGACGTCCCAGTGCCGTTCTTCCGCGTACCGCACGGCATGGTCCAGCAGCTGCTCGCCGCGCTGCTTGGGGATGGGTGCGGTCTCCGTGACTCCGATGGTCTCTTCCACGCCCATCACAACTCCCGGGGTCACTCGGGGTTACGGGCGTAAACCGGCCGGTGGCCGGAGCATCGATCCTGCATACGGGGCGCACTGGAGCACGTGTGGGGGCGCGTAGGAGGTCGGGGCGCCGGAGTTGGGTAGCGACACGACGCAGAGCGGATGATTCTCCGCAACTCAGGCGGGAAGTGATCATTCCAACGATCACCCGCGGCTACTGGGGGTTTTCATGGCAGCCAGGCCTCTCGTCGCGCGCCAGCCGAATGAACGGCTTCAGGCGCTCATCCAGGAAGCCGGGTGCTCGAACGCCGGGCTCGCCCGGCGCGTCAACATGTGCGGGGCCGAACACGGCCTCGATCTCCGCTACGACAAGACGTCGGTGGCCCGGTGGCTGCGCGGTCAGCAGCCGCGCGGCCGGGCGCCGGGCATCATCGCCGAGGCGCTGGGGCGCAAACTCGGCCGGACCGTCACCATCGACGAGATCGGCATGGCCAACGGCAAGAACCTCGCCTCCGGCATCGGCCTGCAGTTCTCCCCGACCGTCGTCGGCGCCATCGAGCAGGTCAGCGAGTTGTGGCGGAGCGACGTCGGCCGCCGCGACTTCCTTTCGGGCTCCAGCGTGGCCGCTTCGGCGCTGGTCGAGCCGAGCCGCGACTGGCTGATCACCGGCGCCGACGCGCAGGTGGCGCGCAGCGGCGGCTCGCGCGTCGGGATGCCGGACGTGGAGGCGGTACGGGCGACCACCGACGCCCTCAAGGAACTCGACCACCGCTTCGGCAGCGGGCACGTGCGGCCCGTCGTCGTGCACTACCTCAACTCCGTGGTCTCAGGGCTGATCGGGGGCTCCTACCGGGAGCCGGTCGGGCGAGCGCTGTTCGCGGCGGTGGCCAGACTGACCGAGCTGGCCGGGTACATGGCGGTGGACACCGGCCAGCCGGGTCTGGCTCAGCGCTACTACATCCAGGCGCTGCGGCTGGCGCAGGCGGCCGGGGACCGGGCGTACGGGGGCTACGTGCTCGCGGCGTCGATGAGCCACCTCGCGGCGGAGCTGGGCAACCCGCGGGAGATCGCGCAGCTGGCGCGGGCCGCGCAGGAGGGGACCCGCGGGCAGGTCACGCCGCGGGTGGAGGCGATGTTCTACGCCGCCGAGGCGCGCGGGCACGCGCTGCTGGGCGACGCCCGGGCCACGGCGGTGCTGTCCTCGCGGGCGGTGACGGCGCTGGAGCGGGCGGAGCCGGAGTCGGGCGACGACCCGGTGTGGATCCGGCACTTCGACGCGGCGTACCTCGCGGACGAGCTGGCGCACTGCCACCGGGACCTGGGCCAGGCGGACGCGGCGGCCCGGCAGGCGCAGGAGGCGCTGCGGGGGCTCCCGGCGGGGAAGGAGCGGCGCCGGTCGATCGGGCTGCTGCTGCTGGCGGCGGCGCAGGTGCAGCAGCGCGAGGTGGAGCAGGCGTGCCAGACGGCCGCGAAGGCGGCCGAGCTGCTGTCGGGGCTCCGCTCGAACCGGGGTGCGGAGTACCTGGACGACTTCCGGACCCGCCTCGCCCCGTACCGCGAGGAGCCGGCGGCCCGCGAATTCACCGCGCGGCTGGAGGTGGTGGCGTAGGGGGGGTGTCTCGCCGATCGGTCCGGGGGGCCTCCGGCGGCGGGGGGTGACCGGGTAGCGTGAGCCGACGATTCGGAATACCGGAGTGGTCGGCGAAGGAGTCCCGGTGACGGAGAGCGGACAGGGCGGCAGCCCGCAGGCGGGCACGCCGTGGGGCCCCGACCCGGCGTACCCGCAGCCCGGCTACGGATACCCGCCACCGGCGCAGCCCGAGCCGGGCCGGCCGGCGTACGGCTACCCGCCGGCCGCGGGCCAGGCCCCGGCGGGCCCGCCGCAGCCGGAGGGCCAGCCGCAGCCGGGCCCGCCCGCCCACGCCCAGCCGCCCGCGCCGGGGCAGGCGCCGCCCGGGCACGTGGTGGGGCCCGGGTACGAGGGGCCGGGGGCGCCGCACGGGTACGGCTACCCGCCGCTGCCCGAGGCGGTCACCCAGTACATCCCGCCGGTCCCGGCCGGTGACGAGGGCGCGGCCCCCTACCCGCCGGTCCCGGGCGCGCCCGCGCACGACGAGGGCGCCACCCAGTACATCCCGCCGGTCCCGGCCGGTGACGAGGGCGCGACCCAGTACATCCCGCCGGTGCCCCCCGGCGCCGCGCACGAGGAAGCGGCCACCCAGTACATCCCGCCCGTACCGGGCGGTGCCGGGCCCGGCGAGGCCGCCACGCAGTACATCCCGCCCGTCACCGACGGGTTCGACGCGCTGTTCCGCGAGGAGGGACAGGGCGCCGGGCACACGCGGCAGTTGCCGCCCGTGCAGGAGCCGGTGCTGCGGCAGCCGCCGCCGCGGGGGTACCCGCCGCGCGGGCAGCGGCCCGGACCGGCTCAGCCCCAGCCGTTCCCCCAGCCTCCGCAGGCCCAGCAGCCCCAGCCGTTCCAGCAGCACCCGCAGGCCCAGCAGCACCCCCAGCAGCAACCGCAGTACGCCCCGCCCCCGCCCCCGCCGGAGGCCGGCCGCCGCGTGCCGGCCTGGGTGATCGCCGCCGTCGTCATCGGCCTGGCCGTCGTCGGGCTCGGTGTCGGGGCGCTGCTCAGCGACGGCAAGAAGCAGAACAACGACCCCGCGGCGGCGGACGCGACCCCCAGCGCCGGAAGCTCGGCCGCGGCGGGCGCCGAGGCGCCCGTGGACCCGGCCCGCTCCCAGGCCGTCCAGCTGGACAAGCTCCTCGCGGACAGCAACGACAGCCGTGCCGCCGTGATCCGCTCCGTCGACGACATCAAGGGCTGCCGCAACCTCGGCCAGGCGGCCACCGACCTGCGCGACGCCGCCCGCCAGCGCGAGGAGCTCGTCACCCGGCTCCAGGACCTGAAGATGGACCAGCTCCCCGACAACGCGAAGCTGGCCGCCGCGCTCACCAAGGCCTGGCAGTCCTCCGCGGCCGCCGACAACAGCTACGCGGCGTGGGCGGACGACACCGCCGCCGACAAGAAGGGCTGCAAGGACGGGCAGGCCAAGGGCACCGGCAACGCCAACGAGGGCAACAAGGCGAGCGGCGAGGCGACCAAGGCGAAGGAGTCGGCCGCGACCATGTGGAACGCGATCGCGGCCAAGTACGCCCTCACCAAGCGGGACAAGTCCCAGCTCTGAGCGACGGGCGGAGCGCTACGCCGCGCGCGGCGCCTGCTCCAGGGTCTCCGTCATGTCCATCGACGCCTCGCCGCCCTGCTGGGCGACGAGGCGGCCGGCCTGGACGACCTGGAAGTTGACCCGCCCGTTCACCATGCGCGGGAAGCCGGCGACGGCGCGCATGTCCTTGTAGCGCCAGCTGAGGTCCGGGGTCAGCCCGCCGGTCTTGACGGGCTCCTCCTGGCTCAGCATGCGCGCCACCTTGCGCGCCGTGACGTCCTCGTCGGGCCCCAGCCGCTTCAAGGTCTCGCTGAGGACCGTGTACGCGATCCAGGTGGTCTGCGTTCCGCTGTCGTCCGGGTCCACCGCGTCGTTGCCGAAGGCGCGCTCGGAGATCACCTTGCGCATCGGCTCCCACAGCGCATCCGTGGAGACCGGGTACCAGCTGGTGACGTACGCGCCCTCGAAGGGGCTCTCCTTGCCGCCGGTACGGTCGACCACGGCCTGGCTGACACTGCCGAGGACCGAGGAGATCTGCGGGTTCTTGTGCTTGGAGTCCTCGCGCCGGAACGCGTCGAAGAAGGTCTCGGTGCGCTCGCCGAGCACGGCCGTCACGCAGCCGCGGTCCTTGCCGCCCGAGGAGTTGGCCAGTGCCTCGCGGGCCTGCGCGATGTAGTCCGCGGAGTCCTCGGCGGCCCGGATGTCGTTGGCCTCGGGCGCCTTGTTGAGCTTCAGTCCGGCGTTGAGCAGGATCGGCATGGAGTCGCCGGCGAGGGTGTCGGGGCGGACGATGGCCACCTGGCTGCAGGCCTTGCCGAGCTGGTGTCCGGCGCCGGCGAGGAGTGCGGGCTGGCCGCCGTTGACCGGGTAGGACAGGGTGCTCTGGAACTCCTCGGAGGAGACTCCGTACCCGCCTACGAAGGGGATGCCCTCGGCCTCCAGCGGGGCCATGAAGGCGCGTCCGTGCTGGCTGTACGAGCCGACGACGGCGACGGCCTTCTCGTCGATGGCCTTGCGGGCGCAGTCGGCGGCGCCGGTCGGGGTGTTCTTCTCGTTGCAGGTCAGGACGCGCAGTTTGTGGCCGTTGATACCGCCCTTGGAATTGATCCAGGCCTCGTAGGCCTTGGCCATCCCCGGCATTCCCGGCATATTGGTCGCCTTGGTGTCCTGCGGCGCGAAGGTCATGACCGTGATGGTCGACCCGGAGCCCCCCGGGCTCCCGGGGAGCACCCCGCATCCCGCGACGAGACACGCCCCCGTCGCCGTTGCCACCAGGGTGCGGGTCAGGGAAGCCGTGCGTCGCCATTTGGTCATGTCCACGCACGCTTCCGCCCCACGGGTAACTGAAGAGTGAGAAGGGCACAACGCTGGGTGACGTGAAGGTGAATTACCGGGGCCGGATTGCGCACAGGTGCTTCAAGATCGCGCAAGCCGTGAACGTAACATCGCAAGCGTGACATTCGCCCAAGGTTCGAAGAACTCTTCCCGCCGCGGTGGCCGCTCCTCCACCATGGGCGGCATGCCCCTGAACGACATGCCCTGGTGGCGCTGGCGCAGCAACGTGCGCTCGGCGCTCCACATGCTTTCCGACCCGGTCTTCCACGAGGAGACCTGGCTCGCCGGCGGCGAGGGGTACGGGGACGTCACAGACGCCGTGTACCGCCTCGTCGAGGACACCTGGCTCGACAGCTGGTCCGCCGAGAAGTACGTCGGCACGATCTTCCGCGACTCCCAGGAGGCCGCGCTCGTGGACCTCGCGGTGCTGCGCGTGCTGCGGATCCTGCACCAGGTCGGGCCCGACGCCCCCGTCACCGCCTACCTGGAGCACCACGCCTGGCCCGAGGCGGTCCGTGCCGCGCGCGAGGCGCACGTACGGCTGGCGACGGCGGACGGGGACGAACCGGACGCACCGCCGCGGTCCTTGGAAGTGCTGAGGATACTGACCCGCGCGGTGTGAGCCGCGGGGTGTGAAAGGCTGTGGGGTCATGAGCGACGACCCGCAGACCCAGGCCCCCCAGCAGTACGTACTGACCCTGTCATGCCCGGACAAGCAGGGCATCGTGCACGCCGTGTCCAGTTACCTGTTCATGACCGGGTGCAACATCGAGGACAGCCGGCAGTTCGGCGACCACGACACCGGCCTCTTCTTCATGCGGGTCCACTTCTCCGCCGACGCTCCGGTGACGCTCGACAAGCTGCGGGCCAGCTTCGCCGCGATCGGCGACTCGTTCCGGATGGACTGGCAGATGCACCGCTCCGACGAGCGGATGCGGATCGTCCTCATGGTGTCGAAGTTCGGGCACTGCCTGAACGACCTGCTCTTCCGCTCCAGCATCGGCGCGCTGCCGGTCGAGATCGCGGCGGTGGTCTCGAACCACACGGACTTCGCCGAACTGGTGCGCTCCTACGGAGTCCCCTTCCACCACATTCCGGTGACCAAGGAGACGAAGGCCGATGCCGAGGCGCAGCTGCTGGCGCTGGTGCGGGCCGAGAACGTCGAGCTCGTGGTGCTGGCCCGGTACATGCAGGTGCTGTCGGACACCCTGTGCAAGGAGCTGAGCGGCCGGATCATCAACATCCACCACTCCTTCCTGCCGAGCTTCAAGGGTGCGAAGCCGTACCACCAGGCGCACGCGCGCGGTGTGAAGCTGATCGGTGCCACCGCGCACTACGTGACGGCCGACCTCGACGAGGGCCCGATCATCGAGCAGGAGGTCGAGCGGGTCGGCCACGAGGTGACCCCGGACCAGCTCGTGGCCATCGGGCGCGACGTGGAATGCCAGGCGCTGGCGCGCGCCGTGAAGTGGCACAGCGAGCACCGCGTGCTCCTGAACGGCACCCGCACGGTCGTCTTCGCGTAGCCCGGCCCGGCCCCCGCCGGTGCGGCGGTGGCTCCGGCGGGGACGGGCGGGGACCAGGGCGACCTAGAGCCGGCTGAGCGAGGCCGCCGCGAACAGGACGTCGCGGATGGCCTCGCGGTCGCCGTGCTGGCCCACGGCCGCCTCCTCCGGGGAGATGTGCCCCGCTGCCAGCTGGCAGAACTCGGCGCCGTCCATCGCGATCTGCGCCACCGTGTGCTCCGCCGACGGTTTCGCCGCCGGGGAGTCCAGGGCGATGTCCCAGCTGCCGCCGCCCGCGCCCTCGATCTCCAGGTGCAGGGTCCGCCCCGGAGCGCCCGCCGCGACCAGGCCGCGCGCCGGGGCGGCGAGGCCGGCCCGGCGCCGGTGGGCCAGCGCGCTCGGCAGCAGCCGCGCCGCCAGGTCGATCATCCGGTGCAGGTGCGGCCCGGACGGCGGGTCGTACGGGTAGTCCACCGCCTCCGCGATGTCCCAGGCGTGCACTCAGCACTCGAAGGCCCGCTCCAGGAAGGCGTCCCCGAGCGGCAGCGCGAAGGGGCCGTAGTCCACCGACAGTTCCCCGACGCCCCGGCCCGCGAACGACACCGTCCGTACCAGCGTGTGGCCCTGCTCCCGCCACGGCTCGCGGATCCGCCGGGTGATCGGCTGCTCGGCGGAGCTCCAGTAGTGCTCCGTACGGTCCGTGGCGCCCGCCGGGGCCTCCGGGCCGAGCGGGTCGTCCAGGCCCAGCGCCGTCGCGATCAGCCCGTCCACCGTCAGCAGGTGCCCGATCACCCCGGCCACCGTCGTCCGGCGCGAGCGCCGCTGCTCCTCCTCGAACCACTTCAGCCGGACCGGGGTCTGCCACTCCGAGTCGCCGAAGTCCCGCAGCAGCGCGTCGAGCCGCGCGGTCTCCGTGTCGTACGGGTTCGCCCACGCGGGCACCGGGATGCGGGCCGGCCGCCTGCCGAGGCAGTCCTCCAGGACCCGTGACCGCAGGAGCGGCTTGAGGTCCAGGTTGTCCTCGGGGTGCAGCAGGCCGACCGCGTCGCGCAGCCGCAGGGCCTCCTCGGCGCACTGCGCGCACTCGGTGAGGTGGTCCTCGACGGCCTGGGTCTCCTCGGCGGAGCAGGCCGCCAGCGCCCACGCACCGAGCAGGGACTTCAGTACGGCGTGGGTGCGCGGAGGCTCGGGCAGCGGCTCGGGCGCGTGCCGCGGGTCGAGGTCGTCGGCGGCCCCGCGCGGACCCGGTATGCGCGCCGGACCCCCGGGGCGCTGCTCCTCGTGTCCCTCGTCGGGCGGGTCGGCGGGGCCGTTCATCGGGGGGATCCATATCCGGGCGGAGCGGTGTCCTCCTGCGGGAGGACGTTGGCGGTCGACAGCAGCTGGAGGCCCAGGCGCAGCCTGCGCCGGGCCTCGTCCTCGCTGATGCGCAGGTCGGCGGCGGCCTGCCGGTAGTTCCGGCGCTTGAAGTACGCGAGCTCCAGCGCGGCGCGCAGCGGCGCGGGCATCGACGTGACGATGTAGTCCGCGCGCGCGGCGGCGCTGGCGCTGCGCACCTTCTGTTCGAGCTCCTCGCGCGAGCCGCGGCCGAGTTCGGTCTGGCGCAGCCGGGCCACGGCCTGGCCCTGGGTGATCCGGGCGACCCAGGAGCGCATGGAGCCCTGCTTGGGGTCGTACGCGTCGGGGTTCTCCCAGATGTAGCCGAACACCTCGCGGGTGATCCGGTCCGCGGCGCCCTCGTCGCCGAGGACGCGGTGGGCCAGGCCGTGCACGAGCGAGGCGAAGCGGTCGTACAGCTCTCCGAGCGCGGCGGCCTCGCCGCGGGCGAGGCGCTGCTGCATGCGGCGGTCCCAGCGCGGTGGTACGTCCTTCGGCATAACTGCCCCCAGCCGTGTGTCGACGCCTCGAATGTAGTCGCCACAGGCGGGTTCGCGCCCGTTTTGGGGGAACGCGGTCCAGGAAGAGTGCCCTGCGTGATAGGTGCGGCGCGGGGTGTGAACGGTGGTGCGGGATCCGGCACATGGGTACAGGTGTACGCGCCCCGCCGCGCTTCCCGTGCGCGGGTTCGATGCGGCCATCTGCTTGACGACTTCGCTTAACGGGCAGGCCACGTAGGGCTTACGCTCCTGCCTTGTCTTGAACTGAACTCCACCGCACATGTGAAGGCGGAACGCCGCATATGGACAGCGCAGAATACGAGCGCAAGATCGCCGCCCGGTTTGCCACCTTCGACCAGGACGGGAACGGATACATCGACCGCGAGGACTTCAGCGCGGCCGCGAAGGCCGTCCTGGCCGAATTCGGCACCACCGCGCGGTCGGACAGGGGCCAGGCCGTCTTCGCCGGCGCGGAGGCCTTCTGGCAGGGGATGGCCGGGATCGCGGACGTCGACGGGGACCAGCGGGTGACCCGCGAGGAGTTCATCACCGGCGCGGCGAAGCGGCTGCGGGACAACCCGCAGCGGTTCGCGGAGATCGCGCGGCCGTTCCTGCACGGGGTGATCGCGGTCGCGGACGAGGACGGCCTCGGTACGACCCCGCAGGCGGCGGCCCGCGTCCTGCGCGTCCTGGGCACCCCGCCCGAACTGGCCGACGACGTGGCCCAGGCCCTGGACGCCGATGCCGACGGCCGCATCACCGAGGACGAGATCCTGACTGCCTTCGCCGCGTACTGCGGCGTCGAGGCCCCGGACGCATAGGGAGTGTCGTCAAAGTGGCGTCGGCCGCCCGTCAGGGCGGTGGTCGGCGGGGTCTGGTGCGTGCGATCGCAAGGCGGAGGAGGGAATCGACGCGGTGGGGGCACCTCCCAGCGGTAGCTGGGGGACGTCGGTGACCGACGACAACGCGGCGAGCGGGCGTGCCAGACCCCGCCGACCAGACGGGACTTTGACGACACGACCTAGCCGGCGCCCGGCGGACCGGACCGCCGGGCGGCGGCCCGTACCGGGTGCGCCGCGCGGCGGTCCGCCGCGCCCTAGGCGAAGCGTTCGCGGAGCTTGTACTTGAGGACCTTGCGCAGGGTCTCGTTGCGGGGCAGGGCCTCGACCAGTTCCAGCTGTTCCGGGAGCTTGTGCGGGGACAGGCCCTGGGCGCGCAGGTGGGCCGTCAGCTGCGGGAGGGTCAGGGGGGCCGCGCCCGGCGGCTGTTCCACCACCGCGCAGACGCGCTCTCCGCGCTCCGGGTCCGGGAGGCCGATCACGGCCACGTCGCCGATGGCCGGGAGCAGGTGCAGCAGGTCCTCGATCTCCTTCGCGGAGATGTTCTCGCCCTTGCGGATGATCACGTCCTTGCTGCGGCCGGTGAGGACGAGGTAGCCGTCCGGCGTCAGGTGGCCGAGGTCCCCGGTGATCAGGTAGCCGTCGGCGTCGAAGACCTCGGCCGGGCGGCCCTCCCGGTTCAGGTAGCCCTGGCAGACCGCCTCGCCGCGCAACCGGACCTCGCCGTCGGTGTCCGGGGGCAGGGGCGTGCCGTCGGGGGCGGTGATGCGGATCGACATGCCGGCCGGGGGGCGGCCCTCCGTCGTGGCGAGGTGCTCGGCGCTGTCGTCCGGTGAGCCCATCGTGATCATCGGGACCTCGGTCATGCCGTAGCCGTGGGTCAGTTCGCAGCCCAGTTCGCGCACGACCGCGTGGTAGATCTCGGGGGGCTTGGGCGCGCCGCCGCCCGCGAGGAGGCGCAGGGTGGGGATCAGCTTGGCGGACGGGTCCTTGCGCTGCTCCGTCAGGAACATCGAGTAGAAGGCCGTGGAGCCGCCGGCCACCGTGACCCCGTGGCGCCGGTAGCCGTCCAGGGCGTCCGGCAGCGCGAACTTCTCGAAGAGCACCGCGGGGAAGCCGTACAGGAGCAGCATCACCAGGTAGTCCGGTCCGCCTATGTGCGCGTACGGGAAGGCGATCGAGCCGACGTCGGCCGGCCCCAGCCGCAGGGCGTGGGCCAGGCAGGAGCCGCCCGCGATCAGCGAGCGGTCGGTGTGCAGGACGCCCTTGGGGTCGGAGGTGGTCCCCGAGGTCCAGTAGATCCACCGCACGTCCGTGCCGTTCGCGGGCGGCGCGGGCAGTACGGCCGGATCGCCCGTCGGCAGCTCCTCGTACGCCTCGAAGACCCCGCGCGCGCCGAGCCGCCCGGCCATCGCGGTGTGGTCGAAGCCCCGCCAGACGCCCGGGACGGCGAAGTGCTCGGCCTTGGACTCGCGCAGCGCGAAGCCCGCCTCGCGGTCCCGGTAGAAGGGGATCACCGGGGTCTGGACGGCCCCGATGCGGGCCAGGGCGAGGGAGAGCAGGACCGTCTCGATCCGGGTGGGCAGCTGCCAGGCGACGACCGTGCCGGGGCGTACGCCCCTCCCGTACAGCCCCGCCGCCACTCGTTCGGAGCGCTCGCGCAGCTCGGCGAAGGTGAGCGTGCGGTCGTCGGCGGGGTCCTCGGCCGCCTCGATCAGCACGGGGGCGCCGGGGGTCAGCGCGGCCCGCGCCGTGACCAGCTCCCACAGGGTGGGTGAGTGGCTCAGCCGTACCGCCGTGTCCTTGGTGTCCGCCATTGCCGGCCTCCCGTAGCTGACGCCCAGTCAGATCCAGCCAGAGCGTAGGGCTCCGGCGCTTGTCGGTCCAGGGGTGGCGGGGCTAGCGTGCTTTCTGACGCTCCATCAGATTCACCGGATTCATCGGCTCGCGAGGGGACACCATGGAACTGGAACTGCCTCGGATCATCAGCGTCGACGACCACGTCATCGAACCCGCGCACCTCTTCGACGTCTGGCTGCCGGCCAAGTACCGCGACCGCGGGCCCAAGGCGCTCACCGCCGGCATCGGCGAGCTCCAGTACACCGGCGGCAAGTACGTGATCTCCATGGACCCCGAGGGACCGCCGACCGACTGGTGGATCTACGAGGACCTGAAGTTCCCGTACAAGCGCAACATCGCCGCCGTCGGCTTCGACCGGGACGACATGACCCTCGAAGGCATCACACGCGAGGAGATGCGCCGCGGCTGCTGGGACCCCAAGGCGCGCCTCGCCGACATGGACCTCAACCACGTCGAGGCCTCGCTCTGCTTCCCGACCTTCCCGCGCTTCTGCGGCCAGACCTTCGCCGAGGCCCACGACAAGGAGGTGGCCCTCGCCTGCGTGCGCGCCTACAACGACTGGATGGTCGAGGAGTGGTGCGGCGACAGCGGTGGCCGGCTCATCCCGCTGTGCATCATCCCGCTCTGGGACATCGACCTCGCCGTCGCTGAGATCCGCCGCAACGCCGCCCGCGGGGTGCGCGCCGTGACCTTCTCCGAGATCCCCACCTACCTCGGGCTCCCCTCCATCCACTCCGGCTACTGGGACCCCTTCTTCGCCGTCTGCCAGGAGACGGGCACGGTCGTCAACATGCACATCGGGTCCAGCTCCCAGATGCCCGCCGCCTCGCCCGACGCGCCGCCCGCCGTCCAGGCCTCGCTCAGCTTCAACAACGCCATGGCCTCGATGATGGACTTCCTCTTCAGCGGGGTCCTCGTGAAGTTCCCGACGCTGAAGCTGGCCTACAGCGAGGGCCAGATGGGCTGGATCCCGTACGCCCTGGAGCGCGCCGACGACGTCTGGCAGGAGCACCGCGCCTGGGGCGGGGTCCGCGACCTGATCCCCGAGCCGCCGTCCACGTACTACTACCGGCAGATGTTCTGCTGCTTCTTCCGCGACAAGCACGGCATCGCCTCGCTCGACGTCGTCGGCCGCGACAACGCCACCTTCGAGACCGACTACCCGCACGTGGACTCGACCTTCCCGCACACCAAGGAGGTCGCCCTCGACCACGTGAAGGGGCTGGACGACGAGACGGTCCACAAGCTGATGCGCGGCAACGCCATCCGCATGCTCGGCCTGGACCTCGTCTGATGGATCTGACGTACACCGACGAGGAGCGGGACTTCCGCGCCCGGCTGCGCGAATGGCTCGGCAAGACCCTGCCCGAGCTGCCGGCCCGGCCGTCCCCCGACGACTGGCCGGGCCGGCGCGCGTACGACGCCGGCTGGCAGCGCCGGCTGTACGACGCCGGGTACGCCGGGCTGCACTGGCCCGTGGACGCGGGCGGGCGCGGGGCCACCCCCACCCAGCACCTGATCTTCCTGGAGGAGAGCGAGCGCGCCGGAGCCCCGTACGTCGGCGCCAACTTCGTCGGGCTCCTGCACGCCGGACCGACCATCGCCGCCGAGGGCACGGCGGAGCAGCGCGCGCGCTGGCTGCCGCCCGTACTGCGCGGGGACGAGGTGTGGTGCCAGGGGTTCAGCGAGCCCGGGGCGGGCTCCGACCTGGCCGCGCTGCGCACCCGCGCCGTGCGCGACGGGGACGACTACGTGATCACCGGCTCGAAGATATGGACCTCGCACGCGGAGGTCGCCGACTGGTGCGAGCTGCTCGTACGGACGCGGCCCGTCAGCGAGGCCTTTCCCAAGCACCGGGGGATCTCCTGGCTGGCCATGCCCATGGACGCGCCCGGGGTCACGGTGCGGCCGCTGCGCACCCTCGCCGGGTCGACCGAGTTCGCGGAGGTGTTCCTCGACGAGGTGCGCGTGCCCGTCGCCAACCGGGTCGGGGCGGAGGACGACGGCTGGCGCGTCACGATGGTCACCCTCTCCTTCGAGCGGGGGACGGCCTTCGTCGGCGAGGTCGTGGCCTGCCGCCGCACCCTGGGCGAGCTCGCGGCGGCCGCGCGGGCGAACGGCCGCTGGGACGATCCGGTGCTGCGGCGCCGGCTCGGGCGGCTGTACGGGGAGTTCGGCGCGCTGTGGCGGCTCACCCAGTGGAACGTCAGCGAGTCCGAGGCCTCGGGCGGGGTGCCGGGCGTCGGCGGCTCGGTCTTCAAGCTGGCCTACTCGCACGCGCGGCAGGAGCTGTACGACGCCGCCGCCGAGGTGCTGGGCGCGCAGTCCCTCGCGCTGGAGGGGGAGTGGACCCTGGACCGGCTCTCGTCCCTCTCGTACACGATCGCGGCGGGCACCTCGCAGATCCAGCGCAACATCGTCGCCGAGCGGATCCTCGGCCTCCCGAAGGGCCGGTGAGGGCCGTGGACTTCCGGTTGACGGACGAGCAGCGCGACCTGCGGGCGGGCGTACGGGAACTGCTGGCGGGCCGGTACGGGCGCGAGGCGCTGCGGGCCTCGGTGGACGCGGGCGGGGCCCTGGACCGGGGGCTGTGGCGGGAGCTCGGCGAGGCCGGGTTCTTCTCGCTGCGGCTCCCGCAGGAGCGCGGCGGGGTCGGGGTCGGACTGCCCGAGGCCGCCCTCGTCTTCGAGGAGGCGGGGCGGGCGCTGCTGCCGGGGCCGCTCGTCGCCACGCACCTGGCGGCGGGGTCGGTTCCGGGGGCGGCCGAGGGAACGGCCGTGGTCACGGCGTTCGACCTCGGCGGATCCCTCGTGACCCACCTCGGGGAGGCGGACGCGGTGCTCGGCGCGCCCTCGCTCCCCGCGGGCGAGCCGGTGCCCTCGGCGGACCCGCTCACCCCGCTGCACCGGGTGGCCCGGCCGCCGGCCGGCGCAGGGGCGCGGGCGTACCGCGACGAGGGCGCGCTGCTCACGGCGGCGCTCCAGGCCGGCAGCGCGCTGCGCACGGTGGAGCTGGCGGTGCGGTACGCGGGCGAGCGCGAGCAGTTCGGGCAGCCGATCGGGGCCTTCCAGGCGGTCAAGCACCTGTGCGCGCAGATGCTGGTGCGGGCCGAGGTGGCCCGTACGGCGGTGTACGCGGCGGCCGTGACCGCGGATCCGGCGGAGGTGGCCGGGGCCAAGCTGCTGGCCGACGAGGCCGCCGTACGCAACGCCCGCGACTGCCTCCAGGTGCACGGCGGGATGGGCTTCACGTGGGAGGCGGACGTGCACCTGCACCTCAAGCGGGCCTGGGTGCGCGCCGAGCAGTGGCGGACGGCGGGGGAGGCGGAGGAGGCGCTGGCGGCCGAGCTCGCGGCCGGGCTCGCGGCCGGTCCGGCGGTCGGTCCGGCGGCCGCTTCGGGGTAGCTCGCTGTCACGAAGACCGGCGGGGCGGGGCACGGTCGGGACGACCCGGGACGCATGTCCGATTACAGAGAGTTGATATCGGTTTGTGTCCTTGGCCCGGCCCCTTGCGGCCCGGACTCGGGGGCCTGCTCCGGTACGCTCCCGGGAATGCGAGCGGCACGGCAGCGCGAGGGACGCGCAGTATGCACCACGCCTACTCCTTCGCGCTGGAATATGCCCGAAGCGCTTGTTGTGGTGACTGTATGTCAACCATGCTGCTCCGCAAGGGGATCACAGTCGGTGATTCCATCCTGTCGCGAGGCGAAGTGTCCGCCGGTTCGGATGGTGTGAGCGGTGCAGGTGCTTCAGGTGCAGCTGGAGGTAGGACCGGACCCCGCCGAGGTCGGCCGGGCGCGCCGCTGGGCGCGCTCCCGGCTGGCGGGGTCGGGCATAGGGGACGACGAACCGCTCGCCGAGACGCTGATCCTGCTGATCTCCGAGCTGGTCACCAACGCGGTCGTGCACACCGGCTGCCCGGCCGTCCTGCGGATGCTCTTCCGGGAGCCGGGCGTACGGGTCGAGGTCGCCGACACCAGCTCCCGGGGGCCGGCCCGGCGGCAGGCCGCCGGGGACGACACGGGCGGGCGCGGGCTGGAGCTGGTGGACGGCCTGGCCGACCGCTGGGGCTGGCAGCGCGAGGGTGCGGGCAAACGGATCTGGTGCGAGATCGACCGCGCGGACAAGCCCGAAGACGGCCGCTCGGCGTGGGAACCGCGCGTGTACCTCTAACGAGGTGTTGACGGTTCGTCAACTGTTGATCACCCTTGTACTGAGCGATTCGTCGCGAGGGGACGCCAAGGGCAGACCTTGACGAGTGCGGGTCGTGGGGTGGCGGCTTGTCGTGCCGTGCTCGGGGCGCGCACGACCGTACGCCGCCACCCACTGGTTCGCGTGCCGCCCCGCCGGCGCCTGCCGGCGCTCACCGGGGCGGCGCGACCAGGCCCATTTCGTAGGCCTTGATGACCAGTTGCACCCGGTCCCGGGCGTCCAGCTTGGTCAGCAGCCGGGCCACGTGCGATTTCGTCGTCGCCACCGTGATGAACAGGTCCTGCGCTATCTCGCTGTTCGACAGGCCCCGCCCCACCAGCGTCAGCACCTCCTGCTCCCGGCCCGTGATCGCCGGGACGCGCTCGGGGGCGGGCGCCGGGCCCGCGGCGAAGTCCGCTATCAGGCGGCGCGTGACGCCCGGCGCGATGAGGGCGTCGCCCGCCGCGACCACGCGGACGGCGGCGAGGATGTCGTCCAGCGCCATGTCCTTCACGGCGAAACCGCTGGCGCCGGCGCGCAGCGCCCCGTACACGTGCTCGTCCTCGTCGAAGGTGGTCAGGATCAGCACGCGGGCGCCCCCGGGACCGTCGGCGGCCGTGAGCCGGCGGGTGGCCTCGATGCCGTCCATCTCCGGCATGCGGATGTCCATCACCACCACGTCGGGAGCGAGCTCGGCGGCCATGCGGACCGCCTCGGCGCCGTTCGAGGCCTCGCCCACGACCTCCAGGTCCGGGGTGTCGGCCATGAGGACGCGCAGCCCCGAGCGCACCAGGGGCTGATCGTCGGCGAGCAGTACGCGGACGTTGCCGCTTCCGTTGCCGTTGCCGTTGCCGTTGCCGCTTCCGGTGCCGCCGCTCATCGCTTCTCCCCGGGTCGTCCCGTCCCGGGCCGTGCGGCCGCGGGTCGTGCCGGCGCGGCTGCGTCGACCGGCAGGGCCGCGGCCACGCGGAAGCCGCCTCCGGGCCGTGGGCCGGCCTCGAATCGGCCGCCCAGCAGGGTGGCGCGCTCCCGCATGCCGGTGAGGCCGAATCCGGCGCCCGGCGTGGAGCCGTCCGGGAGGCCGCGCCCGTCGTCGGTGATCTCCAGGGCCAGTTCTTCCGGCCCGTACGCGATCTCCACCCGGCAGCCGTCGGCGCCCGCGTGGCGGACCACGTTGGTCAGCGCCTCCTGCACGATGCGGAACGCGGCGAGCTCGATGTCGGCCGGCAGCGGGCGCCGCTCCCCCGACCACACCAGGTCCACCCGTACGCCGGTGTCGGCCGCGGTGGCGGCGGTCAGCCGGTCGACGCCGTCCAGGCCCGGTGCGGGCGCCGTCGGTGCGGGCTCGCTGCGGCGCAGCGCGACCAGCGTGCGGCGCAGCCCCGCGAGCGTCTCGCGGCTGGTGGCCTCGATGGCCCGCAGCGCCTCGCGGGCCTGCGCCGGCTGGGTCTCGATGACCCGGCTGCCGACCCCGGCCTGGATGGCGATGACGCCGATGCTGTGGGCGACCATGTCGTGCAGCTCACGGGCGATGCGCAGCCGCTCGTCGGTGAGGGCCTGCTCGGTGGCGCGCGCCTGTGCCCGCGCCGCGGACTCGCGGCCGCGCCGTACGGAGTCGCCCATCAGCCAGCCGAGGACGACGACCGGCAGCTGGCTCTGGGACAGGACCCGGGCGGCGGACCCCTCCGCGGGCACCGCGAACTGGGCGGTGATCAGCAGCAGGACGGTGAGGCCCAGGGCCGACAGGGTCACCGGGCGCGAGCGGGTGGCCGCGACCGTCCCCAGGGCCACCGCGGCGGGGACCACCAGCGTGATCGTGAGGGCGGGGGCGCGGGCGAGGAAGAGCATCAGGTACGTGCCGAGGAGCATCAGGGCGAGGGTGGCGAGCGGTGCCCGCCGCACCAGGAGGGCGCCGGTCAGCACGCCGATGAGCGCGAGGAGCGGTCCCACCTGGAAGATCTGGTTCCCCGCGCCGAGGGGGACGCGGAAAGCGAGGTTCGACAGCAGGAGAGTGCCGAGCGCGGCGCCCGCCCACAGGGCCGCGACCTGCCATCGGAACGCCGGCCGACCCCCGTCCACCTGGCTCGATGAGGTGTTCATGCCGCGACCCTAACGACCCCTGCGGGTACGGACATCCGCCCCCGGGATGCATCCCGGGGGAGGGTTTCGGACCCGGTGGTAACCAGGCATTCCACTTTCGAGGACAATTGGGGCGCACTCGACGTTACTCAGCAGTAGGAGCAAGCGCGTGAACCAGGACCGGCGCCGCCAGGCCGAGGACTTCCTGCAGCCCGACGAGCAGTTGATCGCCGTATGTGCCTGCGAGCCGGGTCCGGGCGTGCCGTCCCCGCCGGAGGACCTGCTCGCCCCGCAGGAGCCGGCGGCGCTCGGCCGGCGGATCGAGGAGAAGCTCCCGCGCCCCCTCCAGCAGTTCTTCAAGGCCCGCGCGCACGATCCGCGCCGGGAGGCGGCGGAGCCGGTCCCGGACCCGGCGGACGGCAAGGGCATGGAAGGCGGCTGGCAGAGCGCGGCGGGCCGGTTCCTGGTCGACCGCGCCAACGCGCACGGCGCGCAGACGGACCTCTTGGTGGTGACGGACCGGCGCTGGTTCGCCCTGACGGACGTCTCGCCGCTGTGGCAGTCGACGCCCGTGATGAAGCAGTACTGGGAGGTCCCGCGCTCGGCGGTCACCGTCGTCCGGGCCGCCCCGGGTCTGCAGGGCCGGATGGACATCGAGTTCGCCGACTTCTCGTGGGTGGCCGTCACGGCCGCGACCCCGGCCGAGGCCCCGTCCTTCGCGGCATCCGCGGCCCGCTACCGCTGAGCCGTCCCGCTGCCGCCGTCGCCCCGGCCCACCGGCCGGGGCGACGACGAGCAGGGGCAACGGCGAACAGGGGCGCGCACGGTGGGGCGGGCTAGGCGGGGCCGGCTCCGGTGATCACCGCGAAGGTGCCGCCCTGGGGGTCGGCGAGGACGGCCATGCGGCCGGCCGCCATGTCGAACGCCGGGGCCTTGACGCTGCCGCCGGCCCGCACCGCGGCCGCCTGGATGCTGTCGACGTCGTCGACGGCGAAGTACGGCAGCCAGTGCGGCGGAACCCCGGTCGGCATGGAGGCGAGGTCCATCATCCCGCCGACCGCACGGCCCCCGACCTTGAACTCCGTGTACTCCCCGACGTCCGGGATCTGCGACTTCGCCGTGGTCAGCGGCAGTACGGCGGAGTAGAACGCGGACGCGGCGGGGATGTCCCCGGTGCTCAGCTCGTTCCAGATCAGCGCGCCGTGCTCGTTGACGATGCCCGCCCCGGCGAAGGTGCCGTACTGCCACAGGCCCACGACGGCGCCCGTCGGGTCGGTGATGACGGCCATGCGCCCGAGGTCCATGACGTCCATCGGGCCCGTCATCACGCTGCCGCCCGCGTCCGTGACCGCCTTGAGGGTGGCGTCGATGCCGTCGGTGGCCAGGTACGTGGTCCACACGGTCGGCGGCATCGGGTCCGGGACGGAACCGTCCGGGTTGGACGCGCGCATGATCCCGGCCACCGGCTTGCCCTTGAGGGTGCAGACGGAGTAGCCGCCGGTCTCCGGCGGGCCGATCTCGCCCTGCCAGCCGAAGAGGTCGCGGTAGAAGTCGAGGGCGGCCTGCTGGTCGGGGACCATCAGGTCGATCCAGCAGGGGGTGCCGGCCTGGTAGGGGCCGTTCATGTCGGGCACGGATGCCTCCGGGGCTGCCGATGGGGGGTGGACGGCCGCTCCCTACCCCGCCCCCACCCGCCGAATCGGGCCGTACGGCTGAACGTGCTCAGAGGACGGCCACCGGGGCGACCGGGGTGCCGACGCCCCCGACGAAGGGCTCCGGCATGGCCGACAGCAGGAAGGAGTACCGGTTCTCTTCTGCACAGGCTGTGGACAACTTTTCGAGGTTCCAGTTCTGGCCCTGGTGCATGCCCATCTCCACCAGGTCCAGCGCGTGCACCGGCAGCCACAGGTTCTCGATCTCCGGGGGGAAGATCTCGAAGGTCAGGGTGTCGTTCGCCACCGCCGCCACGTCCCGTGCGTGGAACCACTGCGGCGTACGGACGGACAGCCCGGGCGAGGGGAAACCGTAGCCGTGCTTGTCGCCCGCCAGGTACACCTGGATCTGGCCGGTGCGCACCAGGACGATGTCGCCGGGGCGGACCGTGACCCCGCCGAACTCCTCCGCCTGCGCCAGGTCCTCCGGGGTCACCGCGTGGCCGCCCGGCAGCCGGTCCAGGCCCTTCGCGCGGGCCACGTCCAGCAGGACGCCCCGCGAGACGATGTGCCCGGCCTTGTCGATCCCGCTGAACTCGGCGCGCGCGTGCGCCGTGATCGTGGACGCGGGACGGCCGTTGTAGATGCGGCCGGAGTGGGAGACGTGCGTGAGGGCGTCCCAGTGCGTGGCCGACTGGAGCCCCATCGTCACGGCGTCGTCGCTGCACGCCACCGTGCCCGGCCCGAACAGCTCCTGGTTGATCTGCACCATCGTGTGCAGCGGGTTGACCCGGCCGGGGATCAGGCCGGCTTGGACCCCGTCCTCCTTGAGGGGGAGCGCGAGCGGGATCCGGCGGCCCGTGCGGATCTCGGCCGCGGCCGCCCGGACGACCTCGTCGGTGACCAGGTTCAGGGTGCCGATCTCGTCGTCGGCGCCCCAGCGGCCCCAGTTGTTGACGCGCTTGGCGATGTCGTGGAACTCGGGGGGCATGGTCATGGCTTCCATCAGCTCCTGGGGTGCGCCGGGCAACTGAGGCCGACGAGGGCTTGTGTCTGGGCGTCTGACTGGTCATAGAATCTAACGGACCGTCAGAAAACGCGGGAAGGGGTCGGGCGTGGGGAACTTCTTGGCCGGCAAGGTCGTGGCCGTCACCGGCGCGGGCCGGGGCATCGGGCGGGCCGTGGCACTCGCGGCGGCCGCCGAGGGAGCCAGGGTCGTCGTCAACGACTACGGGGTCGGCATCGAGGGCGGGGAGCCGACGAGCGAGATAGCCGACGGCGTGGTGAAGGAGATCCAGGCCGCCGGCGGCGAGGCCGTCGCCGTCGCCGACGACATCTCGACCATGGCGGGCGGCCAGCGCATCGTCGACACCGCGCTCGCGCAGTTCGGCAGGATCGACGGCGTCGTGTGCGTCGCCGGCATCCTGCGCGAGCGGATGCTGTTCAACATGTCCGAGGAGGAATGGGACCCGGTCGTCGCCACCCACCTCAAGGGCACCTTCACCGTCTTCCGCGCCGCCTCCGCCGTCATGCGCCGCCAGGGATCCGGCACCCTCATCGGCTTCACCAGCGGCAACCACCAGGGTTCCGTCGCCCAGGCCAACTACAGCGCCGCCAAGGGCGGGATCATCTCCCTCGTCCGCTCCGCCGCGCTCGGACTGGCCAAGTACGGGGTCACCGCCAACGCCGTCGCACCCGTGGCCCGCACCCGGATGTCTGCGGGCGTCCCCATGGAGCTCAAGGAGATCGGCGAGCCCGAGGACGTGGCGGCGCTCGTCACCTACCTGCTCTCCGAGAAGGCCGTCGCCGTCGGCGGCGAGAAGATCACCGGGCAGGTCTACACGATCGCCGGCCCGAAGATCGCCGTCTGGGCGCAGCCGCGCGAGCTGCGGGCCGGTTACGCCGAGGGCTCCTGGACCCCCGAGAAGATCGCCGACTTCCTGCCCGGGACGGTGGGCACCGACCCGATGCCGATGCTCGCGCAGCTGGAGGCCATGGCCAAGGCGGCGGCCGCCAAGGACCGCCCCAACGCGTAGGGAGCCCGGACGACATGGACTTCAGCTTCGGGGCCGAGGACGAGGAGCTGCGCGCCCGCGCCCGCTCCTGGCTCACCGGGCACCTGGTGGGCCCGTACGCGGACGCCCTCGGCCTCGGCGGGCCCGGCAGCGAGCACGAGGGGGTCGGGGCCCGGCGCGCGTGGGAGCGCGAGCTGGGCCGGGGCGGCTGGATCGGCCAGGGCTGGGCGCTGCCGTCCGGGGCGTACGGCCAGCAGCGGCTCTCGCTGACCGGCCAGGTCGTCTGGGCCGAGGAGTACGCGGCGCTGCGCGCCCCCGGCCGGGTCGGCCACATCGGGGAGAACCTCCTCGCGCCGACCCTGATCGCGTACGGCTCCCAGGAGCAGCGGGACCGCTTCCTGCCGGGCATCGCACGCGGCGAGGAGCTGTGGTGCCAGGGGTACAGCGAGCCGGGCGCCGGCTCGGACCTGGCAGGGATCCGTACGGCGGCCGTACGGGACCCCGCCGACGGGCGGTTCCGCGTCACCGGGCAGAAGATCTGGACCTCGCTGGCCCGGGACGCCGACTGGTGCTTCGTCCTGGCCCGGACCGAGCCCGGCTCGCGGCGCCACCGCGGGCTGTCCTTCCTGCTCGTACGGATGGACCAGCCGGGGCGGGTCGAGGTCCGCCCGATCCGCCAGATGTCGGGGACGAGCGAGTTCAACGAGGTCTTCTTCGACGGGGCGGTGGCGGCCGAGGCGGTCGGGGGCGAGGGCAACGGCTGGACGGTGGCCATGGGGCTGCTCGCCCTGGAGCGCGGGGTCTCGACCCTCGTCCAGCAGATCGGGTTCGCGGCGGAGCTGGAGCGGGTGGTGGGGGCGTACCTCTCCCGGGGCGCGGCCGGGGACCCCGTGCTGCGCGAACGCCTCGTACGGCAGTGGGCCGAGCTGCGCACGATGCGCTGGAACGCCCTGCGGACCCTCGGGTCCGCCGAAGACCCGGGCGCGCCGAGCGTGGCCAAGCTGCTGTGGGGCGGCTGGCACCGGCGGCTCGGCGAGCTGGCGGTGGCGGTCCGCGGGGCCGGGGCCTCGGCCGGGCCGGCGGACTGGGCGCCGGGGACCCCGTACGAACTCGGACTCGACGAGGAGCAGCGCCTGTTCCTGTTCACCCGCGCCGACACGATCTACGGCGGCTCGGACGAGATCCAGCGGAACATCATCGCCGAGCGCGTGCTCGGCCTGCCTAAGGAGTCCAGGTGAGAGGCGTCGTCTTCGACGGAAAGCAGGCCCGGGTGGTGGAGGATCTGGAGATCCGCGATCCGGGACCGGGGGAGGTGCTGGTCGCGATCGCGGCGGCCGGGCTGTGCCACAGCGACCTGTCGGTGATCGACGGGACGATACCGTTCCCGCCGCCGGTGGTCCTCGGGCACGAGGGTGCGGGCGTGGTGGAGGCGGTCGGGTCGGGCGTGACGCACGTGGCTCCGGGTGACCACGTCTCCCTGTCGACCCTCGCGAACTGCGGGGCCTGCGCGGACTGCGACCGGGGCCGGCCGACGATGTGCCGCAAGGCGATCGGGATGCCGGGGCAGCCGTTCTCGCGGGGCGGGAAGCCGCTGTTCCAGTTCGCCTCCAACTCGGCCTTCGCGGAGCGGACGATCGTCAAGGCCGTCCAGGCCGTGAAGATCCCGGACGACATCCCGCTGACCTCGGCGGCGCTCATCGGCTGCGGTGTCCTGACGGGCGTGGGGGCCGTACTGAACCGGGCCCGCGTCGACCACGGCGAGTCGGTCGTCGTCATCGGTACCGGGGGCATCGGGCTCAACGTGATCCAGGGCGCGCGGATCGCCGGTGCCGGGGCGATCGTGGCGGTGGACGCCAACCCGGCCAAGGAGGCGGTGGCCCGGCGGTTCGGGGCCACGCACTTCGTCGACGCGTCGGCCGTCGCCGACTCCTCGGCGGCGGTGCGCGAGATCCTCCCGACGGGCGCGGACCACGCCTTCGAGTGCGTGGGCAACGTCAAGCTGATCCGCCAGGCCGTCGACCTCCTGGACCGCCACGGTCAGGCGGTCCTGCTCGGGGTGCCGGGCTTCAAGGAGGAGGCCTCGTTCCTGGTCTCGTCCATGTACCTGGACAAGACCATCATGGGCTGCCGGTACGGCTCCTCCCGCCCGCAGCGGGACATCGCCCTGTACGCGGAGCTCTACCGGCAGGGCCGGCTGCTGCTCGACGAGCTGGTCACGGAGACCTACCCGGTCGAGGACTTCGCGAAGGCCGTGGAGGACGCACAGCACGGGCGGGTGGCGCGGGGCGTGCTCACGTTCTGACGTCCTCGCGCCCTGGCGCCCTGAGGTCCTGACGCCCTGGCGCGTACGACGGGAAGGCCCGCCTCCGGCCGGAGGCGGGCCTTCCCGTCGTACGCGGGGCCTACTCGGCGGCGAGCCGGCCGAAGCGGCCCTTGTGGAAGAGGAGCGGGCCGTCCTCGCCGGCGGCGCCCATGGCCTCGACCCGGCCGACGACGATCAGGTGGTCCCCGCCGGTGTGCACGGCGTGGATGCGGCAGTCGATCCAGGCGGGCACGGCGTCGAGCTGCGGTGATCCGGTCACGGGGGCCGGGGTGTGGGTGATCCCCGCGAACTTGTCGGCGCCGCTGACGGCGAAGGCCCGGCACAGCTCGCCCTGCTCGGCGCCCAGGATGTTGACGCAGAACACCCCGGCGCGGGCGATCCGGGGCCAGGTGGTCGACGTACGGGCGACCATGAACGTGACCAGCGGCGGGTCGAGCGACAGCGAGGCGAAGGACTGGCAGGCGAACCCGGCCGGGCCGGCCTCGCCCTCGGCGGCCGGGGCGGTGATGACGGTGACCCCGCTGGCGAAGTTCCCGAGCACGGCCCGGAACTCGGCGGGGCTGACGGGTGCGCGCTCGTCGTCGCCGACGGCCCGCAGATCGGGGCGCGGCAGCGCGTCGACGCGGCCGGCTTCCGGGTCCTGCTCCGACGGGGCGGAGGTGGGGGAGCCGACTGACCTGAGGTATCGGACGACGGTGGCCGCCATCCCTGCGTGTCCCATCACGTCAACGATTGAAGCTGACGGTCCGTCAGATGGGAAGGGGTGCGGGCGGGTGACTCGTGAAGGGGGAGGGTGTATCGTCCCCATCGATTGAACGTGTTCAATTTTGGTTGGGGTGGGGGCATGGGGATGCCGGAGACGCACACGGGACCGGCCGCGCGGGCAGGGAGCCGCTCCCGTCTGTCGACCGGGTCGGAGCTGGCGTTCACGGGGCAGTGCATCGTGGCGGGAGCGGTCTTCCTCGCCACCTCCGGCATGCGCGACGACCACGGCCTCGGCATCGACTCCTCCGTCTTCGTCGCGGTACCGCTGATGACCCTCGTGGTGGTCGTGGCCGCGTACCTGCACCGGCTGCTGTTCACCCTGCCGGTGATGGCGCTGACGCGAGAGCTGGGGAGACCGTGGTCGGCGCCGCTCTGGGGCGGTGGCGTCGCCGCCGCGTACGCCGGCTTGGCCGCGGACGCCTGGGACCTGCCGTACGGCTGGACGCTGCTGTGGATCGCGGGCCCCGGGGTGCTCCCGGTGGTGGCGGCCTCGTACGCGCACCACCGCTCGCTGGGGTGGACCGGTACGGCGGCCCGGGTCGGCGCCGCCACCGGGATCGCGCTGCTCCTCTGCGCGTTCGGCGCCTTCCTGCTGGAGCGGACGGGAATCGGCGCGTACGAGCCGCCCCGGCTGGAGCGGGAGCGGTACGCCGGGGAGTGGACCGGCGGCGGGGGCGCGTACCGGCTGCGGCTGGGCGAGAACGGCGAGGCCGTGGCCGAGAACCTGGCGCTGGTCGCGCCGGCCGGGGTGTGGGACGGGTGCTCGGGGACCGGGACGTGGACGTTCGAGCGGGGGCGGGAGTCCGGCGGCCTCTTCGACCGGGCGCGGGACCGGGTCACGCTCAGGATCGAGGGCTGCGGCGCCCTGCGCGACTGGCAGGTGGCCGGCACGGCCGAACGGCCCGAGCTGTTCAGCGTCATGGGCGATCCGGACGACCTCCACCCCCGGTACGCCGAAACCCTGCACCGGCTGTAGCCGGAGGCCGGCGGGGCGGGGGCGGCGCGGCCCGCGCCGTTCGCCCGTACGGGTGAATCCACTGCCCCGCCGGGATCCGTACGGCGGACAGCCCCGTGGGAGGTCGGCATCGTGGCCCCCGGCCCGATCCACCCGCCCCCCAGGAGGACTCCCATGCTCGGCACCGACTTCCGTCACGGATCGCCCGTCTGGCTCGACCTCGGCAGCCCCGACACCACCGGCGCCGTGAGGTTCTACGGCTCCGTCTTCGGCTGGACCTTCACCGACCTGGGTCCCGACGCCGGCGGGTACGGGTTCTTCCAGGTGGACGGGAAGACCGTCGCCGCCCTCGGGCCGCTCACCGAGGAGGGCGCGGTCTCGGCCTGGATGCTCCACTTCCAGGCCGACGACATCCAGGCCACCGTCTCGGACGTGCGGGCGGGCGGCGGGCAGATCCGGATGGAGCCGACGGACGTCATGGGCGAGGGCTGGCTCGCGCAGGCCACCGACCCGCAGGGCGCCGAGTTCGCGATCTGGCAGCCCGGGAAGACCGCCGGGCTCGGGAAGGCCTCCGACGAGAACTCCCTGGTGTGGGCCGAGTTGCACGTACCCGACCCGGCCGCGGCCATCACCTTCTACAACGGCGTCTTCGGCTGGCGCAGCCAGGAGATGGAGACGCCGGGGATGACGTACCGCGTGCTGAGCCTGAAGGACGGCGACCAGCAGCAGACCTCGTTCGGAGGGGTCGCGCCGATGGGCGACGGGGCCGGCGGGGGCGTCGAGAAGCCGCGCTGGGTCCCGTACTTCAACGTCGCGGACGTGGACGCGACGGTCTCGGCGGCGGACGGGAACGGCGGATCGGTGCTCATGCCGGCCGCGGACGTACCGGACGTCGGCCGGATCGCGTGGGTGGCGGACCCGTCCGGAGCCGTGTTCGCCCTGCTGAAGCCGAACCCGATGGCGTGAGGCGCCTCGCTCAGCGGCCGAGGTACTTGGGCGAACGGCGCTCCACGAAGGCGGCCACGCCCTCGTTCGCGTCGGCGGTGGTCATGTTGATCTCCTGAGCGGTGGCCTCGGCGGCCAGCGCGGCCGCCCGGCCACCGTCCAGGGAGGCGTTGACCAGCTGCTTGGTCAGGGCGAGGGCGCGGGTGGGGCCCTGCGCGAGCCGCTCGGCCCACGCGCGGGCGGTGGCCTCCAGCTCCGGGTCGGGAACGACCCGGTTCACGAGGCCGAGGCGTTCGGCCTCGGCCGCCTGCACGGCGTCGCCGAAGAACATCAGCTCCTTGGTCTTCTGCGGGCCGACGAGGCGGGGCAGCAGGTACGCGCCGCCGCCGTCGGGGACCAGCCCGCGGCGGACGAACACCTCGATGAAGCGGGCCGATTCGGCGGCGATGACGAGGTCGCAGGCGAGGGCGAGATGGGCGCCGATACCGGCGGCCGTGCCGTTGACGGCGGCGAGGACCGGCTTCTCGCAGTCGAGCACGGCGGTGATCAGGCGCTGCGCGCCGAGCTTGATCATGCGGGCCACGTCGCCCGCGATGCGCTCGGCCGGTGAGGCGGGGGCGCCGCGCAGGTCGGCGCCCGCGCAGAAGCCCTTGCCGGTGGCGGTGACGACGACGGCCCGCACGCCCGGGTCGGCGGAGGCCTCGGCGAGCAGTGCGATGACGCGCTCGCGCTGGTCCCAGGTGACGGCGTTCATGGCCTGCGGCCGGTTGAGGGTGATCCACGAGACGCCGCTCTCGACGCGGTGCAGCACGTCTTCGGCGGGGGCGCTGGTCATGGGGCGAACTCCCGTTCGGGGTAGGGGTGGTCGGGGCTCCGCCCCGGGGGACCGGGGCGTGCGGCGCCTCGGTGACGGCTCGCCGGCGCCCGGCCGCGGCTCAGCGGCAGATCGCCAGTGCGTCCAGGGCCACCGCGCCCTGGCCCCGGGGGAGGACCATCAGCGGGTTGATGTCCAGTTCCGAGAGGACGCCGCCCAGTTCGAGCGCCATCCGCTGGACCCGGAGCACCACCTCCACCAGCGCGTCCACGTCCGCCGGCGGGGCGCCCCGTACGCCCTCCAGCAGGGCGTGGCCCCGCAGCTCCGTCAGCATCGCCCGCGCCTGGTCCTCGCCGAAGGGCGGGACGCGGACCGCCGCGTCGTGCAGGACCTCCACCAGCACCCCGCCCAGGCCCACCGTCACCGTCGGGCCGAAGAGCTCGTCCTGGGTGACGCCGACGACCATCTCGACCCCCCGCTCCACCATCTGGCAGACGAGGATGCCGTCCAGCGGGACGTTCTCGTAGCGGGCGATGTCCGTGAGCTCCCGGTAGGCGTCCCGGATCTGGCTCGCCGAGGTCAGGCCGATCTTGACCAGGCCCAGCTCCGTCTTGTGCCCGAGCTGCGGGCCCGAGGCCTTCATCACCACCGGGTAGCCCACCAGCCCCGCGGCCCGTACCGCCGCCGCCGCGCTGGTCACGAGCTGCTCGCGGGGCACCCGTATCCCGTACGCCCGCAGCAGCTGCTTCGCCGCGTGCTCGCTGAGCTGCTGGCCCGGCCGCATGAGCGCCTGCGCCTTGCGGTACGAGGGGGACGGGGTGCGCGGGGCGTCCTCGAAGGGGGAGCGGTAGGCGGCCGTGAAGCGGTGGTGGCCGAGATAGGCGCGGACGGCGGTGATGCAGTTGCCGAACGTGCGGAAGGTGGCCACGCGGGAGGAGCCGAGCAGGGTGGTGCGGTAGGCCTCCTCGGTGCCGACCGGGGAGCCCCAGACCACGCAGACCAGCTTGTCGCTCTGCTCGGCCGCGTCCACCAGGTCCTGCGCGAGCTTGTCGCTCATCGGGGGGAAGGGCCCGGTGATCGGGCAGATCAGGACGCCGACCGCCGGATCGGCGAGGATCGCGTCGATGATCTTGCGGCCGCGCCAGTCGCCGACCGGGTGGCCGCCGTTGTCGACGGGGTTGGCGACGTTCAGGTACGGCGGGATCCACTGGTGGAGTTCGTCCTGCTTGGCCTGCGAGAGGGTGGGCAGGGTCAGGCCCGCCTCGGTCGCGAGGTCCGAGAAGTGGGCTCCGGTGCCACCGGAGATGGAGTACACGACGACCCCGTCGGCCAGCGGCTTGCGGGCCCGGGCGAGCAGCGCGGCGGTGTCCTGGAGCTCGTCCAGCCCGTCGACCCGTATGACGCCGAACTGGCGCATCGCGGCGTCCACGACGGTGTCGGCGCCGGTCAGCTTCCCGGTGTGGGAGGCGGCCATGCGGGCGCCGGTCTCGGTGCGGCCGACCTTGACGGCGACGACGGGGACGCCGTTGCGGGCGGCCCGGTCGGCGGCCAGGAGGAACTGGCGGCCGTCCTTGAGGCCCTCCACGTAGCAGGCGATCGCTCCGACCTCGGGGCGCTCGGCGAAGTAGGAGATGAAGTCGGAGGTCTCCAGGTCGGCCTCGTTGCCCGTCGGAGCCCAGTGGGAGAGCCGGATGCCCAGCTCCTGGAGGGTGTAGACGGGCCGGCCCTGGTGGCCGGACTGGGTGATCAGTGCGATCGCCGGGCCGTCGAGGTCCTCGCGGAACTCCTCGAAGGCGTTGAGGTTGGTGTTCGGGCCGAGCAGGCGCAGGCCGGAGCGCCGGACGGCCGCAGCGAGCCGCTCCTGCGCGGCGGCGCCCTCTCCGCCGGTCTCGGCGAAGCCGGAGGCGAAGGCGACGGCGAACTTCACCTTGGCCTCGGCCAGTTCCTCGATCACCGGCAGCGGATCGCCCACCAGGAGGACGGCGAGGTCCACCTGCTCGGGCAGGTCGGCCACCGAGGCGTGGCAGGCCAGCCCGAAGACGGTGGGGCGGGTGGGGTGCACGGGGTGGATCCGGGCGCCGACGCGCTCCGCCCAGGCGATGAGCTGGCGGGTGATACCGGTGTTCGGTCTGCCTTCGGCGTCGGAGGCGCCGATGACGGCCACCGACTCGGGCCGGAAGAACCGGTCGAGGTCGGGGACGTCGGCGTGCAGGGGCCGTCCGCTGACGTCCACCGCGACCGCGTCCGCGGCGGACGGCGCCGCCGTGGAGTGGACGGCCGTCCTGGGGGTCTCCCCGCAGGCCTCGACACGTGCGCGGAAGTCGGTGGTGAGGGTGCCGTGAGTAGATCCAAGCATCGCTTCGCCCGCTCCTGCTCGATGAACCTCAATAACTGACGCGTAGTCAGATTACTGAACTGACGTGCCGTCAGGAACAGTGCTGCGCAGGAAAGCTGGTGGAGGTGGTGTGTGGAACGGTGACAGATCCCTCCGGTACGGGTCCAGGGCGCGATTCGGCCGCGCCGGACCGGGCGCGGGCGGGCGTGATCCGGGCGGGGCGGGGGTGATCCGGGCGAGGCCGGGCGCGGGCGCGGGTGATCCGGCCCCGTCCGGGCGCGGGTCTCAGGCGAGCGGGTCGACCGGGCGCAGGCCCGTGTCCGGCAGGTCCTCGTACGGCTGTCGCGCCGCCTGGGGGCCCAGCCGGCGGGCCACGGCCCTGGCGATCTTCTCGGCGTCCAGCGCCATCTCGCGGAACATGCCGCTGATGGGGTTGGTGAAGCCGGTGAAGTACAACCCGGGGGCCTGCGCGGCGGTGCGCGTTCCGTGCGTACGGGGACGGCCGCGCCCGTCGAGCACGTCCAGGTGCCCCACCAGCCCCTCCAGGCCGCGGCGGTATCCGGTGGCCGCCACCACCGCGTCCGGGGCGATGCGGGAGCCGTCGGCGAGCACGACCTCCGCGCCCTCGAAGGAGGCCACGGCCGCGACCGGTTCCACCCGCCCCGCGCGGACGGCGTCGATCAGGCCGACGTCCTGGACCGGGATCGCCCCCTCCTTGACCCTGCTGTACAGGCCGGTGGCGGGGCGGGGGAGGCCGTACGCCGTCAGATCGGGTACGGACACCTTGGCCAGGAGCGCGCCGACCCGGTCCACGAGCCGCACGGGCAGCCGCCGGACCAGGATCCCGGTGCGCTGCGCGGGCCAGCCCGCGGTCGAGCGGCGCACGATGTGCGGGGCGGTGCGCACGGCGAGCCGCACCCGCGCGGCGCCGCCCTCGACGAGGTCGACGGCTATCTCGGCGCCGGTGTTGCCGGCCCCGACGACGAGGACGTCCCGGCCCACGTACGGCGCGGCGTTGCGGTACGCGCGGGCGTGCAGGAGCTGTCCGGTGTACGTGTCGCGGCCCGGCCAGCCGGGGAGCGCGGGCGTGTGGTTGAACCCGGTGGCGACGACGACGGCCCGGGCGTCGAGCACCCGCCCGCCGGTCGCGTGCAGCAGCCAGCCGTCCCCGCCGGGGGCGGGGTCGATCCGGGTCACCTCGACGCCGGTGACGAGCTCCAGCGCGTGGAACTCGGCGTACTTCTCCAGGTACCGCACCACGTCGTCCCGCGACACCCACCGCCCGAACCGGCGCGGCATGGCGAGCCCCGGGAGGGCGGAGAGCCGGCGCGTGGTGTGCAGGTGGAGCCGGTCGTAGTGTCCCCGCCAGGAGGAGCCGACGGCATCGGACTTCTCCACGACCACCGCGCGCACCCCGCGGGCGCGCAGCGCGGCGGCCGCGGCGAGGCCGCCGGGCCCGGCGCCGATCACGTAGACCGGGCGGGGCTGGGTGGACAGGTCGGGGGTTTCGGGGACTGCGGGCATGAGGGGTGAGCGTATCGACACACAGCGTTGATGGGTCTCGGACAAGGAGGGAATCGATTGCGGATCGATCACGGGCGCCGGCGGGCGGCCGGCGCGGAGCCGGAGGTTCCGCGCGGTTCCGCGCGGTTCCCCACCGGGGCCTTGCGGGATCGGCGCGGATCCGATGAACTGACGTACCGTCAGATCAAGGGAGGGAGGGCCGATGCAGACCATCTGGCTCAGTGGGGCCGAGTGGCTCGCCGTGCTCCGGATCGGGCTCGGCCTGTGGTGGCTGGAGAGCTGGCGGCACAAGGACAAGAAGGGCTGGTTCGAACGCGGCACGGGCATCGCCTGGGCCGCCGACGTCGCGGGCAAGCACCGCTGGCCCTTCGTCAAGGGCGGCTTCGAAAAGGTCGTGCAGCCGCGCCCACGGCTGATGGCGTACATCGTGGTCTACGCGGAGCTCGCCCTCGGGCTGGGCCTGGTGCTCGGCTTCCTGACCCCGGTCGCACTCGCCGGCGGGCTGCTCCTGAACCTGCTGTACCTGGTACTGATGATCCACGACTGGGCCGAGCAGGGGCAGAACGCGATGATGGCCCTCATCTCGCTCGTCGCGCTCCTCGCGATGGCCTGGCAGACCTGGTCCCTCGACGCGGCGATCGGACTCTTCCTGTGACCACGCGCCACGACCTCCCCGAGGTCGACGACTTCACCCGCCCCTACTGGGACGCGGCCGCCGAGGGCCGGCTCCTGCTGCGCCGCTGCGCGGACTGCGGACGGGCCCACCACTACCCGCGGGAGTTCTGCCCGCACTGCTGGGCCGGGGAGGAGCGGGTGACCTGGGAGCCCGCGAGCGGCCGGGCCACCCTCTACACCTGGTCCGTCGTCCACCGCAACGATCTGCCCCCCTTCGGGGAGCGGGTGCCGTACACCGCCGCGGTCGTGGACCTGGCGGAGGGGCCGCGCATGATGACGGAGGTCGTGGGGTGCGAGGCGGCGGACCTGCGGATCGGCATGCCGCTGCGGGTCGCGTTCCGCGAGGGCGGTCCGGACGCGGCCGCGGCCGCCGTCCCCGTCTTCCGTCCGGACCGCGGATAGGGCTCCCGCGCCGGGCGCCGGGCGCCGGGCGTCGGCGTCGGTCGGTCCGGCGTACGGGGTCACCGTCGCGCGCCGTGTGTGTCACAGGCACGCACCGGTCCGGCGGAACGACTGCCTCCGCGGACGGGGCCGGGCGAACCTGGGGTGTCGCCAGAAAGGCCGGTACCACCTCACCCCTTGGAGCAGCCGGTGTCCTCGCAGGAGATCCAGCTCACGATCACTCCGGAGCAGGCCGCCCACGGCGTGATCCTGCCGGTGTCACTGCCCGGCGGGGTCACGCGCTTGCGGATCCCCTCCGGCTGCCGTGACGGCCAGCTCGTCAGCGTCCGCGCCGGCGGCGCCGAGGTGGCGGTGCGCTTACGGATCGCACCGGCCGCGGGCGCAGCCGCGCCGCCGCCGACCGTCGCCACGCCCACGCCCACGCCCGCGCCGCCGCCGACCGTCGCCGCGCCCGCGGTGCCCGGCCAGCGCCCGTCCAGGTCGGGAAGCACGGCCGGCTGTCTGGCGGTGCTCGCCGCCGTCGCGACCGTGATCATCGCCGCCGTCGCGCTGAACAGCGGGGACGACGGCAAGGGCACTGCCTCCTCCTCGCCCACCCCGACGTACAGCTCCTGGTCGCCCACGCCGCTGCCGACCAGCACCTCGTACACGTCGGGGACGGGCACCGGCTCCGGCAGCAGCTCCGGCAGCAGCTCCGGCAGCGGTTCGTACCCCTCCACCGCCCCCACCGCGGCGGCCCCGGCGCCCAGCCCCTTCGACGCCGGCACCTGCCTCAACGGGCAGCTCCCGGACTCGACGACCGCACAGCGGGTCGAGGACGTGGAGGAGGTCTCCTGCTCGGCGTCGGACGCCCACTACAAGGTCATCCAGCGCTTCGGGTTCACCTCGGACCTGCACAGCTGCGATGCCAACCCGCGTACGGAGTACGCCTTCTCGTACCGCTACACGCTCAACGGAACCCCGATCAACCAGTACGTGTACTGCCTGGTCGGCCTGGGGTCGTACGCCCGCAGCTGACCGGTCTCACGGCCACAGGAGGGTGCGGGTCCAGAGCCCGCCGGGCCCGCGGCGGTAGTGGAGCCGGACGTGGCGGCGGGCGGCGTCGCCCTGGAAGAACTCGACCTCCGTGGCGTCCAGTACGTACCGGGTCCAGGTCGGGGCCGGGGCCTCCGGCTCCGCACCGGCCCGCTCCCAGGCCGCTTCGGAGGCGCGGCGGAGCTCGTCCAGACTGTCGAGCGTCTCGCTCTGACGGCCGGTCAGCGCCGCCGCGAGGGCGCCCCGCGAGCGGACCGCCAGGTCGGCGCGGCTCTCCTCGGGACCGCAGGCGGCGACCCGGCCGCGGATGCGGACCTGGCGGGCGACCGCCGGCCAGTAGAAGCCGAGGGCGGCGTCCGGGCGCCCGGCGAGCTGGCGGCCCTTGGCGCTGGTGGCGTGCGAGGCGAAGTGCCAGCCGCGCGCGTCGGCGTCGTGCAGCATCAAGGTGCGTACGTCGGGCCGCCCCTCGGCGTCCACGGTGGCCAGGCTCATCGTGTGGGGCTCGGGCTGCCCGGCCGCGGCGGCCCCGACGAACCACTCGTGGAAGAGGGGCAGGGGCTCGGCGGGCGCGGAGTCCGGATCGAAGTCCGGCAGCGGGCCGTCCCATACGCGCAGGGAGTGCAGGGTGGTGCGGAAGGCGTCGCCGCTCGTGTCACCGGTCGTCATGGCGCCCATCGAACACCATCCCAGCCGGGCGGGCCGACGCGGACCCGACGGTGTCGACCGTCGGATCCGCGCGGGAGCCGGTGGAGCGGGTGGAGCCGGCGGCTAGTCGGTGCAGTACCTCTTGATCGCCGCGTTGAACGCGGAGTTGTAGGCCTGGTCGTGGGCTTCCTTGGCCTGCTTCTTGCCCTCGTTGTCGGGGACCAGGCCCTGGAGGTTCTGGTTGGCCGGAGGCTTCGGTTCGGCGTCGCAGTTGCCCGCCTGGGCCAGCGTCTTTCCGTCGGTGAAGCCTTCCGTGGCGCCGCGCTGGCGTTCCTTCGTGATCAGCTTCTGGTTGATGGCGTCCTGGGCCTCCTGGCCGCCCAGGCAGGTGGCAGTGGCGCCGCCGTTCTGGAAGGCCTTGTACTTGCCGGCCGCCACCTCACCGGAGGTGAACTTGCCGTCGTCGCCGACCGTGGCGGTGCCGCCACCGGCGCCGTCGGTCTGGTCGAGGAAGACCTTGCCCTTGGCCTTGTCGAACCCCTCGCCGGAGACGATCGCCTTCGTCGCGTCGCCGGCTTTGAGTTCGACGAAGCACGCCGCCGCGGCAGGTGCGGCGACCGGTGCGGCCTTCGGGGCGGCGGCCCATCCCGTGGCGGCCGCCCCGAGGGCGAGCGAGCAGGCTATCAGGGGGGTGAACAGGGTGATGCGGGTTCGTCGGTTCATCGTTGTTCCTCACCTGTGGTGCGGGAGGGTCGAGGAATCACGAGGCCAACACTGCGATGGGGGGCACGCGGTGGGCGTACGGACTCGTGCCCACAGTGCCCGCACAGTGCGCGGGAGCGGGTGCGCTCCACGCGCACGTCCCGATCGGCCCCGGAAGGAGTCCGTCCCTCCTATCGTCCCCCGCCTCCCCGGAGCTGTCGACCGGGAGCCCGGCCGCCCCGGATTCGCCCGCGGTCACCGCCCCAGGATCACCGTCCCGGACGAGCAGAACCAGCCTCCCGTGCCCGAGGCCACGGCCACTTCGGGGAGCCGGCCTCCCCGCTTGGTGACCTGGCGGCCCGGGCCCGCCTCGCCGCGCAGCTGCCGTACCGCCTCGACCAGGAGGAACAGGCCCCGCATACCGGGGTGGCAGGCCGAGAGGCCGCCGCCGTCGGTGTTGACCGGGAGTTCGCCGTCGCGCAGCAGCCGGCCCTTCTCGACGAAGGCGCCGCCCTCGCCCTTCGCGCAGAAGCCGAGGTCCTCCAGGGTGACCAGCGTCATGTACGTGAACGCGTCGTAGATCTGGGCGATGTCGACGTCCGCCGGGGTCAACCCGGCCCGCTCGAACGCGAGGCGGCCCGAGACCGCCGCCGGTGAGACCGTGAAGTCCTCCCACTGCGACATCGTGGTGTGCGAGACCGAGGTGCCCGAGCCCAGGATCCAGACCGGCGCCTTCGCCGTGTCCGGTACGTACTCCTCCGCCGCCAGCAGCACCGCGCAGCCGCCGTCCGAGCGGATGCAGCAGTGCAGCTTCGTGAACGGGTCCGCGATCATCTCCCCGGACAGGACCTCGTCGACCGTGATCGGATCGCGGAACATCGCGTCCGGGTTGGCCGCCGCGTTCGCCCGGGCCTGGACCGCCACCGAGGCGAGCTGCTCCAGCGTGGTCCCGTACGCGTGCATGTGGCGGCGGGCGGCCATCGCGTACTTCGAGACGAGCGTGTGCCCGTACGGCACTTCGAACTGGAGCGGGCCCCGCGCCCCGAACGAGAGGTTCGAGGTGCGCCGGCGGGCCTTGATGTCGGCGCGCGCGGTGGACCCGTACACGAGAAGCACGGCGTTGGCGCGGCCCGCCGCTATCGCGTCCGCCGCGTGCGCCGCCATGACCTCCCAGGTGGAGCCGCCCACCGAGGTGGAGTCGACCCAGGTGGGGCGCAGTCCCAGGTACTCGGCCACCTCCACCGGTGCGAGGGTGCCGAGGCCGGCCGAGGCGAAACCGTCGATGACCGAGCGGTCCAGGCCGGAGTCGGCCAGGGCCCGGCGGGCGGCCTGCGCGTGCAGGGCGTAGGGGGTGGGACCGTCCACCCGGCCGCAGTCGGAGAGGGCGACGCCGACGACGGCGACCCGGCGGCGTCCGTTGCGAGGTTCAGTCGTGGGTCCAGGCATGCACCGAAACGTACATCTGACGTACTGTCAGTTTCTAGTCCACGCCGCGCGTCCCCGCGATGCCGGCGGCCCCAGCCCCTGTGCATCTGTCGCCGCCCGCCCTAACATGACGGCCCGTCAGATACGGGAGGAGCCCGACGATGGACGCCGCCTTCACCGCGGAGCAGGACGAGATGCGCCGCACCCTGCGCGAGATCCTGGGCAAACGCTGCGGCCCGGACGAGGTCAAGGCCGCCGTCCGCACCGCCGCCGGACACGACCGCGAGCTCTGGCAGCAGCTCGCGCGGCAGCTCGGCCTGCCCGGCATCGCCGTCGCCGAGGAGTACGGGGGCGTCGGCTGCACCCCGGCCGACCTGGCGCTGGCCTGCGAGGAGACCGGGCGGGCGCTGCTGCCCTCGCCCCTGCTGGCCACCGCCGTGCTCGCCGTACCGCTGATCACCGCCCTGGGCACCGATGCGCAGCGCTCCGCCCTGCTCCCGCCGCTCGCCGCCGGCGGGCTCACCGCGGCCCTCGCCGTCCCCGGCCCGGCACTGTCCACGGCCCTCGCGCTGACCGGCGAGAACGCCCCCGGGGAGTGGGCCGGCGGGGGCCGGGCGGGCGGGGTGCAGGCCCGGCCCGGGGCGGACGGGGGCTGGCGGCTGTACGGGGAGGCCGCCCAGGTGCTCGACGGGCACAGCGCCTCCCTCCTGCTGGTCGCCGCGCACACCGGCGGCTTCGCCCGCAGCCGGACCCTGCTGTTCCTCGTACGGGAGGGCGCGCCCGGCCTGGCCCGCTCACGGCAGGCCACCTTGGACGAGACCCGGCCGCAGGCCCGGATCCAGCTCCGCGACACCCCGGCCGAACTGCTCGGGGCCGACGCCGCGGGCGCCACCGGCGACGGGGTCCTCGCCGCGCTCGCCGCCACGGGACGCACCGCGGCCGCCGTCCTCGCCGCCGAGGCCGTCGGCGCGGCAGGGCAGGCGCTGGCCCGCACGGTGGAGTACGTACGCCAGCGCGAGCAGTTCGGCCGGCCCATCGGCTCCTTCCAGGCGGTCAAACACCGGCTCGCCGACCTCTACGTCCACGTCCAGGCGGCCCGCTCGGCGGCCTACTACGCCGCCTGGGACCCGCGGCAGGGCGGACTCGCCCTCGCCCAGGCCCTCGAAGCCCTGCGGATCACGGCCGGAGAGGCGATCCAGCTGCACGGCGGCATCGGCTTCACCTGGGAGCACGACGCGCACCTCTACTTCAAGCGGGCCGCGGCCGACGAGCTGCTCTTCGGCCCCGTCCACCGGCTGCGGGCGCACGCCGCCCACCGCGCGGGCCTGTTCACCACCCCACAAGAGAAGGTGGCCGTCTGATGGCAATGGCAGCCGGCGTCAAGCTGATGCAGAAGGTCTCCTCGACCATGCTGTTCGCCAGGATCGCACCGCATTTCATCCCCGCCATGGACAAGGCGGTGCACAAGCTGACCCGCGGCAAGGCCATGCTGAGCGCCCGGATGCTCCCCGGTGTGATCCTGACCGCCAAGGGCGCCAAGACGGGCGAGCCGCGTACGACGCCGCTCGCCTGCATGCCGGAGGAGGGGGGCGTCAGCTGGCTCCTGATCGGCTCCAACTTCGGCCGCCCCGGACATCCGGCGTGGACCGCGAACCTGCTCAAGAACCCGGAAGCGGAGGTGAGTTGGAAGGGTGAGGACATTGCGGTGCGGGCCCGGCTGCTGGAGGGGGAGGAGCGCGCGCGGGCATGGCGGGCCGTGCTGAGGTTCTGGCCGCCGTACGCGACGTACCAGGCGCGCATCGAGCGCGAGATCCGGCTGTTCCGCCTGGAGCGTCGCTGATCGCGGCGGAAGGAGAGGGCGGCGGAAGGGGAGACGGCGGAAGGGGAGACGGCGGAAGGGGAGGACGGCGGACCCGGTGAGGGTCCGCCGCTACTTGGTCGGCTTCTTCCCCGTGATGCCCAGGTGGACGAGCAGTGCCAGGTTCGGCTTGAGCTCGGCCTGCTTGACGCCCCAGGTCTGGAAGCCCTTCTGGTGCGAGGCGACCGCGGCCAGCATCGCCACCAGCGAGCCCGCCATCGCCGCCGGGCTGAGGTCCTTGTCGACCTTGCCCTTGGCCTGGAGCTCCTTCATCGAATCCGTGAGGGAGTTGGTGACGGAGTTCAGGATCTTCATGCGGATCTTGTAGAAGCGCTTGTCGCCCTCGGCCGCGCCGAGGTCGACGACCCGCAGGATCGCGTCGTTGCGCCGCCAGAAGTCCAGGAATCCCTCGACGAGTTCCTCGGCGGCCTGCCAGCCGGCCTTGCCGACCCAGCTGCGGCCCTCGACGAGCGCCGTCAACTGCGCGCCCTCCGTGGCCATTTGCTCGGCGATCTCCAGGACGGCGCCCTCGACGTCCGGGAAGTACTGGTAGAAGGTCGCGGGGGAGGTGCCGGCCTTGCGCGCGACGTCGATCACCTTGACGTCGCGGTACGGCGAGGAGCTGAGCATCTCGCTGAGGCAGTCGAGCAGCTTCTGCCGCGTCGCCTGACCGCGCCGGCCGGCAACGCGGCCGTCGACGGTGCGTACTTGTCCTGTCATGCCGTCAGCTTACCGAGGGGTGATCCGCGCGCGATTCGGCCGCCTGCAAATGGGGTTACGTGACCCCTGGCCTGGGTGAAGACCGCGCCCCGGGCCGGTGCGCATGGCGGTTTCCGGGCGGCGGACGTGTCGATTCCGGGCCCATTCCGCACAGATCCGGTGCGAAATCCGGGCGCCCGAGGCACGGCCCACCCCGCCCGCTTCCTCTAGAAATCCCCCGATTAGTCTTATCAACAGGCTGTGGACAAGTTTTCGGGCAGATCATGGCTGAGGGACATAGAAGGGCACAACGGAAGGAACCGGGCCATGGCCGCATTCGCGGAGGGAACACCCTGCTGGGTGGACGCCTCGCTGCCGGACGTCGAGGCCGGGAAGCGCTTCTACGGTGAGCTCTTCGGGTGGACCTTCTCCGCCGGCGCGGGCCCCGAATACGGCGGTTACACCCAGGCCTACAGCCGCGGCCGCAACGTCGCCGCCCTCGCCCCCAAACCCGACGGCCGCATGCCCACCGTATGGGGGATCTACCTCTACACCGTCGACGCCTACGCGTGCGCCTCCCGCATCCGCGCCTCCGGCGGCCAGATGGTCATGGACCCCCAGCCGGTGGGCCCGTACGGCGGCGCCGCGCTGGCCGCCGACCCCGGCGGAGCCGTCTTCGGCCTGTGGCAGCCCGGCAGCCACCACGGCTTCGAGGCCCAGCAGGAGCCGTACACGTACTGCTGGAGCGAGGTCTACACGCGCGCCCGCGACGCCGTCGACGTCTTCTACGCCAACGTCTTCGGCTACGTCCCCGAGGACCAGGACGACGCCGGCAGCGGCGTCGAGTACCGCCTGTGGTCCCCGCCCGGCAGCCGCCCCGGGGCCGAGACCGCGGTCCTGGGCCGCAGCCTGATCACCGACGCGTTCCCGGAGATCATGCCGGCGCACTTCCTCGTGTACTTCGCCGTCCCGGACGTGGACGAATCCGTCGCGACGGTCAAGCGGCTCGGCGGCCGCGTCACCGCGGACCCCTTCGACACCCCGCACGGGCGGATCGCGGTCGTCGCCGACAACCAGGGCGCGGTGTTCGCCCTGCTCTCCGAGCCCCGTACGGGCCCGCTCGGGTAAGGGGTGCCCGGGGGACGTCCGCGCCCGGGCCCCGACTGTGACGACGCGCCCCTCGCGCGGGCCTGACAGAATCGGGGTTGCGCGACCCCGGGCGGCGCCCGGGGTGAGACGCTGCACGGGGCCGACCGCCGTGCCGGCGCGCGTGCAGGTGGGAACGGGCCCGGCGAGGGCCCGTACGGGGATTGTGAGGCGAGTGGTGGAGCAGCTGACGCAGCACGACCCGAGACGGATCGGCCCCTTCGAGGTGCTGGGACGGCTCGGCGCCGGCGGCATGGGGCTGGTCTATCTCGCACGGTCGGCATCCGGACGCCGGGTGGCGATCAAGACGGTGCGGACCGAGCTCGCCGAGGACCAGCTCTTCCGGGTGCGCTTCACCCGTGAGGTGGAGGCGGCGCGCGCCGTCTCCGGCTTCTACACCGCCGCCGTGGTCGACGCCGACCCGCGGGCCGCCGTGCCGTGGCTGGCGACCGCGTACGTCCCGGCGCCCTCCCTGGAGGAGATCGTCAACGAGTGCGGGCCGATGCCCGCCCAGGCCGTACGGTGGCTCGCCGCCGGCATCGCCGAGGCCCTGCAGTCCATCCACGGGGCGGGCCTGGTCCACCGCGACCTGAAGCCGTCCAACGTGCTCGTCGTCGAGGACGGCCCGCGCGTGATCGACTTCGGCATCGCGAGCGGTGTCTCCAACACCCGCCTGACCATGACGAACGTCGCCGTCGGCACGCCCGCGTACATGTCGCCCGAGCAGGCGAAGGACTCGCGCAGCGTCAAGGGGGCCAGCGACGTCTTCTCGCTCGGCTCCACCCTCGTCTTCGCCGCGACCGGGCATCCGCCGTACCACGGGGCCAACCCGGTGGAGACGGTGTTCATGCTGCTGCGCGACGAGCCCAACCTGGAGGGGCTCCCGGACGAGCTGCGGCCCCTGATCGACTCCTGCATGCAGATGGACGCCACCCAGCGCCCGACCCCGGCCGACCTGCAGGCGCAGCTCGCCCCGCACCTCTTCGACGGCGGGGACGACAGCGGCACCGCCTCGGCGTGGCTGCCGGGCCGGGCCGTCGCGATGATCGAGGCCCGGCGCGCCGGGCAGCGTACGGCCGCCGCACCGGTCCCCGCGCCCGGCCGCGGCCCGGGGCGCGGCTCCGACGCCCCGACGCACCGCCGCGAGCCCGGCCGCGGCGCCGGCCCGGGCGCCGGCGACCCCTGGGTCGACCCGCGGACCGGCCAGGCCCTGCCCCAGCGCCCGCAGCACCCGCCGCGGCCGGTCGCCCCGGCGCCGTCCGGCGAACCGGTGCGGCTGGCCGGCTCCCCGGTGCCGATCGGGCCCGGACCGCGCGCGAGCGCCGCCGCGCCCGCCGCGCACGCGGCCGCCGCCGACTCGGCGACCGGCTGGGTCCGCCCTCCGGGCGGCGTGGTGGCCACCTCCCAGGGCCGCGCCCCGGCCTCCTCCTCCGCCTCGCCCGTGGTGCCCTCGCCCGCCGCGGGGCCCGACAGCGGCCGCTGGCGGCCCTGGCGCTTCCGCATGTCGAACGAGGTCTGGGGCACCCCGACCGTCGCCGGGGACCTGCTGTACGTGACCTCCTTCGAGGTGCACGCCCTGGACGTGGCCAGCGGCCGCCGCCAGTTCAAGACCCGCGACGTCGCCTGGTCCATGGCCGTCTCGGACGGCCGCATCCACGCCTCCGACGGCCCCTCCCTCTACGCGCTCGACGCCGGCGACGGCTCCGAGCGCTGGCGGCTGAACACCGACGCCTGGGTGTACGCGCTGCGCGCCGACCGGGGCACCGTCGTCACCGCCACGCGCGGCGGCGGCGTACAGGGCTGGGAGGCTTCCAACGGGCAGAAGCTGTGGGAGCTGACCGGCGCCCAGAGCGACTTCGAGACCCCCGAGGCGGCCCCCGTCCTCCACGAGGGCACGGTGTACGTGTGGCAGGAGGCGCGGCTGCGCGCCCTCGACGCGCGCAGCGGCCGCGAGTCCTGGTCGTACCCGGTCGGCGACGCGGCCTCCTGCGGCAACGTCCCCGTACGGGTCACCCCGGCCCCCGACGGCAACGTCTACATCGCCGCCGGCACCCGCGTACTGTCCGTGGACCGCGCCTCGGGGCGGGTCCGCTGGCACTTCGAGGCCCCGGCGGTCTTCCTGGCGCCCCCCGCGTTCGCGCCGGGCGCGGCGGTCACGGGCGGCGGGGTCTACCTCGCCGACTACCTGGGCACGGTCTACGCCCTGGACGCGGCCACCGGCAACGACCGCTGGCGCATCGCCACCGAGCCGCGCCCGTCCTCGGACCCGGTGATGGTCGCGGGCGGCAACGTCCACCTGGGCGCGGGCAGCGCGCTGTACACGCTCGACGCGGTCACGGGCACCCCGAAGTGGCGCTTCGCCGCGGGCGGCGAGATCACCGGCCCGCCGGCGGTCGCGGACGGCCGGGTGCACTTCGGATCGGCCGACCACTGCCTGTACACGCTGGACGCGGCGGGCGGCCAGCTGCGCTGGAAGCTGGCCACCGGCGGGGAGATCACGGGGGCCCCGGTGGCCGAGGCGGGCGTGGTCTACGCATGCAGCAAGGACCGCTGCGTCTACGCGCTGGACGCTGCCAAGGGCACGGGGACCCGTACCGCCGGGTGAGGGTTTTCGGGCCCCTCCGAGTCGCGTGCGGCACCGGGAGTGACAGGATGGACCCCATGAGCAACGTTTACTTCGACATCAACATCAACGGCGCCCCGGCCGGCCGCATCGTCTTCAACCTCTTCGACGATGTCGTCCCGCAGACGGCGCGCAACTTCCGCGAGCTGGCCACCGGCCAGAACGGCTTCGGCTACGCCGGTTCCGGTTTCCACCGGGTCATCCCCCAGTTCATGCTCCAGGGCGGTGACTTCACCAACCACAACGGCACCGGTGGCAAGTCCATCTACGGTGAGAAGTTCGCCGACGAGAACTTCAACCTGAAGCACGACCGCCCGTACCTGCTGTCGATGGCGAACGCCGGCCGCAACACCAACGGCTCGCAGTTCTTCATCACCACCGTCGTCACCCCGTGGCTGGACGGCAAGCACGTCGTCTTCGGCGAGGTCGTCGAGGGCCAGGCCCTGGTCGACCAGATCGAGGCCCTGGGCTCCCAGTCCGGCGCCCCCAAGGGCAAGATCGAGATCGCCGCCTCCGGCGTAGTCGACAAGGCCTGACCCACCGCGCACCACCCGCCGCACCGGCTGGTCGGCCCCGCCCCCGCACGTGGGACGGGGCCGCCGCCGTTTGCCGGGGAAGAGGAGATCGGGCCGCAGCCTTCCCCCGGCTTGCCGAAGCAGGCGGCAGTGGTCACCGGCCGAACAGCAGAGTCGACCTCGAACGGGAGCCCCACCAGTGGCTGCACGAAGCAGGCGCCACGTCACCGCGATGACGCTTCTGGGCGCCCTGACCCTCACCGCAGGATGCTCGTCCGCGGACGGCACACCCCAGGGCACGTACGACCCCCGGTCCCGCAGCCGCCAGGAAGTGGAGAAGGAGGTCGGCGACCTGTCGAGCGGGGCGCTCGGCCTGACCCGGATCAACGGCAAGGTGACCGAGGGGGGACCGGCGGTCTCCCCCTGCGGCACGAGCGAGGAGAAGAAGGGCCTCCGGTCCGTCCGGCACGTCTGGTCCGTTTACGGCGTGGACCACGACGCGCTCGGCCAGGGCATGCGGAGTCTCGCCGTACAACTTCCGGCGAACGGCTGGAAGGTCGTGAAGAACGGCCCGAACCCCCACACCAAGGCCAAGACGCCCGAGGTCTTCGCCGTCCACGAGACGACCCGCACCCAGCTCGAGGCCAGCTGGATGGACGGCTCCGACGGAGGCGAGGAACTGATCAACTTCAGCGTGTACTCCGAGTGCTTCAAGGACACCGACCCGGAGTGACGCCGGAGTACGGCGGGGTCAGAGCTTGAGGACCCCGCGCCAGGTCCAGCCGGACTTGACGACCGCCTCGCGCAGGGGGTCCTTCATGTCCCGCGTGTCCAGGCCGAACGTTTCGACCTTGTGGCGGCGCCCGTCGGGGCCCCGCTCCAGCGTCCATTCCTTGTGGACGCTGCGGATGGGCCCCCGGCCGCGCTCGCGCCGGATCTGACGGCCGGGCGGCGGTCCGGCCAGTGTGACCGCCCACTGCTCGTCCATGGCCCGCACCTCGCGTTCCGCCGGGACGAAGCGCAGCCAGATCTTGAAGGTCCGCTGCACCTGCGTCCGGGTGGGGCCTGAACCCCGGGCGGGCTCCCTCACCTGCCACTGGGCCACCAGATCGGATCCCGAGGACTCGCGGACGGTGAACGGGACACCGGTGCCGTTCAGGGCGAGCAGTGCGTGGCGGAGCTCCTGGGTGGGGACGGCCGCGCCGTCGCCGTCGGGGTACCGGGTACCCATCCACTTGTCCCAGAGACGGCCCATCGCCATTGATTCCTCACGCTGTTGGGTTGGATCTGCGCTTTGCGAACGTGTTCATAGGATGATTCCTCGATCTGATCAAAGCGAAGACGGGGGTCGATTCGGCGTGGTGACGTTCGACACGGAGTGGGCCGGACTCAAACAGCAGGCGGCGGCCGGGGTGGACATGCGCCTCGCGAGCGCCGCTCCCACCGACGGCGGCGGTGGCGGTGGCAGCGGCGACCTGAAGTCCGACCAGGCGGTCTGGAACCGGGCCAGCAAAGACCTCGGCGGTCTGTCGACGAGCATCAAGACCGGCGCGAGCGCGCTGGAGGCGGGCCAAAAGGGCGCGGCCCTGACCGGCGTGGAGAGCGCGACGGCCCAAGCGGAGCTGTACCAGTCCTGGAAGACGTACCTGGAGAACCTGGCGGGCAAGTGCACCGCCCTCCAGGGGCCCCTGGAGAAGGCCGGCCAGGGCCAGTACGAGAACGACGAGGCCATCCGGGGCGGCTTCCACCAGATCGACGGCAAGTACAAGGACACTCCCGCCACCGGCGGCAGCGACGGGGGCCGGTGAGCCTGACCCATGGACTACGCAGCGCTCAAGGCCCTCAAGCCGTCCGAGTTCACCGAGGCGGCTGACGGTTACAAGGCGGCCAGTGACATGGCCGACCACGCCCACGGCGACACCGAGGGGCAGATATCGGCCCGCCTGCAGGCAGGCCTCCACGGCGTGGCCGTGGAAGCCGCGCTGGGATCGCTGAGGGACCTGGCGAAGAACTTCCACTACGTGCAGGTGGAATGCGGTCTCGCGGCCACGTCCCTCAAGGCGTTCGCGGCCGCGATGACGGACGCGAAGAAGAAGCTGGACGATGCCCTGGAGGACGCGGCGCACCAGAAGCTCACGGTGGGCGCGGACGGTTCGGTGACCTTCCCGCCCGGCGGTGAGGAGAAGGACGGGAAGATCCCCGAGGGCGGCACGGTCACGGGCAGCGCGAAGGGCAAGCCCGCCGGAACGATCATCGATCCGACGCGCGACGCCAACGACCTGGCCTCCGCCCTGGAGCGCCAGGCGGCGAACATCCACCCCAACCCGAACTTCGGGAAGGCGGTGGCGATCGCCAACCGGATCGCGCAAGCCGTCGCCGAGGCGACCGAGGCGGACGCCCTCTGGGCACCCAAGCTGCGCAAACTCAAGGCAGACGACGACCTGGTCGTCTCCGACAGGGACTGGGCGGACACCCAGAGCGACACCGCCGACGTCCGCGCCGGAGCCAAGGACTACCTGGACCACATCAAGCCTCCGCCGAAGGGCGATGACCCGAAGGCGAACGCGGACTGGTGGAAGGGGCTGTCCCCGGACGAGCAGTCGGCCTACCTCTCCCTGAACGCGGCCGAGGTGGGGGCGCTCGACGGGCTGCCCTCCGCGGTCCGGGACGAGGCCAATCGCACCGTACTCGCCGAGAAGAAGGCCGAGTTCCAGATCAAGTACGACGCGATCCCCAAGGAACCCAAGTCCAGGTACCACTACGTCCAGCACGGGCGCGCCTGGACGCGCGAAGAGACCGACGAGTGGCGTGAGTGGCACGACAAGTACGCCAAGGACGAGGAATTCCTGAAGAGGAACCTCGAAGGCATGAACGCCATCCAGGCCCGCTTCGACGCAACCGGTAAGGAAGGCCTGCCGGAGGCCTACCTCCTCGGATTCGACACCAAGGGCGGAGGCCGGGCCATCGTCGCGAACGGCAACCCGGAAACGGCCGACCACACGGCCGTATTCGTCCCCGGTACTTTCACCGCCATCGAGAAGAGCGACGACTACATCGGTCACATGGGTGAGCTGTGGAAGAAGACCCACGCCCAAGTACCCGGCCAGAACGTGTCCACCATCACCTGGATCGGATACGACGCCCCGCAGAGCATCGTTCCCGAGGCGATGACCAAGGGCTACGCCCACGATGCGGCGCCCGACCTGAACCACTTCATGGCGGGCCTTGAGCACATCCAGGGCGGCGACGGCGGGAGCCACACCACGCTCATCGGGCACAGCTACGGCAGCACCGTCATCGGTGCCGCCTCCAACGCGGGCGACCTGCGGACGGACGACATCCTCGTGGCGGGCAGTCCCGGCATGCTGGTCGGCCACGCCAAGGACTTGGACGTCGAAGAGGGGCACGTGTGGTCGGAAGCCGCGTCCTTCACCAAGGACCAGGTGCCGGCGGGCGGCAAGTTCGCGGGGCTCGGCGGCGGTACGCCGTTCTGGAAGGAAATATTGCCGTTCGGGTCGGTCTGGGGGCAGAACGTGCCTTCCGACGAGGATTTCGGAGCCCATATCATGGACAACGACGCGGACAGCCACACCGACTACTGGAGAAAGGACTCCTTCAGTCTTGAAAACCAGGCGAGAGTGGTTGCCGGTCGTTACGACAAGGTGGTCCTTGACTGATATGAGGAAGTCAACGGCCGATCGCACGAAGTCCATACCGTTGCGGGCCACGGCTCTCGCCGTCGTTCTCGCCGGCTCGCTTTCCCTGTTGTCCGTGGGGTGTTCCAACGTGAAAGAACTGAGTTACACGCCCGTCAGGATGGATCCGGATCCTGCGCGCACGAAGACGAAGCAGATCTCCAGCCGGCTGCTGGAGATGACCGGGATCAAGGGCAAGGTGACCGAGCCCGGGCCGAGCGTCACGCGCTGCCGGGAATACGGAGACGACCTGTTCTCCACGGACCACCCGTGGTCGGTGTACGAGATCTCCGACGCCCAGGTCGAGGAGGGCATGCAGAACCTGCGCAAGGCGCTCGGTGAGAACGGCTGGAAGATCACCAAGGACGGCAAGGCCAACAGCCAGGCGCAGGACCCCGAGATCTACGCCGAGAACAAGGCCGAGCAGTTCGCCGTGCACATCACGGGCGAGAAGAAATCGGCCACGGGGGAGCCACTGATCCTCTTCAGCGTCGTGTCCGCCTGCTTCCGCGCCGCCTCCTCCTCCGCGCTCGACGGCGAGTACTGATCCGGGATCCCAGGGCCCTGGGGACCCCAGGGCCCCGGGGGGCCTCCCGACGTCTCGCCGCGGTACGGCCGGTGCCGTGGCGGTGGGGGAGGGAACGGGCGGTGGTAGCGTGGCCCGCCGTTGTCCAGGGGAGGGAATCGGGCCATGGTGGCTGGGCGTCGCATCAGGTTCACGGCGGTGCTGGTCGCCGTCGTCTTCGCGCTCACCGGATTTTCTTCGAGCGGGCACGGGCACGGCTCGAAGAGCAGTGGCAGTGGCAGCGGTGGCGGTTGCTCCAGCTCCAAGAAGAGGAGCAGCTACAACGGCGGCAACAACGGCAACAGCAGCAGTAGCGGCAGCAGCGGCAGCGGGAAGTCCACCCCCTCGCCCACCAAGAGCGCCGGTGCACCCGCACACGCCTCGGTCGTCACCTGCGCCGGACCCGGCAGGCCGGAGGCCGTGCTCCGGGTGACCTCCGACGTGGACACCACGCGCCTGGTCAACGTCCCGGTCGTCTTCCAGGGCGCGACCGGCGTCGTGGAGCGCACCACCGTCCCGGTCTCGCTCAAGGCCCACGAGACCCGTACGGTCACCGCCGCCCTGACCCAGAAGGACAAGGCGGCCGACGTCGGTACCTGCGTCGTGGGCACCATCAACTAGAGGGCCCGGCTCTGCGTCCCCCCGGTTAGCGGATCCGCGGCTCCGGCGCCCTCCCGCGCCCCGCGAACAGGCCCGCCTGCCGCTCCGGGGAGAGGTTCCCCAGCGAGATCAGCGCCGGGGCCTGCGCCAGCGCCTGCTGCAGCGCGGCCTGCTTCGCCGACCACAGGGCCCGTACGGTGCCCTGCACGGCCTCCGTCGGACAGCCGGCCAGCGTCCGCGCCGCCCGCAGCGCCGCCGGGAGCAGCTCATCGGGTCCGGCCAGCTCCGAGACCAGGCCGATCTCGTACGCCCGCCGCGCGGACAGCCGTTCCGCCGTCCCCATCAGGGACATCCGGGCGGCCTCCCCGAACGGCATCCGCTGCGCCATGTACACGGCCTCGTACGCGCTGACCATCCCGTACGTCGTGTGCGGGTCGAAGTACGTCGCCGCCCGGGAGGAGACGATGAACTCCGACTCGCCCAGCAGGTAGAACGCCCCGCCGCACGCCATGCCGTTGACGGCTGCGATCACCGGCTTCCACAGGTCGTTCGCCTTCGGGCCGATCGCCACCAGCGGATCGTCCACCGAGTACGGGGAGGACGGCTGGGGCACCTCCACCCCGCGGTCGATGCCCGTGCAGAAGGCCGCCCGTCCGGCGCCGGTCAGCACGACCGCCCGTACGTCGTCGGCGGACCGGAACTCCCGCCACACCGAGGCCAGTTCCGCGGCCGTCGCCAGGTCGATCGCGTTGTGCTTGCGCTCCCGGTCCAGGGTGACGACCGCGACCCCGCTCGCCTTGTCCCGCTCGACCCGTACCGTCACGGCTTCTCCAGCACCCAGCGCGGCACGCTCACCCCGCCGGTCCGCGTGAACACCACTTGGACGCGGGCGCCGATGCGCAGGCGGGCCGGGTCCACCGAGTTCAGCGGGGCGTCGGCCGAGGTGACCAGGTTCCCGGCGAGGCGGATGTGCGGGGCGTCGGCGAGCTCCACGAGGATCACGTTGTACGGGGCCTGCGCGGCGTACGCGGGCAGCAGCGGCGGATGCGGCCGTACGTACGACCAGATCCGCCCGCGGCCGCTCATCGGGCGCCACTCGGAGTCGAACGACTGGCAGTGCGGGCAGCAGGGGCGGGGCGGGAAGCGGAGCCGGCCGCAGGAGGCGCAGGCCTGGACGCGGAGTTCGCCCCGGGCGGCGTACTCCCAGAAGGGGGCGCCGTCCTCGTCGGGGACGGGCAGGAGCAGGTCGTCCACGGCGGCGGAGGTGGTGGTCATCGGGTCAGCTCCTCAGCAGGATCGCGGACGTCGGGACACCCTCGCCGGCCGTCACCAGACAGGTCGCGGCGTCCGGCACCTGGGCGGTGGAGATCCCCCGGAGCTGCTTGACGCCCTCGTTGATCAGGTTGAAGCCGTGCACGTAGGCCTCGGACAGGCCGCCGCCCCCGGTGTTGATCGGGAGCCGGCCGCCCATCTCCAGGGCCCCGCCCTCGGTGAACGCGGCGCCCTCGCCGCGCCCGCAGAAGCCGTAGCCCTCCAGGGAGAGCGGGATGAGCGGGGTGAACGCGTCGTAGATCTGGGCCACGTCCACGTCCTGGGGCCCGAAGTCGGCGTGCTTCCACAGGTGCCGGGCGGCGGTCCAGGCGGGCCCGGACAGCGGGTCGTCGTTCCAGTAGTTGACCATGCCGTGGTGCTGGGCGGGCAGGCCCTGGGCGACGGAGTGGACGTACACGGGTTTGTGGCGGCAGTCGCGGGCGCGCTCGGCGGAGACGATCACGCAGGCCAGCGCCCCGTCCGTCTCCAGGCAGTTGTCGAAGAGGCAGAGCGGGTCGCTGATCATGCGGGAGGTCATGTACATCTCGCGGGTCAGCGGGCGCTCGTACATCATCGCTGCCGGGTTCTCGTTGGCCCGGTTGCGGCAGGCCATGGCGACGTTGAAGAGGTGGTCGCGGGTGGCGCCGTACTCGTGCATGTAGCGCCGGGCCAGCATGCCGATCTCGTCGGCGGGGCGCAGCAGCCCGAAGGGGCGGGTCCACTGGCCGGGGGTGGGCAGTTGGACCGCGGTGTTCTTCCAGGGGCGGGGGCCGGAGCCGCGTTTGCGCGAGCGCCAGGCGACGCCCACGCTCGCCTGCCCGGTGGCGACGGCGGCCGCGAGGTGGCCGACGGTGGCGCAGGAACCGCCGCCGCCATAGCCGATCTTGGAGAAGAAGGTGACGTCGCCGGCGCCGATGGCCTTGGCCACCTCGACCTCGTCGGTCTCCTCCATCGTGTACGAGGAGAAGGCGTCGACTTCGGAGGGCGCTATTCCGGCGTCGGCGAGGGCGGCGAGGACGGCGCGGCACGCCAACTCCTTCTCCGACTCGGGGAGCCGTTTGGCAAAGGCGGTCTGGCCGATCCCGACTACCGCCGTAGCGTCCTTGAGTGTTGCCGCCATCGCCACCTCCGGGGCTGCACCAGTACTGACAGCCGCGAAGGCTACAGCTAATCTGACGGATAGTCAGCTACCGGGAGGGGTGTGCGATGACCGAAGACGCGCGGGGGGATCTGCGCTGGGGCTCCATCGCGGGACTGGTGCGCGCGGCGGCCGCGGAGTACGCCGACCGCGAAGCCGTCGTCGACGGGCGCGTCCGCATCAGCTACGCGCAGCTCGGCGAGCGCGTGGAGCGGGCCGCGGCCGCCGCCATCGCCGCCGGGATCGAGCCGGGGGACCGCGTCGCCGTCTGGGCCCCCAACACCCTGGAGTGGATCGTCTGCGCGCTCGGCGCGGTCTCGGCGGGCGCCGTCCTCGTCCCCCTCAACACCCGTTTCAAGGGCTCGGAGGCCGCGTACGTCCTGCGGCGCAGCCGGGCCAGACTCCTGTTCGTCACCGGCACCTTCCTCGGCACCTCGTACGTCGCCTCCCTGCGCCGGGCGGCCGCCGAAGGGGAGGGCCACGGCCCGCTGCCCGGGCTGCCGCACCTCGAACAGGTCGTCGTGCTCGCCGAGGACGCCCCGCAGGAGTTCCGCACCTGGAAGGACTTCCTGGCCGGCGGGGACGGGACCGGCGCCGACGCCGTGCGCGAACGCGCCGAGTCCATCCGCCCCGAGGCCCCCTCCGACATCATCTTCACCTCCGGCACCACCGGCAGCCCCAAGGGCGCCGTCATCAGCCACGCCCAGTCGCTGCGCTGCTACGACGTCTGGAGCGAGCTCGCGGGGCTGCGCGAGGGCGACCGCTATCTGATCGTGAACCCCTTCTTCCACACCTTCGGCTACAAGGCCGGCATCATCGCCTGCCTGATGCGCGGGGCCACGATGGTCCCGCAGCCCGTCTTCAACGTGGACACCGTCCTCGCCAACATCGCCGCCGAGCGGATCTCCGTACTCCCCGGCCCGCCCACCCTCCACCAGTCGCTCCTGGACCACCCCCAGCGCGACCACCACGACCTGTCCGCGCTGCGCCTGGTCGTCACCGGCGCCGCCGTCGTCCCGCTCCAGCTCGTCGAACGGCTCCGCGGAGAACTGCACATCGCCACCGTCCTCACCGCGTACGGGCTCTCCGAGGCCAGCGGCATCGTCACCATGTGCCGCCGCGGGGACCCGGCCGAGGTCATCGCCGCCACCTCCGGGCGGCCCATCCCGGACACGGAGGTCAGGGTCGTCGCCGACCGGCAGGGCACGGAGCGGCCCGTGGGCACCGCGGGCGAGGTGTGGGTGCGCGGCCACCACGTGATGCGGGGCTACTTCGAGGACCCGGCCGAGACCGCCGAGGCCATCACCCCCGACGGCTGGCTGCGCACCGGCGACGTGGGGGTCCTCGACGCCGAGGGCAACCTGCGCATCACCGACCGGATCAAGGACATGTTCATCGTCGGCGGGTTCAACGCCTACCCAGCGGAGATAGAGCAACTCCTGGGCCTGCACCCGGACGTGGCCGACGTGGCCGTCGTCGGGATCTCCGATCCGCGCCTGGGCGAGGTCGGCAAGGCGTACGCGGTCCGCCGCCCGGGCTCCACCCTCACCTCCGACGACCTGATCGCCTGGTCGCGCCGCGAGATGGCCAACTACAAGGTGCCGCGCGAGGTCGAGTTCGTCACCGAACTCCCGCGCAACGCGAGCGGAAAGGTCCTCAAACGCGAACTCCGCGCCCGCCCGCTCAGGGCGTGAGGGTGCCCAGGTCGATGTCCAGGGGGAACGGGACCGCCACCTTGATCCGGTCGCGGTGGATCCCGGTCGGGACGTACGTCCGGGTGACCACGTCCAGCTCGTAGACGTGCACGACGGGATCACCCTCCTCGTCCTCGACCCGCCAGGGGTGGGGGGCGCTCCGTCGATGAGCTCGGTGTGCCGGGGGGCCTGCGGCCAGTGGTCGAGGTCGTCCGCTTCCCAACCGCTCGGGCGGGGCGGGAGCATCCATTCGGGAAGCCCGGCTGCCACGGCGTCCTCCAGTGGATGCTGAGTCGGCTACTCGTCCTCAGCTCTCCCTACCGGCGCTCCGGTCGCCCTGCGGGCCAGGACCAGGCGCCAGCGGGGGGTGCCGTCGGGGCGGCGGCCGAAGTGGTCCAGCGGGACCGTCTCCACCGTGAAGCCGGCCGCGCGCAGGTCGGCGCGGACGCCGCCCAGCGGGAAGGTCCGGTAGTACATGACGAACGGCGGCCGCCACACCGCGTTGCGCACCCGCATCGCGGCGTCGAAGCCCGTCACCGCCCACCACGCGGCGGAGGCCGGCGTGATCGGCGCCCCGATCGGGAAGGCGAAGAGGCCGCCCGGGCGCAGCGCGGCGTGGACGCCGGAGAAGAGGGCGGGCCGTTCGGCCGGGAGGAAGTGGCCGAAGGCCCCGAAGCTGACGGCCAGGTCGTACGGATCCGCCGGCCCGGGCGGCAGCGCCCGCGCGTCGGCCCGTACGAGGTCGACGCGCTCGTCGGGGTACGCCCGCGCGGCCTCCGCCAGCATGCCCGCGCTCAGGTCCACCCCGGTCACCCGGCCCCGGCACAGCCGCAGCAGCATCCCGAGCCCGGCGCCGGTCCCGCAGCACACGTCGAGCCCGGACCCGAAGGAGCCCTCCCGCTGGGCGAGCGTCTCCTCGACCGCGTCGAGCATCCGGTCGGGCGTGCGGAAGGGGGTCTGGTCGAACTTGGGGGAGAGCAGGTCGTACCCGCGCTCGACGGACGAGAGCGCCTGCGCGGCGAGCTCGCGGACGGTGGGTCCCTGTGAGGTGAACACGGGCCCAGCCTAATGAGGGAGGGCCCTGGCCGGGGCGGGTCCTTCCGCGCGGCCGCGACCGCGGATCAAAACGGTCTTCTCGTGACGTACAGTAGAAAACGTCCATTTTGCCAAAGCTTGGGGTTTCGTGGTGAGCGCCGTACGGAGCTCGATGGCCGGAAGCAGCGCCCTGGAGAAGACCCTGCGGATCATCGAGGAGCTGAGCGCACCCGGCGGCCCGCACCGGCTCGCGGAGGTGGCCGCCGCCTCGGGCGTGCCCAAGTCCAGCACGTACCGGATCCTGGCCTCGCTCGTCGAGCAGGGCTACGCCGTCACCGACGGGGAGGGCAGCTACGGCATCGGCCTGCGGCTGCGCTCGGTTGCCGCCAGGGTCTGCGCCGAGCGGCCCGAGGGGATCACCGAGCTGCTGGAGTTCCTGCACAAGGGCACCGGCCACGCCGTCCACCTGGCGCTGCGCCACGGCGCCGCCCTCACGTACATCCGCAAGGTCGAGAGCGGCCGCCCCTTCCGCAGCCCCGCCCGCCTCGGCATGCGCGCCGCCCTGCACTCCACCGCCATCGGCCGCTCCGTCCTGGCCCACCTCCCGCCGGAGGAGGCGCGGGCGCTGTGCCGGGCCGCCGGAGCGCCGGCGCACGCCCCCGGCGAGCTGAGCGAGGTACGCGAGCTCGGCTACGCCCTGGACGACGCGGAGGAAGGGACGCAGGCGGGGGCGGGGGCCGGGTCCGGGGCCGTACGCTGCCTGGCCGCGCCCGTCTTCGGCCACGACGGAGCCCCGGTCGGCGGCATCAGCCTCACCGCGGCCGCGGCCCTGACCACCCGGACGGAACTGGAGCGCTTCTCGCCGGCGCTGCTCGAAGCCGCGCGGGGCGTGGAACTCCTGCTCCAGCGCGGCTGACCCCCTCGTCGGCCCGTCATCGGCCCGGCCCCGGACATGGGCATGCGACGACGGCCGCGGTGGCTCCCCCTCCGGGCCACCGCGGCCGCCGTCCCTGTGGTGCTCCCCCGTTGTTCTCGTGCACCGGTGGTCCCCCGTGACCCACCGGCTCGTGCTCCCCCGTCGACCACGGCGGGTTCCCCCGAATCCCGCCGTGGCCCCCCCGTTGAACCCGGTCCCCCGTATCCCCCGTGGGACCGGCCCCCCGTCCCCCGTATCCCCCGTGGGACGTCTTACGGCCGCGGCCCCGAGGCGTGGTTGTCCATCGCCACGATGTCCTCGGCCGAAGCCGGGTTCTTCTCCAGCGGCTTGATCTCGATGCCGGAGGCGTGATTGTCCATCGGTGTGATGTCGACGCCCGGTGTCAGGCTGTCGTCGAGCGGCTTGATCTCGATCCCGGACGCGTGATTGTCCATCGGCTTGATGTCGCCGTCGTTCGGCAGGATGTTCTCGTTCGTCGTCATCGGTTCTCCTGATGGGTGTGTCGGGCCCGTTCGGCGATTCCCCCGCGGACCGCCGAACGGGTGGTCCTCCAGCCGACTCCCGCGTCCCCCGATGCGGTGAGTCGATGTCTCTATCGTGCCGGGCGGCGATAAACGAACGATGAATGCCTCGTTCATCAGTCGATCAGCGGACGGCCCGGAGCCGTCCCGCCGCCGGTCCCCCCAGCTCAGGCCGCGACCTCGGCCGCCAACAGGGCCTGTACCTCGGCGAGCTCGGCCGACTTCAGCTGCTTGAACACGACCTCCGCGTCCCGCCAGCACACCCGCGCCCGGTCCCGCTGGCCCAGCCTGCGCAGCGCCTTGCCCAGTACCGTCAGCACCGTCGCCCGCCGCCACTCCCCGCCGATCCCGCGCAGCGCGATCGCCTGCTCGGCGTGTGCGGCGGCCAGCGTGGGCCGGTGCGCGGCCAGATGGGCGACGGCGAGCCGGAAGTGCGTCACGCCCTCCCACAGCGGCTGCCGGTTGTCGTGGAACAGCGAGAGCGCCTCGGTCAGCTGCGTCTGCGCCTCGCCGAGCCGCCCCGCCTCGGTGAGGGCGATGCCCAGCGCGTAGCGGCCGTTGGCCAGGCGCAGGGTCAGCCCCATCCGGTCGTATATGGCGATGCCCTGCTCGGCGAGGTCGATGGCGCTGGTCAGACGGCCCAGTTCCACGTGGATCCGGGACAGGTTGCACAGCGCGCTGGCCTCGCCGATGTGGTTGCCGTCGGCACGGAAGTTGTCGATGGCCTCCAGCAGGTACCGCTCGCCGTCGGCGTGCCGCCCCTGGTAGAGGGCGATGATCCCGCGGTCGTTGGGCGCCCAGCAGCTGGGCAGCGGGTCGCCGGCCTCGCGGGCGAGGTCCATCGCCTGGCGGGCCTCCTCGTCGGCCTCGCCGAAGCGGCCCGCGACCAGGTGGACGTTGGTGAGGGTGGTCCGGGCGCGGCCCTCCGCGTGCGGGTCCTTCGCGGCGTGCGCGGCGTCGCGCAGGGCCACGGCGGCGGACTCGTACTGCTTGGAGTTGGCCCCCGACTCGGCGAGGTCCTTCGCCGCCCACAGGAGGTCGACGGCCCGGCGCAGTACGTCCGCCCGCCCGGTCGAGCGTACGGAGGCCTGCCGGACGCAGGCCAGCAGCGGGTCGGCCTCGGCGTACAGCCAGTCGAGGGCGGCGCGCGGCTCGGCGAAGCGCAGCCCGGGGTAGTGGGTCGCGGACAGGTGCGCGGGCAGCCGGTCACCCGGGCGCTCCATCGCGTACACCGCGGAGGCGGTGGCGAGGTAGAAGTCCAGCAGCCGGTCCAGGGCGGCGTCCCGGCTGCTCGGCGGCTGTTCGTCGCGCTCGGCGCACGCACGCGCGTAGAGCCGTACGAGGTCGTGGAAGCGGTAGCGGCCGGGCGCGGCCGATTCGAGGAGGGAGCAGTCCACCAGCGCTTCGAGGAGGTCCTCGGTGTCGTACTCGGGCAGGTCGAGCGCGGCGGCCGCGGCGGCCAGGGAGATGTCGGGCCCGTCGGCGAGGCCGAGGAGGCGGAAGGCGCGCTGCTGCTCGGGCTCCAGCTGCCCGTAGCCGAGCTCGAAGGTGGCCTTGACGGCGAGGTCGCCGGCCTGGAGCTCGTCGAGGCGGCGGCGCTCGTCCGCCAGCTTCGCGGCGAGGACGGACACGGTCCAGGTGCGGCGGGCGGCGAGCCGGGAGGCGGCGATGCGGATGGCGAGCGGCAGGAACCCGCAGGCGCCGACCACGTCGAGGGCGGCCTGGCGTTCGGCGCCGACGCGCTCCGTGCCCACGATCCGGGTGAACAGCTGGAGGGCTTCCTCGGGGCTCATCACGTCGAGGTCCACGAGATGGGCCCCGGCGAGGCCCGCCATGCGGACCCGGCTGGTGACGAGCGCGGCGCAGCCCGCGGTGCCCGGAAGCAGCGGACGGACCTGGGCGGCGTCGCGGGCGTTGTCGAGCAGGACCAGGACGCGGCGGCCGTCGAGCGTGGAGCGGTAGAGCGCGGCCCGCTCGGCGGCGCTGTCCGGGATGGCCGTGTCGGGGGTGCCGAGGGCGCGCAGGAAGGAGCCGAGGACGGCGACGGGCTCGGCGGGCCGGGGCTCGGTGCCCTGGAGGTCCACGTAGAGCTGGCCGTCGGGGAAGTGCGGGCGGGCGGCGTGCGCGACGTGCACGGCGAGGGTGGTCTTGCCGACGCCGCCGATGCCGGCGAGGGCGGAGACGGCCATGACCTGGCCGCCGACGCCGGCCAGGATCTCGCCGAGCTCGTTGACGAAGGTGGCTCGGCCGGTGAAGTCGGCCACGGTGGCGGGCAATTGGGCGGGCCTTACGAGTGCGGGCGCGGCGGCCGGGGCCGGATCTTCGGCGCGGGCGAGTTCGGCGTCCGCGCGCAGGATGCGCTGCTGGAGCGCGGCGAGTTCGGGCCGGGGGTCCACGCCGAGTTCGTCCGCGAGGAGCCGGCGGGTGTCGGCGTACACGGCGAGGGCCTCGGCCTGCCGGCCGCTGCGGTACAGGGCGAGCATGAGGAGCTCGCGCAGCCGTTCGCGCAGCGGGTGGGCGGCGGTGAGGGCGGTGAGCTCGGAAACGGCCTCGGCGTGGTGGCCGACCTCCAGGTCGAGGTCGAGGCGGGTCTCCAGCAGCTGCAGGCGCCACTCCTGGAGCCGGGTGCGCTCGGTGTCGGCGTGCGGGCCGGGGACCCCGGCGAGCGGTTCCCCGTCCCACAGGTCGAGGGCGCGGTCGAGGAGCGTACGGGCGAGGATCCGGTCGCCGGCGCCGCGCGCCTGCTCGGCTTCGGCGGCGAGGGCGCGGGCGGTGCCGAGGTCGAGGGCGTCGGCGGGGGTGTGGATGGCGTAGCCGCCGGACTCGGTGACGAGCATGCCCGGCGCGAGGACCTTGCGCAGGCGGGAGGCGTACGTACGGATCGTGGCGAGGGCCTGCTGCGGCGGGTCCTCGCCCCAGATGGCGTCGATCAGCTCGGGCGCGGTCGCGGTACGGCCGCCGCGCAGCAGGAGCGCGGCGAGCAGGGCGCGCTGCTGGGGGGTCCCGGAGGGCAGTGCCTCGCCGCCGCGCCAGGCGCGGATGGGGCCGAGGACGGCGAAGCGGCAGGAGTCGGGGGCGGGGGCGCGGTCGGCGCCGGCCGCCGGGTGCGCGGTGGGCGGGGCGTCCGGGGCATGGGCGGCGTCCGGGGCGTGGGCGGCGTCGGGGGCGTGCGGGTCCGCGGTGGGCGCGGGCGCGGGTGTGGTGTGCGGCTGCGCGGAGCGGGCGGTCGTGGAGTCAGGCCGGGCCCCGGTCGTGGCGTCCGGCGCGGCAACGGAGTGGCGCCGGGCTGCCTCGGGGCGGTTCCGCTGGTGCGGGATGGCCGGTATGCCGTCCATCTGTCGTCCCCCCTGCCTTCCGTCGGTGTAAGGGCCAGTCTGCCCTGTCTTGCGCTTACCCGTCAGCCCGTGTCGGACCGATCACTCCCCAACTAGCTGACGGTTCGTCAGATCGGCGCTACCGTAGTCCACATGGAGACCTTCCCGAAGATCATCTCGGTGGACGACCACACGGTTGAACCTCCCCACGTCTGGCGGGACCGGCTCCCGTCCAAATACCAGGACACCGGCCCCCGGATCGTCCGCGCCCCCTTGAAGGAAATGACCTTCCTCGGCGGCAAGTTCGCGCCCGTCATGGGAGCCAGGGGCGACGACGGTCCGATCGGCGACTGGTGGGTGTACGAGGACCTGCACCGACCCCTCACCCGCCTCGACACCGCCGTCGGCTACGACCGCGACGAGATCAAGCTCGAAGTCATCACGTACGAGCAGATGCGCCCCGGCTCCTTCTCGGTTCCCGAGCGCCTCGCCGACATGGACGTCAATCACGTCCAGTCGGCGCTGTGCTTCCCGACCTTCCCCCGCTTCTGCGGCCAGACCTTCACCGAGGCCAAGGACCGCGAGCTCGGGCTGCTCGGCGTGCGGGCGTACAACGACTGGATGGTCGAGGAGTGGTGCGGCCCGGACGCGCGCGGCCGCCTGATCCCCCTCACCCTCATCCCGCTCTGGGACGCCCACCTCGCCGCCGCCGAGGTCCGCCGCAACGCGGCGCGCGGCGTGCGCGCCGTCGCCTTCTCGGAGATACCCCCCCACCTGGGCCTCCCCTCGATCCACACCGACGAGTGGGACCCCTTCCTCCAGGCGTGCGACGAGACCGGCACCGTGATCGCGATGCACATCGGGTCCTCGTCGAGGATGCCGTCGACCTCGGCGGACGCGCCGCCGGCGGTCGGCTCCACCATCACCTTCGCCAACTGCTGCTTCTCGATGGTCGACTGGCTGATGAGCGGCAAGTTCGAGCGCTTCCCGAACCTCAGGATCATGTACGCGGAGGGCCAGATCGGCTGGATCCCGTACATCCTGGAGCGCGCGGACGTGGTGTGGGAGGAGAACCGCGCCTGGGGCGGGGTCGCGGACAAGGTGCACCGTCCGCCGTCGGAGCTCTTCGCGGAGCACGTCTTCGGCTGCTTCTTCGACGACCCGTTCGGCCTGAAGAACCTGGACTCCATCGGCGTCGCGAACGTCCTCTACGAGACGGACTATCCGCACTCCGACTCGACGTGGCCGAAGTCGCGGGAGGTGGGCGAGGCGCAGATGTCCCACCTGGCGCCGGACGTGGTGGACCGCATCGTGCGCGGCAACGCCATCGACCTGCTGGGCCTGACGGCGGAAGGGCTGTGGGCGGGGGCGTAGGCGGGGGCGGGCGGCCGGGTCGGCGGGAGGCCGGAGGTCCCCTTGCGGCGAGGGCGGACATCAAGGCATGCTTCGCCGGAGCAAAGTGGGAGGGGCGGTGGCGGTGGACAAGCGGACCGTGGTGACCGGGGTGTTGTGCGCGGTGGCGGCGCTGGGCGCGTCGGCTGCCATGACGAAGGTGGTGCCGGCCGCGGAGGGCCGGTCTCGGGCGCCCGTCGAGGCGGCGGCTCCGGCGAAGCCCTCGCCGAGCGCGCCTTCGCGATCGCAAGCTGCGAAGCAGCCGCAGTTGAGCGCCTCGGGAACTCCCCGGCCGGGCAGCCCCGCCGCCTTCACCGGCGCCCTGTTCGAAGGCGGCGTACAGGGTGACCACTTCTGCACCGCCACCGTCGTGCACAGCCCGGGCAAGAACATGATCGTCACCGCCGGGCACTGCCTGCTCGCCGGGAAGCACGGCGACGCGGGCGCGGTCTTCGCACCCGCGTACGCGAACGGCAGCGCCCCGTACGGCGCCTGGACCATCGAAGAGGTCTTCGAGGACACCCGCTGGTCCGAGGACTCGGACGACGACTACGACCTCGCCTTCGCCCGCCTCGCCCCGGACGCCTCGGGCCGCAACATCGAGGACGTCACGGGCGCCGCCACCCTGGACACCACGGGCCGCTCGGGCGAGGAGATCACCGTCACCGGCTACCCGGCGGACCGCAAGGTCCCGCGCACGTGCACGGCGTCGGCGATCCGCGAGACCCCGACCGAGCAGCGCTTCGACTGCGCGGACTTCCCGGGCGGCACGAGCGGCAGCGCGTGGCTCGCGAAAGACGGCAAGATCATCGGGATCCTGACGGGCGGGGACACGGACGACGTCTCGACGAGCACGATCCTGGGGGAGTACGCGGCGACGCTGTACGCGAAGGCCACGTCGGGCCACTGACCCGCCGGAGGTGGGCCGGCCGCCCAGGGGAGCGAGGGGCGGCCCGTGGAGGGTTCGCAACCCGGCCGCCGGGGCCACGACCATTGCGCTCGCCGGAAACTGACGGTCCGTCCGTGGTGACGCTCCGGGTTCGGTACGATGGCGCATAGCCGTAAACAATCGGCCACTCGACCGCTCGAAGGACTGGATCGGTGTCACCTGGCATGACGCCCGCAAGGCGGCGGGAACGCGGCCGCCCTTCGGTCGCGGCGGGCGTCGCGGCCGCTGCGGGCGGACCGCTCCGGACAACCGGCGGCGCCGGACGCGGGGCCGTCCGTCGTCGGGGGAGCCAGTCCGGGCGCTACCCGTTGGGCCGGATAGGTGGTCTTCACCATCCGGGTGCGCCCCCCGCCGGTTCGGGTAAGCAGAATGCTTTTGGCGCTTGCCGTGGGCCCTGCATCTCTGTGTGAGTTCGTGTAGTTGGAGGTAGAACCGCCCATGGCGGCGAACGGAAGCCCCACCGTCAGAAGGCTCCGCCTGGGCGCGGAACTTCGGCGGCTGCGTCGGGCCTCGGGCATGACGTCCCAGCAAGTGGCCGGTCTGCTGCTGGTGTCCCAGTCCAAGATCAGCCTTCTGGAGACGGGCCGTCGTGCGATCAACCCCCGTGACGTGCGTGATCTGTGCGAACTCTACGGCGTCATCGACCAGTCGCTCGTCGCCTCGCTGATGCGGATGGCGAAGGAGTCGGGCCGGCAGGGCTGGTGGGTCGCCTACGGCGACGTGCCCTACGGCGTGTTCGTCGGCATGGAGACGGAGGCCGTCTCCATTCACTCGTACGAGCCGCTGGTGATGCCCGGTCTGCTGCAGACCCCCGCCTACGCCGAGGCGGTCATCGGGGAAACGAACCCTCACATCACGGCCGAACAGGCCGCCGTCCGTCTTGAGGTGCGGCTACGCCGCCAGCACCGCGCCCACCACCCCGCCCGCCCCTTTCGTTTATGGGTCGTCCTGGACGAATCCGCGTTACACCGCATCGTGGGCACCGCCGACATCATGCGTGAACAGCTCGAACACCTGGACCGCATCAGCGCCCAGCCGCACATCACCGTGCAGGTCCTCCCGCACACCGCAGGAGCCCACCCCGGTCTCTCGGGGCAGTTCTCCATCCTCACGTTCTCCGACAACGACGCGGGAGTCGTGTACCTGGAGCGTTTCACCAGCGATCTCTACCTGGAGAAGCCCGCGGACCGCCGGCCCTACCACTTCATGTACGACCACCTCCAAGCACAGGCACTCGCACCCGAACAGAGCCGTCAGTTCATCCGCGACACCAGCCGGATCTACGCGCGGCCCTCATGAGCGGCGGGCGGCGCCGGTGTTCAGCCAGGGGCCCCGCCTTCCCACCCGGCGAGGGCTCCGCAGGCGGAACACGTCGGGGTGCCGACGGGCTCCCGCGCCGGCGCGGCGGTATCCGGCATTTCGTGCTGGAAGAGCCAGGGGGCATTCGCGTTCCGCTCCGAGACGTACCTGAAGCGCTGCTGGCGCCTCAGTTCGAGGGCGTCCTTGTGCCGCATGCGGCCCACGCCCGACGACGCCATTGCGCTCCAGAACGCGCCTAGTACTGCACAGATCAGCACGAGCCTCACCAACATGTCTGCCACAGCGACTCCCTTCCGGTGACGGATTCGCGCAACGAGGGCCCTCGTTCGAGTCCTCGGCAACATCTCCACATAACGCAGCGGCATATGCAGAGTTATGCCCCGCGCCCTCATTGCAGCCATGTGCAGCACCCTGTCGGATTGCCGCAATTTCCTATTTTCGTGAGGCGGCCCGGTTCCGGGGCAGGGTGGGCGGGGGTGCGCCGGCCCGACAGCACGGCGGTCGCACAACCCCCACACAGGCGACCCCGAGAACCGCGCGGGGCGACGCCGGCCGGCACGGTTCGGCCCCCGGCCCTACCCCGTTCCATCCCGTCCCAATCCTCGCCACCACCGCTCTGATCTGCGGAGAAGCCCGGCTCTGGCGGTTCGCCGCGACGGCGGAAACGGTGAAAGGCAACGGCCTGTACGCGCGCGCTCCGTCATCATCACCCGCATGGCTCACACCCTGCTCGGGGCCGGAAGCGTTGGGTGGACTATGACAACAGCAAACCTCGGTGCAATCTTCCGTCGGCATTCAGGGGAAGAGGATGGCGCCGTCAGTCCAGAGGCCGCCCGGATGGGTAAGTGGACATTCACACCGGCTTCATCGGACCGAGCCCAGGGCGAGACCGCGGCTCTCCATCACGAAGGTCGGAAAATCGAGCTGAACTACTCGTCCTCGATCTTCGAGGATTTCCTGGAAGCGATGAGCTCGATCCGCCACGAGTTCAATCGACGGTCGCACGGCACGGCCGTACCCGGCATGTGCGACACCGACGGCCGATCGAGGCAGGAATCCCTTGTATGAACCATACGGTCATCATGACTGGACCGGATTCCCCTCCCAGCCCGATGCCCGCACGTTCCGGCCGGCACCCGATCCCGAACAGCACATCGGCATGGGGTATTCGCCACTCGGCGCGGCCCAGGAGAACGGCGCGTGGGATCCGGCGGAGGAGCTCGCCTGCCTGCTCCAGGGGAGCATGGGCGACGCGACGCACTCCTTCGACCGGGTCGTCTTCGACGAAGTGAACGACGCGATGAGCACCACCAAACTGGTGGCCGGACCACCGGGCACCGGGCCGGCGGGCACCGGGCCGGCGGAAGCATCCGCGGGGCACCGCCGACGGACCGTACGGGCCAAGCCCGCGGCGGCCCTGGTGCGCACGGGCAGCCTGTGCACGTCCGTGCTGGTCGCGCTCATCGCCGCCGTCGTGAGCATCTTCAGCGGGCTCGCCATCTGCGACGCGCTACGGCACAGCGCCGTACCCCACACCGGCCACGACGTCGTCAGCTGGTGGCCACTGCTGATCTACGGCCCCTGGATGGTCGCCTCGCTGTCCATCCTCAGGGCGGCCCTGCACCAGCGCCGCGCCGTCCACTCCTGGTCCATCGTCCTGTTGTTCTCGACCCTGGCCACGCTCTTGTGCGTGGCCCAGGCGCCGAGGACGCTCCCCGCCCAAGCCGCGGCGACCCTCCCCGCCATTGCCGCACTCGCCTGCTTCCAGCAGCTCGTCCGCCAGATCACGCTCACCCGGCCGCCCCGCCAGCAGACGCCGCGACACCGCAACCCCAGGCCCTCCCCGGCCCCCAGACTCCACTACGGAGCATGACGCCCACGCCCGAGAAGCCCCCGGCCGGCACCGGTTGGCCTCCCGCGCGAAGTTCCGCGCCCCCCGGGCGCTCGTCGGGTGCGGCCGAGGACGGTGAAGGCCGCGCCGACGCCCCGGCGAAACGCGAGACCGCCGGGACGGACACGGCCGCGGTCCGCCGAGCCGGCCGTGGCCGCGCAGACGAGGAAGGAGACGGCGCCACCGCGTACGGCGCGCGGGAGGAAGGCGCGACAGTCTCTGACCGCATGGAGAACGTGGTCCTTCCGGGAGCCCGTCGCAGTGATCGTTTTCATCTCAGGAACGACAACCGAATCCGATAGGTCACGGGCGGTCCGCAATCCGGTCGCGACGGCCTCCGAGGACTGCTCCGTACCCTCCCCGTCCCGCACATCCGCACCACTCACCGAGAGAGGACAGCAACCATGTCGTACGAGCCCTCATACGCTGAACGAATCCGGTACAAGCGGCTTCAGGACGCCGCCTACCAGGCGGGCCTGGACGCCGCCACCAATCTCCAGGCAGCCCTCGCGCTGGCGGGAATGGTGCTCCCCTCGCTGGCCAACGACGGGCCCGTGGGCGCCCGCGGGTTCGTCCGGCTCGGCGGATGCAGCGTCGCCGTCGCCAACCAGCTCGCCGAGGTGATCGCGGCGGGCGCCCACGCCCTGCAGGAGCGGAGCATGTGAGCACCCGTCCTCCCACCGCACCCGTACAGACCCGCCGCAACTTGCCCACCGCCAGGCCGGCTCCAGGAGGTCCTCGTATGAAGTGGCGCGATTCCCCGCGCGTGCCGAAACCGCGGGAGGCGCTCGACCCCTACCGCTTCCCCGGCATGCGGGACTTAGAGAACAGGGAGGACACGGAGGGCGCGTGGGGCGGGGTGGGCACGGGGGACGCCGCCCTCGCGAGCTCCGTGCCGATCCCGGACCCGGGGGAGCAGTCCCGCAGCCGGATCGGCGCAGCGCATCACCGGCGCCTTGAGCTGCACGCCGCGCTGACCGCGGCGGGCATCCCACCGCTCGCCGGAGACCTTCACGCCATCGAAGCCGTCTCCGCCCTGGACGACACCACCAACGCGGCCGTCCGACGATGGATCGCCGGCGCCCGATGACTCATGTCGCCGTACGGCCCTGGTTGCCGACCAGGCCGAGGTGGACGGGCTCGCCCGGCGCGTCGGCCAGCAGCTCCGCGAGCCGGGGCGGCCACAGCGGCTCCCCGAGCGAGGCCAGGGCCTGCTGCGACAGCCACCGCCAGTGCGCGTCGGGCGACTCCGGTACGGGATCGCGGCGCGGGCCGGTGGTGACGTAGATGTGCTCGTGCTGGCGTACGGGTATGCCCTGGTGGGTGAAGTCGTGCTCCCAGGTGCAGAGCAGGCGCTGCGGCTCCAGGTCGGTCCACCCGGTCTCCTCGCGCAGCTCGCGCCGCACGCACTCCTCGGGGGTCTCCCCGGGATCGATCCCGCCGCCGGGCGGCAGCCAGTGGATCCCGACTTCGATGTTGTTCTCCCGGAAGAGGAACACCGACCCACGGGGGGAGAGGACGACAATCCGCGCTGCCTGCCGAGGAGTTCTCATCAGCTCAGGGTACGACGGGGGCGGCAGGGATGGCTCGGGGTCGGGGGGCTGGGCGGGGTGTGGGGGGCATCCCCGGCTCGGGGTCGGGGCGGCTGGGCGGGGTGGGGGGGCGGGGTCCGGTGGGGCGGGGGTGGGGTTGTTGGGCGGGGTGTTGGGGGCGGGGTCCCGTGGGGCGGGGTTGTGGAGGGTTCGGGGGTTTCCCGGCAGTCCACTGTCCTTCCGTGTCGGGCCGGGCCGTCAAGGGCGCTCCCTGCGGTCGCGTCGCTTCGCGATGGCCTTCGGCCACCCTTGACTGCCCGGCCCGCCCCGGAATGCCATAAGACTGCCGGGAAGCCCCCGAAGGAACGGTCAGGGGGACAGCCATGCACATGCCCGCGTCAGGGACGCCGATCCCGCGCCCTGGCAGCCCCTGACCTGCACCCGGCAGCGATGAGATGCGCATGTAGCGCGGGGTGGCGCGCCAGATCGCTACGCGCTCCTCTCGGCACAGCGTCCGACGACCGTCTGTGGCCGGACATAAGCCGCCCACGACGGATCCGGATGCTTCCCGGCCTGCGACAGCGGGTTGTTTGTCCCTTTTGGTGGCCGGTCGAGGCCTGCAAGAGGCCTTGCCTGACTGAGAGGTTGGAAAGTCCGGCATCAGGCTCCACCTCGCCCCCCTCACCGCCCCATTCCGCCCCCATGGGCCTCATTCCGCCCCTGCCAGGCCGCTTGTCCGTCCCCATGGGCCTCATTCCGCCCCCGCCAGGCCGCTCGCCTGCCCCGCCGAGCCCTCATCCGTCCCGTTCAGCCTCATGCCCGCCCCGCTGAGCGCCTCGTCCGTCCCGCTGGGCCTCTTGACCGTCCGGTCGACCCCGTATCCGTCCCGTTCGACCTCTTGGCCATCCCCCTGGTCTCCTTCTGCACCCAAGGCCGGCCCGCTCTTCAGCCAGGAACGGGCCGCAGACGCCGGCATGGTCGTCCGTGGACTCCGTCTGGGCGGCTTATGTCCGGCCACAGGCGGTCGTCAGTCGCTGAGACGTGAGAAGCGCGTAGCGATCGACCGCGCCCTCCGTCTTGGCCGGGGCTGGTGGTGCGGGGAAATGGGGGGTGGCTGAACGGGAGGTGCTGGTCGGCATCTCAGGGGGCCTTAATCCGTCGCTTAACCTCCCGGCCATTCCTTCGGGGGCTTCCCGGCAGTCTTATGGCATTCCGGGGCGGGGCGGTCGGTCAAGGGTGGCCGAAGGCCATCGCGAAGCGACGCGAACGAAGTGAGCGCCCTTGACGGACCGACCCGACACGGAAGGACAGTGGACTGACGGGACGCCCCCGGACCCTCCCTGATCCCGAGTCGGGGATCCCGCCCCCGAAGCTCCCGCCGGCCGCTCCGACCCCGCCCCCGGGCCCCCCGCCCCCCGAAGCCCCCGCCCGCCCGTCCACCCCCCCCGCCCCCCTACCCCGCCTGGAGTGCCAGGGTCGGGGAGAGGCGGGCCGCTCTGACCGCCGGGTAGAGGCCGGCCAGGGTGCCTATCGCGAGGGTCGAGGCGAAGCCGCCCGTCACCGCCCAGAGGGGGACCACCCAGGGGAGGTCCCCCGCGTGGGCGTACGCCGCCGTGGCCGCCGCTCCGAGCGCGATGCCCGCCAGGCCGCCGAGGCCCGACAGGAGCAGGGACTCCGTCACGAACTGGATGCGGACCTGGCCCTTGGTCGCGCCCAGCGAACGGCGCAGGCCGATCTCGTGGCGGCGCTCCAGGACCGAGATGATCATGGTGTTCGCCACCCCGACCCCGCCCACCAGCAGGGCGATCCCGCCCAAGCCGAGGAGGAGGGTGCTGAAGGCGCCTTCCGTGGCCGCCTTCGCCTGGAGCGCCGCCGACGGGTCCGACACCGACACCGTGCTCGGGGCCTGCGGATGGGCCGTCGGGGCGATCAGGCCCCGCACCTCCGCGACGCGGTCGTCCGCCGAGCGCTCGTAGATCGCCGTCGGGTGGCCGTCGAAACCCAGCAGCTGCTCCGCAGCCTCCCAGCCGACGAGTGCCGAGCGCTCGATCTCCGGGGCCAGCGGGATCGGGTCCAGGATGCCGATGACCGTGAAGTACCGGCCGCCGATGAACACCTGCTGCCCCGGCTCCGTGATGCCCAGCCGCTCCGCCGAGACGTTGCCGAGCACCACCGACGGGTAGCGCCCGGTGGCCCCGTTCAGCCAGGTCCCCTTCTGCATCCGCGCGCGCAGCGTCTCCAGCAGGTCGTCCTTCGCCGCCTTCAGGCCGATGCCGCCCGTCTCCTCTTTGGGGATGTTCTCCGAGCGCCGTACGGACTGGGCGACATCGCCCGTCGTACCCACCGACTCGACCCCTTCCATCCGCGAGACCATGCCCGGGGCCTCCTTCGGCAGCTTGGTGTCCTGCCCCGAGAACATCGACTGGCCCGGCGTCACCACCAGCATGTTCGTACCCAGCTTGTCGAGCTCCCGCAGCAGCTTGGCCTGGCTGGACGAGGACACCCCGACCACCGCGATCATCGTCGCGATGCCGATCGCGATGCCGAGCGCGGACAGGAACACCCGCATCGGGCGCGAGCGCAGCCCCGCCGAGCCGACGTGCAGGACGTCGCGCGGACCCAGCCGGGCCGGGGTCAGCCTTCGCGAGGCCCTCATGGCGCGCTCACCCCCGCCGTGTTCCACACGTCCGCGACGATCTCCCCGTCCCGGATCCGCACCTGCCGCGGCAGGCTGGCCGCGATCTCGTGGTCGTGGGTAATCACGGCGATGGTGGCCCCGTCCGCGTTCAGCTCGTGCAGCAGCTCCATCACCGACTGCCCCGACGCGGAGTCCAGGGCGCCCGTCGGCTCGTCGGCGAGCAGCAGGTCCGGTTCCCCGGCCACCGCCCGGGCGATCGCCACACGCTGCTTCTGCCCGCCGGACAGTTCGTGCGGCCGGTGCTCCATCCGGTCCCCGAGGCCCACCCGCTCCAGGGCCCGCGCCGCCCGGCGGCCGCGCTCGGCCCGGGACAGGCCCGAGTACAGCAGCCCCTCGGCGACGTTCGCCCGCGCGCTGATGCCCGGTACGAGGTGGAACGACTGGAAGACGAACCCGACATGGCGCGAGCGCAGCGCCGACAGCGCGCGGTCGGACAGGGTCGCGATGTCGTGCCCGGCGATGGCGACCGCGCCGGCGCTCGGGCGGTCCAGGGTGCCGACGATGTGCAGCAGGGTGGACTTGCCGGAGCCGGACGGGCCGACGATGGCGAGGAGTTCGCCGGTCAGGACGGTGAGGTCCACCCCGCGCAGCGCCTTGACCCCGCCGGGGTACTCCTTGGTGACGCCCGCCAGCTCCACGACGGCGCGCGCGTGCCGGTGTTCTGCCGTACTCACGGTGGCCGTCGTCATGGCTTGGGGATCCCTACCTGCATGCCCTCCTTGAGGGCGTCCCCCTTGACCTCGACGCGGCCCTGGCCGAACATGCCGAGTTCGACGGGCACTTCGCGGACCGCGCCGTTCTCCACGACCTGTACGCCGAAGCCCCCGCCGGACAGCGCGAGGAGCGCGTTGACCGGTACCGAGAGGACGCCCTTGCGGGTCTCGCCGGTGAGCCGGACCGATACCGGGGACTGGTCGGGGCCCTTGATCTCGGAGGCGTTGTCCAGGGACACGTTCACCTCGACCTTCGGCTTCCCGCCACCGCCGCCACCGCCCCCGCCCCCACCGCCGGAGCCGCCGCCCGGGTCGTCCGGGTTCGCCGTACTGCCCACCGAGTCGATCTTCCCGGTCGCCGTTCCGCCGCCCGGCAGGTTCACGGTCACCTTGTCGCCCGTCTTCGCCGCGCCCGCCTTGGCCACGTCCAGCTGGAAGCGGACCATCCGCTCGGTTCCGGTCAGGGTCATCACGGGCTTGCCCGGCGCCGGCTCGTCGCCGACCGCCGTGTCGTTCTTCTGCACGCGCTGGGGCCCGGTCGCGAAGGCGATGTCCTCCTTGCCGACCTCGCCCGTCTCCGCCGCCTTGTGCGCCTTCTGCCAGCGCTTGACCGCCGTGGCCGTACCCGCCGTGAAGGTGCCGTCCTCCGGGTCGAGCCCGGTTCCGTACCCGAGGGCCTGGAGGTTCCGCTTGAGCTGCTTGACGTCCTCGCCCTTGTCCCCGGTCTTCATCTGCCGGTACACGGGCGTGCTGCCGTACATGAGCCGTACCGGCCTGCCGTTGACCTCGTACAGCCTCCCGTCCCGCTCGATCGCCGTGCCCGCGCCCGCGGCCCAGGTCAGCACCCCGGGGCCGCCCGCGGCCAGCTTGCGCTCCTGCGCGTAGCCGAGCGTGCCCTCGACCGTGAGGCCGGAGCTGAGGTCGCCGCGGGAGACCGGGGCCGTCGCCTGCGGCAGCCCGTCCGCGCGCCGGTCCTTCGAACCGTCGGAGTCCGCCCGCGGCTGGGCGGCCGTCACCGCGTACCCGCCGCCCGAGACGGCGAGTACGGCGGCCAGCGAGCCCAGCAGCCATTTGGCGCGCCGCCTCACGCGGCTTCGCACTTCTTCTGGGCGTCCTGGAAGGCCTGCTCCTGCCCCTCGGGGATCTTGGTGGCGCTCATCGCGCTGCCGTTGAACTCGGGGTCGGGGATGTTCACGCCGTTGTCCCGCATGCACTTGGCCCACTTCAGGGCCTTGTCCTTGTCCTCCTGCGAGACCTGGCCGCTCCCCGGGGCCTGGAGCCCGCACGCGTCGAAGGCCTTCTTCACCGCCTCCGGGTCCTCGCTGCCCGAGCCGAGCGTCATACCGCGCGGGTCCTGGCCGGGCTCCGGGTCGGGGGCGTCCAAGCCGTGCTCGCGCAGGCACTTGCGCGTCTTGAGCGCCTTGTCGGCGTCGGCGCCGCTCGCCTTCCCGTTGCCGCCGCTCGACGCGTTCGACGACGTGCCGTCCTTCTTCCCGTCCTTGCCGTCCTTGCCGTCCGAGCCGGCGCCGCCCGTGCAGGCGGTGACGAAGAGGGTCAGGCCGGTGAGCGCCGCGGCCGTGGTCATGGTCAGGGATCGATTCATGCGCCAGACCCTGCACCCGGAGCGGGTTTCGCTTCTCTCTCCGATCTTGCTTATGACGAGGAAATACGGGATTCCGGTAAAGAGGGCGGCATGCGAGTTCTGGTGGTGGAGGACGAGGAATTCCTCCGGGAGATGATCGCCGACGGGCTGCGCCGCGACGCGCTGGCCGTCGACGAGGCGGGCGACGGCCTGGAGGCCCTGCGGCGCCTGCGCCTGGGCGAGTACGACGTCCTCGTCCTCGACCGCGATCTGCCCGGCCTGCACGGGGACGAGGTCTGCCGCCAGGTGGTGCGCGAGCGGCTGCTGACCCGCGTCCTGATGCTGACCGCCTCCGGGACCGTACGGGACCGGGTCGAGGGGCTCGGCCTCGGCGCCGACGACTACCTCACCAAGCCCTTCGCGTACGACGAGCTCCTCGCCCGCGTCCTGGCGCTGGGCCGGCGCACCCGGCCGGCCCTGCCGCCCGTGCTGGAGCGGTGCGGGATCAGCGTGGACACCGCGCGGCGCAGCGCGAGCCGCGACGGGCACCGGCTGGCGCTGTCGCGCAAGGAGTTCGCGGTGCTGGAGGCGCTGCTGCGGGCGCAGGGGGCGGTGCTCGGCAACGACGACCTGATCGAGCAGGTGTGGGAGGAGGACACCTCGTACAGCACCAATGCGGTACGGGTGACCCTCAGCAAGCTGCGCGCGAAGCTGGGGGAGCCGCAGCTGATCGAGACGGTGCCGGGGGCCGGCTACCGGATCGCGGGCCCGGGCGCCGAAACGAACCCCGATGCGAACTCCGGCGCGAACCCCGATGCGAACCCCGACGCGAGCGCCGATCCGCGATGAGAGCAGTGCTCCATTCCGAGCGCGCCCGTCTCACCGCGCTCTACGGCTCCCTGCTCGTCCTCGCCGGCGGCGGCCTGATCGCCCTGATCAACGTCCTGCTGCGGGGCGGCCTCTACACCCGCATCAGCGGAGCCGTCACCACCGCCGTCCCCGGTACCGCCTTCGAGCGCGCCGCCGTCGAGGGCCAACCGCTCAAGGCGGTCCCCGCCCAGCGGCTCCCGCCCGGCGCCGCCACGCCCACCCGGGAGCAGCTCCAGACCTGGGCCGCCACCCGCAACCTCTCCACCGCCGTCGAGAGCGCCACCCTCCACGAACTGCTGGTCGTCTCGCTCATCGCCCTCGCCGTGTTCGCCGTACCGTCGATCTGGCTGGCCTGGTGGATGGCGGGCCGCGTACTGCGACCGGTCGGTGTCATCACCGAGACGGCCCGCCGCCTTTCGGGGGAGAACCTGCACGAGCGGATCGGCCTCAAGGCCCCGCCCGGTGAACTCAAGCGGCTGGCCGACACCTTCGACGGGATGCTCGACCGGATGGAGAGCCTGGTCGGCGCGCAGCGCCGGTTCGCCGCCAACGCCGCCCACGAGCTGCGCACCCCGCTGGCCGTGCAGCGGGCGGCCGCCGAGATCGGTCTGGCCGGGGACCCGCCGCCGGAGAAGGTGGCCCGGATCCGGTCCAAGCTGATCGGCGTCGCCGACTCCAGCGAGCACCTCGTCGAATCGCTGCTGCTGCTCGCGGTGTCGGAGGAGGGCCTGGAGTCCACTGCCCCGGTGGACCTCGCCGCCCTCACCGAGGCGGAGCTGGCGGAGGTGGACCCGGCCGGCGGGGGAGTCGCGGGGGGCGGCCCGGCCGTCGTACGGAGCCTTGAGCCGCTGAGCGTGGTCGGCGACCGGGCCCTGCTGGGCCATCTGGTGCGGAACCTGCTGGCCAACGCCGTACGGCACAACCGGCCGGACGGCCGGATCAGTGTGAAGACCTCCGCCGACGGGGTGCTGACGGTGTCCAACACCGGGCCGGTGATCGACCCCGCCGACGTACCGCGGCTGCTGGAGCCGTTCCGGCGGCGCGCCGAACGGCAGCACACGGCGGGGGAGGGCGCCGGGCTGGGGCTCTCGATCGTCGCCTCGATCGCGCGGGCGCACGGGGCGAGGCTCGTGGTGCGGGCCAATCGGGGGCCGGGCGGCGGTCTGACGGTCCGAGTGCGCTTTCCGGGCACACCTGCGCCGCACCGGGCGGCGTCGCCTCAGCAATCCTGATGATCGGATGTGTAACGTCGGTCACATGAGCAAGCATCCCCGCGCCGGCTCCCGCAGTCCCCTCTCGTTCCGTACGCTCCGCGGCCTCCGTTCGCCGCGGCGCGTGGCGCTCGCCGCCGCCGTTGGCCTGCTGGCCTTCGGTGCCGGGTGGGTGTACACGGTCCAGTACGACGACCCCGGCGTCACCGCCCAGGCCCGGTCCGGGGACCGCCCGGGGGACGCGCCCCGTAAGCCCTCCCCGGGCGGCACCGCCGATGCCGCCACCTCCGACTCGGCCCCCGCCGGCGCGGCCGGCCACGCCACCCGAGGCGCCCGCGGGGCGCCGGGCGCACCAGGCGCGCCGGCCGCCCCCGCGACCTCGGGAGCACCCGGAGCACCCGGAGCACCCGGAGCCCCAGGGGCGCCCGGCGCCCCCGCCACCGCCGATCCCGACGACGGCCTGCCCGAGCTCAGCGAGGACACCCGGGCCCTGATCCCGGCCGATGCCCGCCAGCTCCTCCTCGTCTCCGGCCGGACGAGGGACTCCGCGGAGTCCACGGCGACCCTCTACAGCCGGCCGGCGGCCGGCGCCGACTGGGTCCGCGCCTCCGAGAGCTGGCCCGCGCACAACGGCGCCAGCGGCTGGAACTCGGGTGTGCGCGAGGACGGGGACCTCACCACCCCCGTCGGCGTGTTCACCCTGTCCGACGCCGGAGGTCTGCTGCCGAAGCCGCCGGGCACGAAGTTCCCGTACGACCAGAACCGGCTCTTCGTCCCCACCGGCCGGGGCGTGAACGGGGAGTCCCTCGCGGGGGCCTTCGAGTACGTCATCGCGATCGACTACAACCGCCGCAAGGGGCACTCCCCGCTGGACCTGGTCAAGCCGGAGGGTGAGGACAAGGGCGGCGGCATCTGGCTCCACGTCGACCACAACGGCCCCTCGCAGGGCTGCATCGGCATCTCGAAGGAGGCCATGAAGAAGCTCCTGACCACCCTGGACCCGGCGGCGAAGCCGGTCGTCGTGATGGGCCCGGCGGGCTTCTGACGGTCAGGCCGCCCGGTCGGCGGCCGGCAGCAGGACGGGAGCGGCGGCCACCCGCCGCTCCCGCAGCAGCAGCCCGATGTACGCCAGGTCGAAGACGCTGCACAGCACCCCGAGCCCGAGGATGAACGGCGAGTCCTCGATCACCCCGAAGAGCAGGGTCGGGGCGAGCGTCCCGAGCCACTTGGCGACGGCGATGACGAGGGACTGCCCGCGCGGCCCGCGCCGGTCGGCGTACAGGGCGATGAACAGCCCCGACATCAGCAGGTTCTGCAGGAACGCCGCGTACCGGGTCGCGTCGTGCGTCCCGAAGTGTGCGAGGAAGAGCCACTGCACGGCGAAGCCGCTGCCGAACACGAGCACGCTCCACGCCGCGAAGAGGGGCCGCGTCACGAACTCGGGCAGCTCGGCGCGCCCGAAGCGCAGGTAGGTCCAGATGATGACGACGTCGGCGAGGGCCCACACCACGTTGACCACGCCCTGGGCGGACACCCCGGAGCGGACCTCGCCCACGGCGTAGGTCGCCTCCCACGCGAAGTTCAGCGCGAGCGCGGCCACCGGCATCGCGTACGTCCGGTCCCGCAGCCCGACCCGGATCGCCTCGACGTACACGACGGTCCACGCCACTCCGCTGACCAGCGTCAGAAACAGATCCACGCCCGGCACCCTAGCGGGCGCCCGTACGGACGACACCCCCCTCGGCCCTCCTGACTTGCTTGACCCCGACGTCAGATCCTGACGACCCGGACCCGGCTTCCGCAGAGCGCGGACAGGTCTTCGGGATCCGAGGTCAGCAGGGTGACGGGACCCGGCTGCTCCAGGGCGGTGGCCGCCACGATGGCATCCAGCGCGTACTTGTGCCCGTGCAGCCCGGCAGCGGCGAGCAGCTTGCTCGCATGCCGGGCGATCGCCTCACTCGGTGGGATCATGTTGACCCGGGAGACGGCGTAGTCGAACCGGGACTGCTTCACCCGGGGATCACGCGCCTCGACGAGGGTGACCGAGCTGATCGACACCCGGATGTCCTCGCATTCGCAGGCGGTCAGCCATTCGAGGAGACCTTGGTCTTGGCGTACGAGACGGGAGAGGCCCTCGCAGTCGAGGATCAGCGTCCCGCTCACGCGGCGTCTGACGAGGCTGCCGTCTCGCCGCGCAGGATCGCCCGCTTCGCCTCGACGGCCGCCGGGTCGGCGGGCCCGTTCACCGACTCGGAGTCCTCGATCAGCTCGCGGAGCCGGTCGCGTTCCAGCTGCCGCTGAATGAGCCCTTCGATGAACGCGGACATGCCGCGCTTGCCGGTGCGTGCCTTGAGTGCCGCGATGGTGCCCTCGTGGAGGGAGACGGACACGGGGCGCGTCGGGCCTTCGCCGGGCGGGGGAGTGTCGACCATGGCGTCATCGTAACAAAGTGAATGTTATTCGGCTCGTGCTTCCTCTTCGGGTTCGATCGCCCGCTCCCCGCTTCCCGCCCACCCCTTGCCTGACGGACCGTCAGCTACGACGATGGCCCCCGGCGCCGGCGGGTCCCCGTGCCGGGGCCGCGGCGGACGTGGTCGACGAAGCGGAGGCGGCATGGCGCGCGTGTTTGCGGAAGGCCGGCTGGTCTACGGGATGCAGCTCCCGATCCAGTCGCAGAGCACCATCTACGCCGAACCCTGGGAGGCCTCGGCGAGCGCCGCCGACCTCGCCGAGGTGGCGCGGGCCGCCGACCGGGCGGGCTTCGGGTACCTCGCCACCTGTGACCACGTCGCCATCCCGCGCCGCCTCGCCGGCCCCATGAGCACCGTCTGGTACGACCCGGTGGCCACCCTCTCCTTCCTCGCCGGAATCACCGAGCGCGTACGGCTGCTCAGCCACGTCGCGATCCTCGGCCTGCGCCACCCCCTCCTCAGCGCCAAGCAGTACGCCACCCTCGACCACCTCTCCGGCGGCCGGCTCATCCTCGGCGTCGGCGCGGGCCACGTGCAGGAGGAGTTCGAGGTCCTCGGCGTCGACTTCGCCCGTCGCGGGGCCGTGCTCGACGAGACCCTGGACGCGCTGCGCGCCGCCCTCGGGCCCGAGGAGTACCCGCGCTTCGAGGGCGAGCTGTTCTCCTTCAAGGACCTCGGCCAGCTGCCCCGCCCCGCCCAGGCCCGCATCCCCGTCTGGGTGGGCGGCTCCTCGCCCGCCGCCGTCCGGCGGGCCGCCGTGCGCGGCGACGGCTGGCTCCCGCAGGGCGACCCGCGCGACGAGCTGCCCGCGCGGATCGCCCGGATCAAGGAGCTCCGCGCGGCGGCCGGGGTCGAGGGTCCCATCGAGTTCGGCGCGATCACCGAGGCGCTGTACGTCGGAGAGCCCGGCTGGGACACCGGCCGGCGCACCCTCACCGGCAAGGCGGAGGCGCTCGCCGAGTCGCTGCGCGCGTACAAGGCCCTCGGCGTGGACCAGATCCAGGTCCGCTTCCGCAGTCGCGACCGGGCCGAACTGACCGACCAGATCACCGCGTTCGGGGCCGAGGTCGGCCCCCTCCTCAACGACTGAACACCTCGGCGACTGAACACCTCGGCGACTGAACACCTCGACGACCGATCGACTCAACGACTGGAGTACGGGCATGGGCAAGCTGGACGGGCGCGTCGTCGTCATCACGGGCGCGGCGCGCGGCCAGGGCGAGCAGGAGGCCCGGCTCTTCGCCGCGGAGGGGGCCAAGGTGCTCCTGTGCGACGTGCTGGACGAGCAGGGCGCCGCCGTCGCCAAGGAGATATCCGGGGAGGCGGGCGAGGACCGCGCCCGGTACGTACGGCTCGACGTGAGCCGGGAGGAGGACTGGGCCGCCGCCGTCGACACCGCCAAGGAGGCCTTCGGGCCGGTCAGCGGCCTGGTCAACAACGCCGGCATCCTGCGCTTCAACGAGCTGGTCTCGACCCCTCTGGAGGAGTTCGAGCAGCTGGTCCGGGTCAATCAGGTCGGCACCTTCCTCGGCATCAAGGCCTTCGCCCCCGAGATCGAGGCGGCCGGCGGCGGCACGATCGTCAACACCTCCTCGTACACGGGCCTGACGGGCATGGCCTACGTGGGCGCGTACGCGGCGACCAAGGCGGCGATCGTCGGCCTGACCCGGGTGGCCGCCCTGGAGCTGGCCGCCAAGGGCATCCGGGTCAACGCGATGTGCCCGGGCGCGGTGGACACCCCGATGGCCAACCCCGGCCTGCTGGACCCGGCCAACATGAGCGACGAGGCCCGGGACGCCATGGCGGAGCTCTACGGGCGGGTCGTGCCGATGGGCCGGGTGGGCCGCCCCGACGAGATCGCCAAGCTGGCCCTGTTCCTGAGCAGCGAGGACTCCTCGTACATCACCGGCCAGCCGTTCGTCATCGACGGGGGCTGGATGGCCGGCGTCAGCATCATGTGACCTGCGCCCCGGCCGCATCTGATGAAGTGTCAGGTATTGACGCTCCCGCTCTCCCGATGGAACAGTCGACTCATCAAATCTGACGACACGTCAGAAATCAAAGGACGGTGAACCCCCTTGGAATTCGGACTCTTCGTGCAGGGATACGTGCCTGAGGCGCGGTCCAAGGTCGACCCCGAGGCAGAGCACAAGGCGCTGATCGAGGAGACCGAGTACGTCATCCAGGCCGACAAGTCCGGCTTCAAGTACGCCTGGGCCTCCGAGCACCACTTCCTGGAGGAGTACTCGCACCTCTCGGCGAACGAGGTCTTCCTCGCCTACCTCGCCCACGCCACCGAGCGCATCCACCTCGGCTCCGGCATCTTCAACCCGCTCGCCCAGGTCAACCACCCCGTCAAGGTGGCCGAGAAGGTCGCCATGCTCGACCACCTCTCCAAGGGCCGCTTCGAGTTCGGCACCGGACGCGGCGCGGGCAGCCACGAGATCCTCGGCTTCCTGCCCGGCATCACGGACATGAACGCCACCAAGGAGATCTGGGAGGAGACCATCGCCGAGTTCCCCAAGATGTTCCTCCAGGAGGAGTACGAGGGGTTCCAGGGCAAGCACTGGTCGCTGCCCCCGCGGAAGATCTTCCCCAAGCCGTACGGCAAGGCCCACCCGGCCATGTGGTACGCGGCCGGCTCCCCCTCCTCGTACGCGATGGCCGCGAAGAAGGGCCTCGGCGTCCTCGGCTTCAGCGTCCAGAAGGTCTCCGACATGGAGTGGGTGCTGGAGCAGTACAAGACGGCCGTCCAGGAGGCCGAGGCCATCGGCGCGTTCGTCAACGACAACGTGATGGTCACCTCCACCGCGATCTGCGCCGAGACGCACGACAAGGCGGTGGAGATCGCGGTCAACGCGAACATGAACCGCTTCCAGTCGCTGGTCTTCCGCTACCACGACACCTTCCCGCGGCCCGAGGCGATCCCGCAGTGGCCCGAGACGCTGCCCGAGTACAACGCGGAGATCATCGAGCTGCTGATCGCCGAGGAGCTGCTGATCTGCGGGGACCCCTCCGAGGTGCTCGCGCAGTGCAAGCGCTGGGAGCAGGCGGGGGCGGACCAGCTGTCGTTCGGCCTGCCGACCGGCGTCTCGTACGAGGACACGATGAACACCGTCAAGCTGATCGGCGAGCACGTGATCCCGAAGATCGACACCGACCCGGTCCACCGCACCACGCGCTTCCGCCAGGCCGTCTGACCGGGCGGGCAGTACGGGGGCGGCGTCTTCCCGGACCGCCGCCCCGCACCGGCCCCGGCCGGAGGTCATGCCGAGGCCGCGGCCGGCCCGGCGGCCCCCGGCCGGGGCGCGCGGGCGTCCGGGCGAAGCGTCCGGGGCGAAACGTCCGGGGGGAAGCGCCCGCGGGGCGCGGCGCGGCCCCGGGCGACGGCCAGCAACAGGAACACCGGCAGAGGGGACGTCATGCTCGACCACCTGATCAAGGGAGCCACCGTCGTCGACGGCACCGGCGCCCCCGCCCGCGTGGCGGACGTCGGCCTGCGCGACGGGCGGATCGCCGTCATCGGCGAGCCCGGCACGGTCACGGAGGAGGCCCGGACCACCGAGGACGCCACCGGGCTCGTCCTGTGCCCCGGATTCGTCGACCCCCACACGCACTACGACGCCCAGCTCTTCTGGGACCCGTACGCGACCCCCTCCATGAACCACGGCGTCACCACCGTCGCCGGCGGCAACTGCGGGTTCACCCTCGCCCCGCTGCACCCCGACCGCCCCGAGGACGCCGACTACACCCGGCGCATGATGAGCAAGGTCGAGGGCATGGCCCTCAAGGCCCTGGAGGAGGGCGTCGACTGGACCTGGTCCACCTTCGGCGAGTACCTCGACGCCCTGGAGGGCCGGATCGCCGTCAACGCCGGCTTCATGGTCGGCCACTGCGCGCTGCGCCGCCACGTCATGGGCGCGGACGCCGTCGGCGGACAGCCCACCCCCGAGCAGATGCAGCAGATGCTCGACCTCTTCCACGACGCCATGGACGCCGGTGCCTGGGGCCTGTCCACCACCCAGTCCGCCACCCACTCCGACGGGGACGGCGCCCCCGTCGCCTCCCGTCACGCCGAGCCCGCCGAGCTGCTCGCGCTGTCGAAGGCCGTCGCCGAGCACGAGGGCACCCAGCTCGAAGCGATCGTCGCGGGCTGCCTCGACCAGTTCGCCGACGAGGAGATCGACCTCTTCGTCGACATGAGCGCCGCAGCCGGCCGCCCCCTGAACTGGAACGTCCTCACCATCGACGCCGCCGTCCCCGAACGGGTCCCGCGCCAGCTCGTACCGAGCGAGCGCGCCCGCAAGGCGGGCGGCCGCATCGTCGCGCTGACCATGCCGATCCTCACCCCCATGAACATGTCGCTCGGCACCTTCTGCGCCCTGAACCTGATCCCGGGCTGGGGCGAGATCCTCGGCCTGCCCGTGCCCGAACGGATCGCGAAGCTGCGCGACGCCGGCGTGCGGGAAGAGATGCTGCGCCGCGCCGACAGCAAGGAGGCCGGGGTCTTCCGGCGCCTGGCCAACTTCGGCCGCTACGTCATCGGCGACACGTACAGCAAGGAGAACGAGGGCCTGTCGGGCCGCGTCGTGAACGACATCGCCGCAGAACGCGGCCAGGACCCCTTCCAGTGCCTGGTCGAGATCTGCGCCAACGACGACCTGCGCACCGTGCTCTGGCCGATGCCCACCGACAACGACCCGGCGAGCTGGGCCCTGCGCGCCGAGACCTGGCAGCACGAGGACGTCATGCTGGGCGGCTCCGACGCAGGCGCGCACCTGGACCGCATGTGCGGGGCCCCGTACACGACCCGCTTCCTCGGGGACTGCCTGCGCGGGCGCAAGCTGGTGCCGCTGGAGCAGGCGGTGAAGATGCTCACCGACGACCCGGCGCAGCTGTTCGGGCTGCGCGAGCGCGGCCGGATCGCCGAGGGGTTCCACGCGGACCTGGTCCTGTTCGACCCGGAGCGCATCGAGGCCGGGCCCGCGACCCTCGTCCACGACCTGCCCGGGGACAGCCCGCGGCTGGACGCCCGCGCGATCGGGATCGTGTCCGTACGGGTCAACGGGGTGGAGACCATCCGCGATGACCAGGTCACGGGGGCGATCCCCGGGATCGTGCTCCGCTCGGGCCGCGACACGAGGACGGTGAGCACGCGTTGAGCGAGCCGGCGGAGCAGAAGCTGTACATCGGCGGGGAGTGGGTCGAGCCCGCCGCCGGCCACTACGAGGTGGTCAATCCGGCCGACGAGTCGGTGGTCGGGCTCGCCCCCGAGGCCTCGCGGGCCCAGGTCGAGGAGGCGGCGCGCGCGGCCGCGGAGGCCTTCGGGAGCTGGTCCCGTACGGCGCCCGAGGAGCGGGCGGCGATCCTGGACCGGGCCGCGGACATCATGCAGCGCGAGTACGAGCCCTGGTCGGCCCTCGCCCGCGCCGAGACGGGCGCGCCGACCGGGATCGCGCGCGGGATGCAGGTCGGGGTCGGGGTCGCGCGCTTCCGGCGGTACGCGAAGGGCGCCCTCGAACCGGTGGAGCGCGGGCTGCCGCCGCAGGTCACCGAGGCCGGGCCTATGGGGAGGGCGAGCATCCTGGGGGCGCTGGAGGTGCGCCAGCCGGTCGGCGTGGTCACCTGCATCACCTCGTACAACAACCCGTGGGCCAATCCGGCGGGCAAGGTGGCCCCGGCGCTGGCCATGGGCAACACGGTGGTGGTGAAGCCGGCCCCGCAGGACCCGCTGTCGGTGTTCAAGATGGCCGAGGCCCTGCACGAGGCCGGCGCCCCGGCGGGCGTGGTGAACGTGGTGTGCGGCGCCTCGGTCGAGGTCGGCGAGGCGGCCGTGGACTCCCCGTACGTGGACATGGTGTCGTTCACCGGCTCGACGGGCGTCGGGCAGCGCATCGCGGAGGTCTGCGGCCGCTCGATGAAGCGGCAGCTGATGGAGCTCGGCGGCAAGGGCGCGGCGATCGTCTTCGAGGACGCCGACCTGGACGCGGCGGTCATGGGGATCGGCACCACCTTCTCCTTCTACTCGGGCCAGATCTGCACCGCCCCGACCCGGGTGATCGTGCACCGGTCGGTGTACGAGCGGCTGGTGGAGAAGCTGACCGGCTACCTGGCCTTCATGAAGGTCGGCGACCCGGCGGCGGCGGGCACGGTGGTGGGCCCGGTGATCTCGGCGGCGCACCGGGACCGGGTGGAGTCGTACGTGGAGCTCGGCCGCAAGGAGGGCGCGCGCCTCGCGTACGGCGGCGAGCGGCCGGTGGTCGGGGACGGCCGCGGCTTCTACGTGGCGCCGACGCTGCTGGTGGACTGCACGAACGACATGCGGGTGGTCCGGGAGGAGATCTTCGGGCCGGTGGTCGTGGTCGTGCCCTTCGACGGGGACGAGGAGGAGGCGGTCCGGCTCGCCAACGACAGCGATTTCGGGCTGCTGAGCTACGTGTGGTCCGGGGACGCGGCGCGCGCCTTCCGGGTGGCGCGGCGGCTGCGGGCCGGCGGGGTCGGCGTGAACACGATCGGCCGGAACATGGAGGCCCCGTTCGGCGGCTTCAAGCGCTCGGGCGTCGGGCGGGACGTGGGCTCGTACGCGCTGCACGCCTACAGCGAGATGCAGTCGATCGTCTGGACGACGTGAGAGGCGTCGGGGCGGGCTGAGACCCAGGTCACACGGGAAAGTTCAAAGCGGTACAAAAGGGGTTACTGCTGCGGTTTCCGCATTCCGGAACGGGCTGTCCGCTCCCTGTCGAGCAGGGGGCGGACGCGCGCATGAACCTTTCATTACAGGTTAATGAACGGCCGCAAACTCTGGATTCGAAGGTGTTCCCGCCGGTAGCCGTTCGGACTCAATCCCTCCGGATATGGAAAACGCAGCCTCTAACGTCCTGACCCATGACACAGCTGGACGTTCGGCCTCGGGTCGGAGACACGGTGAACGGCGTCGCCGGCGGCGAGGGCGGCGACGGCGACGTGCGCGGCAAGGGCCTCGGCAAGGGCTCCGTGGGCCTGGTGGGCAGTGCCGTCATCGGCATCTCCACCGTCGCCCCCGTCTACTGCCTGACCTCGACCCTCGGCTCCACCGCCGGCGAGGTCGGCGTCCAGATGCCGGCGGTCTTCCTGGCCGGCTTCCTGCCGATGCTCCTCGTCGCCTTCGCGTACCGCGAGCTCAACAAGGCCGTACCGGACTGCGGCACCTCCTTCACCTGGACCGTGAAGGCCTTCGGCCCGCGGATCGGCTGGATGTGCGGCTGGGGCCTGGTGATCGCCACGATCATCGTGCTCTCCAACCTGGCCGGCGTGGCCACGTCCTACTTCTGGCTGCTGGCCGGAGAGATCACCGGCAATCCGTCGATCGCCGCCCTGGACGACAACAAGCTCGTCCACATCGCCACCTGCCTCACCCTGATCGCCGCCGCCACCGCCATCAGCTACCGCGGCATGACCGCCACCAAGGGCGTCCAGTACACCCTCGTCGGGCTCCAGCTCGCGGTCCTCGCCCTCTTCGTCGCGATGGCCCTCCAGAAGGCCTCGGCCGGCACCTTCGACACCGGCCTGGACTTCTCCTGGCAGTGGATGAACCCCTTCGCGGTCGAATCCATGGGCGCCTTCACCGCCGGACTCTCCCTCTCGATCTTCATGTACTGGGGCTGGGACGCGTGCCTGGCCACCAACGAGGAGACCACCGGCTCCGCCAAGACCCCCGGCCGCGCCTCGCTCATCGCCATGGTCGTCCTGGTCGGCTCGTACCTGGCCACCGGCATCGCCGCCCAGATGGCCGTCGGCTCCGGCACCGCCGGCCTCGGCCTCGGCAACCCGGAGACCTCCGGCAACGTCTTCGCCGCCCTCGCCGGCCCCGTCATGGGCCCGGTGCTCGGCATCCTGCTCTTCGTCGCCGTCCTCGCCTCGGCGACAGCCTCGCTCCAGACCACCTTCATCCCGGTCGCCCGTACCGTCCTGGCCATGTCCACGTACGAGGCCCTGCCGGCCTCCTACGCCAAGGTCCACCCGCGCTTCAAGACCCCGGGCCGCGCCACCGTCATGGCGGGCGTCGCGACCGGCGCGTTCTACACCGTGATGACCCTCGTCAGCGAGAACGTCCTGACCGACACGATCTTCGCGCTCGGCCTGATGATCTGCTTCTACTACTCGCTGACGGCCTTCGCCTGCGCCTGGTACTTCCGCGGCGAGCTGCGCCGCTCCGCCCGCGACCTGTTCTTCAAGGGCGTCTTCCCGGTCCTCGGCGGACTGCTGCTCGCCGCCGTCTTCCTCAAGACGCTGATCGACATGTGGAACCCGTCGTACGGCTCGGGATCCACCGTCCTCGGCGTCGGCAGCGTCTTCGTCATCGGCGTCGGCCTGCTGGCCCTCGGCCTGGTGATCATGCTGATCACGCAGCGCCGCAGCCCCGCCTTCTTCCGCGGGGAGATCCTGACAAAGTCCACCCCGGCCCTGGTGGTCGAGGACTGACCCCGCCGCACACTGGAGGAGTCCCCCCGCGGCCCGGACCGATCCCCCCGATCCGGGCCGCGGACCCCACACCGGACGTCACCCCCAGGAGGGCCGGGCGGTGACCCTGGGTGGCGGCGGGTCGTTGGGTACGGCATGAACCCCATGAAGCGCCGCCTCGCCGCCCTGGTCCTCACCAGCGGCGCCGCCCTCGCCCTGAGTCCCCTCGCCGCCCACGCCGACACCAAGGGCCCCACCATCGAGGGACAGCCCGTCACCAAGCGCATCACCGACATCGCCAACCACCCCGGCCAGGCCGTCGAGGACACGAAGACGGCCCTCGCGGTGACCACCTCCGCCGCCGGCTCCGCCACCCACGCCACCGACAGCTCCCTCGCGGGCGCGGGCAACGCCATCGACGGACTCCCGAAGGCCCCGTCGGTACGCTGACGCGTGGCCGTCCGAGCGCGGGCGGCGGGTCTGCGGGCGGGCCCTCAGGGGGAGTTGATCGTTGAGCAGGCCATGATCCTGTGGCTGCTCAACACCTTCAGCACGTTCACCCTCGGCGTCCTCCTCGTCGGCGGCTTCGTCGCCCTCGCCGTCGGCGGCAGCCTCGCCGCCCGCCGCCGCTTCCCGCACCTGGCGGGCGGCGAGCACAACGAAATGGTCGGCGTGGCCCTCGGCATGTTCGGCGCGATCTACGGCATCATCCTCGCCTTCGTCGTCGTCACGCTCTGGACCCAGCTGGAGAACACCCAGACCGTCGTCGCGACCGAGGCCACCGACCTCGCCCTCGTCGTCCGCAGCGCCGAGGCCTTCCCGCCGGCCGAACGCGCCCGCGTGGAGCGGGCGGTGGGCGACTACGTGCACGCCGTCGTCGAGGTCCAGTGGCCGATGATGCGCGACGGCCGCCCCAGCTACGAGGCGACCTCCGAGCAGACGCACGAGCTGTACCAGGCGCTCCAGGCGTACGAGCCCGCCGGAGCGCGCAGCCAGACCTTCTACGAGGAGGCCGCGGGCCGCCTCAACGACGTCGCGGCGCAGCGCCGGGCCCGCATCACGATGGCGGAAACGTCCCTGCCGGTGCTGCTCCAGGTGCTGGTGTACGGGGGCGCCCTCGTGATCCTCCCGCTCACGTTCCTGTTCGGCCTGCGCAGCCTGAAGATGCAGCTGCTGTTCGTGTCGGCGGTGGCGGGGCTGATCGGCTTCAGCCTGCTGCTGGTGATGGCCCTGGACCGCCCCTTCGCGGGCGACCTGAGCGTGACCCCGGCCCCGTACAAGGAGGCGGCACTGGCCCAGTTCTGGCGGGCGGGGTAGGGGAGGGCGGGGCCGGTCGGGCGGGGTCGGGGCGGCTGGGCGGGGGCTTCGGGGGGCGGGATCCCCGACTCGGGGTCGGGGAGGGTCCGGGGGCGTCCCGTCAGTCCACTGTCCTTCCGTGTCGGGTCGGTCCGTCAAGGGCGCTCACTTCGTTCGCGTCGCTTCGCGATGGCCTTCGGCCACCCTTGACCGACCGCCCCGCCCCGGAATGCCATAAGACTGCCGGGAAGCCCCCGAAGGAATGGCCGGGAGGTTGAGCGACGGATGAAGGCCCCTTGAGATGCCGATCCGGACCTCCCGTTCAGCCACCCCCCATTTCCCCGCACCACCAGCCCCGGCCAAGACGGGGGGCGCGTCAGATCGCTACGCGCTTCTCACGTCTCGGCGACTGACGACCGCCTGTGGCCGGACATAGGCCGCCCAGACGGAGTCCGTGGACGACCATGCCGGCGTCTGCGGCCTGTTCCTGGGTGAAGAGCGGGCCGGCCTTGGGCGCAGAAGGAGACCAGCAGGATGACAAGAGGTCGAACGGGACGGTCGAGAGGCCCAGCGGGGCGGACGAGGCGCTCAGCGGGGCGGGCATGAGGTTGAACGGGACGGATGAGGGCTCGGCGGGGCGGGCATGAGGTCGAACGGGACGGATGAGGTGATCAGGGGGCAGGCGAGCGGCCTGGCGGGGGCGGAATGGGGCCCATGGGGGCGGACAAGCGGCCTGGCAGGGGCGGAATGAGGCCCATCAGGACGGAATAGGGCGGTGAGGAGGGCGAGGTGGAGCCTGATGCCGGACTTTCCAACCTCTCAGTCAGGCAAGGCCCCTTGCAGGCCTCGACCGGCCGGCCACCAAAAGGGACAAACAGCCCGCTGTCGCAGGCCGGGAGACATCCGGATCCCCCGTGGGCGGCTTATGTCCGGCCACGGGCGGTCGTCGGACGCTGTGCCGAGAGGAGCGCGTAGCGATCTGGCGCGCCACCCCGCGTTACATGCGCATCTCATCGCTGCCGGGTGCAGGGAGGGGGCTGCCAGGGCGCGGGATCGGCGTCCCTGACGCGGGCATGTGCATGGCTGTCACCTGACCGTTCCTTCGGGGGCTTCCCGGCAGTCTTATGGCATTCCGGGGCGGGCCGGGCAGTCAAGGGTGGCCGAAGGCCATCGCGAAGCGACGCGAACGAAGTGAGCGCCCTTGACGGCCCGGACCGACACGGAAGGACAGTGGACTGCCGGGAAACCCCCGGACTCCCTCTGATGCCGTCCGGCCGGAGCTCAGGCTCCGGTGACCCCGCCCAGGAACGCGGCCCAGGCCGTGGGCGCGACGGCCAGCTCGGGCCCGGCCGTCACCTTCGAGTCCCGGACGTGGACGGCGTCGGGACATGTGGCGACCTCGACGCAGCTGTCCCCGTCGCCACTGCTGTACGTCGACTTGTGCCAGGAGAGGGCGACTTCAACGCAGTCGTCGCCCTGGCTTCCGCTGTAGCTGCTCTTGAACCACCGCAAGGGAGAGCTGTTCACAGGGATCCTCGCATTCGCATCAACAGGCCCGCGCTGTCAGCCGGGTTGAGGGCCTGGATACGAAGTTTGGCATACCGTTGATGGAGAAGGCTGATGTCTTTTGGGCCTGAGATGACGAGGCCCGACTGCTGTCCCTCGCTGTAGGCCAGCCACTCGTTGTCCTCGGTTTCCAGGAGTCGGAAGGGGCCATCGGTGCCCGCGTGAATCGGCTGGATCGTCGGCATGATCTGGATGTCGACGTTGGGCAGTTTCGCGCGCTCCACCAGATGGTCGATCTGTTCGCGTGTGACCTCCACTCCGCCGGTCCGTCGTTCGATCACCGCCTGCTCGATGATGAAGCTGAAGGCGATGTACGGCGTGCGCACCAGCAGCTTCTGTCGTTCGGCGCGGGCCGTTATACGGGCCTCGGCCTCGCCGGGCGTGATCAACGGAGGGACGTTGTCGATCTGCGCCCGACCGTAGGCCTCCGTCTGTAACAGCCCCGGGATCGACCTGCACTCGTAGGTATTGAGCGCAATGGCGACGTCCTCCAGCTCCGCCCACCGCCTGAACCACGACGCGAGCCCCCGCCGTCGTTGCAGCTGCTTCGCCGCGATGCGGATCACCCCGAACGCGTCCAGCGCCTCCTCCGAGCGGCTCACGAACTTCACCGACGGGTGCCGCCGGCCCTGCTCGACCGAGCCGACGTACTGGACCGAGTACCGGACCTGCTCGGCCAGTTGCTCCTGTGTGAGTCCCGCGCGTCTGCGGAAGGCCTTCACGGTCTCCCCGAAGTTCCGCAGGTCGCTGTCCGGCTCGACCTCGCCGTCGCCGCTCTCCTCGTGACTCACCATCGCGGTCACCTCCTGCGTTCAGGTTCACGGGCGGTGACCGCCACTGTCCAGAGCGTGAACTCGTACAGTTGAAAAGTAGCGGTCGACTTTCTGGGAACTGCCCCTCTCACCCGGGCACGTTGCTCCCATGACCGCAGCCCCTGCCTGTGCCCAGGCCCCCGTACGCGTGTTCACTCAGCGTTTCAGCAGCACCCGGCGCGGCGCCCGCCTCGCGCGGTGTCTCGCCATGGTCGAGCTGCACGACTGGGGGATCCCGCACCGCAGCCCGCTGTCCGAGGACGCGGAGCGGATCGTCGCCGAGTTCACCGCCAACGCCGTCCTCCACGGGAATGCCGCCGGACGGGACTTCGAGCTCAAGCTGACGCTCCTCGGGAGCGTGCTCCGGATCGAGGTGTCCGACGCCCGCCGGGAGCGACGGCCGGTCGTCCAGCCGCATGCCGACCAGGCCGAGGGCGGCTACGGCCTGCGGATCGTCGATGCCGTCGCCGCCGACTGGGGCGTCGCCGACCGCGTGATCGGCAAGACGGTCTGGGCCGAGCTGGGCTCAGGGTGCAGTGAGCGGCGGGGTCTGAGCCGACGTGACCGGCGTGGCGGTGGCTGTGCCCCTCTTGTGGGTGATGGCGGTCCGAACAATTTCGAAGTATTTTCAAAGTTGTGACCGCTGAGAATGCTGTGAACTTCTCCGAGCTGGTGAACAAGAACAAGCAGACGCTCGCTCGGCTCAAGGAATCACCCCGGCTGCTCCTCCACCGCAGAGACGGTGAGGACTTGGTCCTCACCACGGCCGCGAGAGCGGAGCAGGACCAGACCGTCGTATCGGCTGCTACCCGCATGCTGGCCGCGATGGCGCGGCGGGAGCCTGGCAGCATGGAGTTGCTGCTCGACATACTGCCGGACGCGTTTCCCTGGGTCCGCTTCCTGCCCGAACCCGATGTCCATGCGTTCGCCGTCGAGCTGGTTGACACGATGCGTGCAGCCGACTCCATCGGCAACAGTGCCTCCGTGGCCCAGTTGCTCGTCGCATGGCAGCACACGGCCGAAATCCACTCGGACCCCGAGCTGTTCGAAGCGCTGTCCAGGGATCATGATGCGGACTACGGGCCGGTGCCCGATCCGCGAGGTGTCGCATGACGCCAGGGCGCGGGGACCGCGCGGCGCCGCCCGCCCCTGACGGCCTGGATCACCTTCGCGGGCACCGGGCACCCGCGAGCCACCGACCGGCGGTGAGCGCGGTTCGGCCGGCTCGGGCTCTCAGCGGCGCCAGCGGGGGGACCTGTCGTCCGGGCGGTCCGGGCTCGGGAAGTGGAAGGGGACTCCCAGGTGGTCGGCGAGGGCCGTGCCGGCGCGGGTGGCCACCGCAGCGGCCGTGGCCCGGTGGACCGTGGCCAGGTGGTGTTCGCCGGCCGGGGCTTCGGTGATGGCCAGCAGCTCCACGAACCAGTCGTGGACGGTGTCCCCGTCCCACACGGCCTCCACCGCCACCACGCGCCCGGGGAACCCGGCGGCGCGGGCCGCCAGCGAGTCGAGGTCGACCGGGGAGTCGGGGGTGCGGGCCACCCGGGCCCCGAAGTGCGCGTAGCGGGCGCCGACCAGGTCCTGGGCCTCCCCGAGGCCGAGGCCCCAGGTGCGGCAGGCTTCCCAGACCGCCCGGACCGCGTACATGTACCGGTCCTGGAGGACGTACCCGTCGGCCTGTTCGCGGACGCCCGCCGGGACGCTCTCCCACCGGAAGCTCACGCGGAAGGCTCCGGGACGAAGACGCTCACCCGGTACGTCGTCGGGTGGATGGTGCGGCCGCAGAACTGGTCGATCCGCACGCACTCGGGGTCGACGCCGCGCTCGGAGCGGAGGCGGCGGACGTACTCCTTCATCTCCCCGTGCTCCTGCGTCGAGAACAGCGGTTCCCAGTGGCCGCGTACGGCCGCCGCCCGGCGGTGGGCACGTTCCCTGCTCCGCTTGCGCTTCTGCTGCCCCGGCATGTGGATCAGCCCCCTTTCGGGGGCCATCGTCGGACCGGCCGTGCGCCCGCGTCGAACGAATTAGAGGTACTGCGCGAAGTCGTCGAGGACGCGCAGGATCTCCGGCTCCCGCTCCGGCGGGAGCTGGAGGACGACCTCCTCGATCCCCAGCTCCGCGTAGTGGGCGAGCTTGCCCGGGTTCGGCTGGACGGCGTACGGGACCACCTGGAGGCCCTTCGGGTCGCGGCCCGCGGTCTCCCAGACCTGGCGCAGCACCGGCAGCGACTCGGTGAGGCCGCCCCCGCCGATGGGGAGCCAGCCGTCGGCGTGGTCGGCGATGGCCGCGAAGAGCTTCGGGCCGGCCGCGCCGCCGATCAGGGTGCGGGGGCCGTGCAGGAGGTGGCCGGGGCCGAGGGAGCGCGGCGCCAGGACCGGCTTGGGGTGGGCCATGCTGGCCTGCACGGAGGAGAACTCACCGACGTACGCGGTGGGTTCCGGCGCCCACAGGGCGCGCATGAGGGCCATCCGGTCCCGGACCAGTTCGCGGCGGGTGTGCCACTCGATTCCGTGGTCGGCGGCCTCCTCCACGTTCCAGCCGTAGCCGATCCCGAGGGTGAAGCGGCCGCCGGAGAGGTGGTCGAGGGTGGCGACCTGCTTCGCGAGGGCGATGGGGTCGTGCTCGGTGACGAGGGTGATGCCCGTGCCGAGCGCGAGGCGTTCGGTGACGGCGGCGGCCTGGCCGAGGGCGACGAAGGGGTCCAGGGTGCGTCCGTACATCTCGGGGAGGTCGCCGCCCATGGGTGCGGCGGTGTCGCGGGCGACCGGGATGTGGGTGTGCTCGGGGAGGTAGAGCCCGGCGAACCCGCGCTCCTCCAGGGCTCGGGCGAGGCGGACGGGGGAGATGGTGTGGTCCGTCAGGAAGACGGTCGTGGCGATCCGCATGACTGGGGGCACCTCCGTGGCTCTTCGGTGGAGGGCCACGCTACGGCCTGCCGGGTCGATTGTTGAGGGGGCGTCAGCTGCCGCCGACCGGATAGCGGGCCTGCCAGCCGGTGGAGGGGACCTGCGGGCCGTGCAGGGAGGGCCCCTGGGTCATTTCGAGGGCGAAGTCGTCGGCGAGTTCCAGGAGGGTGGCGCGGCCTTCGAGGTCGGCCAGCCAGGCGCCGGGCAGCGCGGTCTCGCCGTGGAGGGCGCCGAGCAGGGCTCCGCAGAGGGCTCCGGCGGCGGTGGAGTCGCCGCCGTGGTTGACGGCGAGGCGCAGGCCGTGCGGGACGTCCTCGGCGACGAGCGCGCAGTAGACGGCCACGGCGAGGGCGTCCTCGGCGGCGCCGGGGCCGGCGCCGCTGTCGCCCAGGGCCGACACCGTGCCGGCGGAGGGGGCTCCCTGGGGGACCGCCGCGAGGGCGCGCTGGAGGGCGTCGGTGACGGCCTGGTGGCCGGGGCGTGCGCCGAGCAGGCCGAGGGAGCGCTGGACGGCCGCGTCGAGGGAGTCGCCGCGGGTCAGGCCGTGGACGATGACGGCGAAGGCCCCGGCGGTGAGGTACGCGGCGGGGTGGCCGTGGCTCTGCGCCGCGCACTCGGTGGCGAGTTGGAGGACCAGGCCGGGCTCCCAGCCGACGAGCAGGCCGAAGGGGGCGGATCGGGCGGCCGCGGCCGCGTCGCGTGCGGTGGGGTTCTTGGGCCGGTCGAGGGTGCCGAGGACGTCGTCGGCGAAGCCGGTCAGGCAGGCGCGGTCGGGGCCCCGGCGGACGTAGAGCCACTCCTGGCGCGCGAGCCAGCCGTTGTCCTGGCGGCGCTCATCGGGGCCCCAGTCGTGCTGGGTGGCGGCCCAGCGCAGGTACGCGCGGTGGATGTCGGTCGGCGGGTGCCAGGCGCCGGTGTCCCGGCGTACGTGGGCACGGATCAGCCCGTCGGCGGTGAACAGGGTGAGCTGGGTGGCGGCGGTGACCGTGCCGCGGGGGCCCTGCGGGCCCGGGACGGGCCCGGTCAGGCCCTGCGGGCCGTGCGCCGCGCGGATGGCGTCGAGGGAGAGCCCGGCCACGGGGGCCCCGAGGGCGTCGCCGACGGCGGACCCGAGGAGCGCCCCGCGGACGCGGCTGCGGAAGTCCTGCTGCTCGGTGCGGCCCCAGAGCCCGGAGACGACGCGGGTCCGCCCTCCGAGCGTCCCGCCGGCCTGCGCCGCGGGGCGGGCTCCGCCGACCCGGGCCGCGATCCCGGCCGCGGCGGCGGCCCCGCCCGCGATGCGGACCGCAGCTCTGGCCTCGGCCCCGGGGCCGAGCCCGGCCCCGGGACCGGTCTCGGGGCCTGCTCCGGTCCCGGCTCCAGCCGCGGCTCCCGTTCCAGCTCCAGCCGCCGCTCCGGATCCGGCTCCAGCCGCCGCTCCGGCTGCGACCCCTATCCCGGCTCCCGCCCCGGCCCCGGCCCCCGTCCCAGCCCCGGCCTCGGCCCCGGTCAGGCCTCCGACTCCGGGCGCGGGCGCAGCGGCAGCCCCGGCCGTGACCCCGATCCCGGTCAGGCCTCCGACTCCGGGCGCAGCCGTAGCCGCGGACCCGGCCGTGGCGCCGGCCCCGGCCCCGGCCGTCGGGTGCGGGAGCGCGCCGGTGGTCGGCGGTGTGGGGTGCTCCCCGGTCGTCGTGTCGTCCATCGCGATCCCCCTGCCCCGCCCCGGCATGCTCTGGCGCGCACTGTAATGGACACGTCTGATCGAATCCGGAACCGGGGCGTCCAGCAGGCCGCACGGGCCCGCGGAACGGCTGGAACCCGTACGCCGCCTCCTCGGCATCTCGTTCCCATCCGGTCCGAATCGGTCGACAGACGCCCAGGTGACGGCCCTTGATCAAGAAGTGGCACGTTTTGTCACTGGCCTTGGAGCCGGTCGGTTTCGGCCATGTCTCGTTCATGCAGAGTTCTCCGACGGCCAACAGCCTCAAGGGCATGAAGAAGGCACTCCTCGCCGCGACCGTCGTCGCCTCCGCGCTCACCGCGTCCCTGGTCGCAGCCCCCGCCGCCTCGGCCACCGGTTGGGACCTCCCCTGGAACAACCACCACAGCCGCACCACCTCCATACCCTTCACCGAGGCCACCGTCACCGCCGGCGCCGACGGCCGGTTCACGCTGAAGTGGAAGGCCCAGGGCGCCAAGCGGGTCCAGATCAAGGCGAACGGCAAGGTAGTCGCCAAGGGCGGCGCCCAGGGCACCGCCGTCGTCTCCGGCCTGCCCGCCGCCGACCGCCAGTGGTTCGACTTCGAGCCCGACCGCGGCGAGGGCCTGCGCCTCGCCGACCGCCTCGTCAAGCTCGACGGCGCGGTCAACTTCCGCGACGCGGGCGGCTACCGCACCACCACCGGCCAGTGGGTCAAGATGGGCGAGGTGTACCGTTCCGACGCCCTCAACAAGCTGACCGCCGCCGACCTGGCCAAGCTCCAGCGCCTGCGCGTCAAGAACGTCTTCGACCTCCGCATGGAGAGCGAGCGCACCACCGACCCCGACAAGGTCCCGGCGGGCGCCAAGTACACCGTCGCCGACGTCTTCGCGGGCTCCGGCTCCTTCCAGACCCTGCCGAAGTCCCCCGACGAGGCCGTCAAGGCCATGGTCGACGCCGAGAAGGCGATGGTCGGCGGCGAGGGCGGCAAGAAGGCGTACAGCCAGGTCTTCGAGGGCCTGGAGCGCGACCGCGACCGCGCCGTCCTCTTCCACTGCACCGCCGGCAAGGACCGCACCGGCTGGGCGAACGCCGCCCTGCTGACCGCCCTCGGCGTACCGGCCGACACCGTCATGGCCGACTACCTGGCCAGCAACGACTACCGCAAGGCCGCCAACGAGGCCGTCCTGTCGCACCTGCCGGCCCCGCAGGCCGCCGTCTACAAGCCGATGCTCGACGTCCGCGCCGAATACCTCAACTCCGGCTACGACGAGGTCAAGGCGGAGTACGGCACCTTCGACCGCTACCTGAAGGACGGCCTCGGCCTCGACTCCCGCGAGCTGAAGCAGCTCAAGAAGGACCTCCTCGTCGGCTGATCCCCCCGCCGCCACGACGAAGGGCCCGGCCGGGCGGAGCGCTCCCCGGCCGGGCCCTTCCCCTGCGCGCTAGTCCAGCACCGGCAGCAGCTGCGGCAGGTGCCCGTCCGAGGCGCGCGCCGCGTCCTGCCGCTCCTGCGGCACCTCCCCGTACAGCGTCGTACGGGCCTTCGCGGGCCGGCCCGCGGCCTCCGCCACCGCGATGAGGTCCTGTACGGACTTGTACGAGCCGTAACTCGACCCCGCCATACGGGAGATGGTCTCCTCCATCAGCGTCCCGCCGAGGTCGTTGGCCCCCGACCGCAGCATCTCCGCCGCGCCCTGCGCACCCAGCTTCACCCAGCTCGTCTGGATGTTGGTGATGTGCGGGTGCAGCAGGATCCTGGCCATCGCCGTCACGGCGCGGTTGTCGCGGACCGTCGGACCGGGCCGGGCGATGCCCGCCAGGTACACCGGCGCGTTGGTGTGGATGAAGGGCAGCGTCACGAACTCCGTGAACCCGCCCGTCCGCTCCTGGATCCGGGCGAGCGTGCGGAAGTGCCCCAGCCAGTGCCGCGGCTGGTCCACGTGCCCGTACATCATGGTCGACGAGGAGCGGATCCCCAGCTCGTGCGCCGTCGTGATGACGTCGATCCAGTCCGCCGTCGGCAGCTTGCCCTTGGTGAGCACCCAGCGGACCTCGTCGTCCAGGATCTCCGCCGCCGTGCCGGGGATGGAGTCCAGACCGGCCTCCTTGGCGGCCGTCAGCCACTCCCGTACCGACATCCCCGTCCGCGTGGCGCCGTTGACGACCTCCATCGGCGAGAACGCGTGCACGTGCATCCCCGGCACCCGCTTCTTCACCGCGCGCGCGATGTCGAAGTACGCGGTCCCCGGCAGGTCCGGGTGGATGCCGCCCTGCATGCACACCTCGACCGCGCCCACGTCCCAGGCCTGGGCGGCCCGGTCGGCGACCTGGTCCAGCGACAGCGTGTACGCGTCGGCGTCCGTACGGCGCTGCGCGAAGGCGCAGAAGCGGCAGCCGGTGTAGCAGACGTTCGTGAAGTTGATGTTCCGCGTGACGATGTACGTGACCTCGTCGCCCACCACCGACTTGCGCAGGTCGTCCGCGATCCGGCACAGCGCGTCCAGCGCCGACCCGTCCGCGTGCAGCAGCGCCAGCGCCTGCTCGTCGGTCAGCTTCGTCGGATCGTCGGCGGCCTGCGCGAGCGCCGCCCGTACGTCGGTGTCGATGCGCTCGGGGACCATGCCGGGGGCCGCCGCCTCGCGCAGCGCCTCCCAGTCCCCGTAGACGTGGTCGAAGTCCTCGCGCCGGTCCCCGGTGCGGCCCTCGGTGTCGATGGTGGCGTGCAGGTCGGTGCGCCCGTACGCGCCGAACCCCTCGTCGGGCTCCTGCCAGGGGTGCCCGACGACCTCGGCGTCCGGGTTCGCGAGGCCGGTGGCGGGATCGGCCAGCGCCCGTACGTGCGGCAGCAGCCGCGGGTCCAGCCACGGCTCGCCGCGCTGCACGAACTCCGGGTACACGCACAGCCGCTCGCGCAGCTCGAAGCCAGCCGCGGCGGACTGCTCGGCCAGGGCGTCGATCTGCGGCCAGGGCCGCTCGGGGTTGACGTGGTCCGGAGTCAGCGGGGAGACGCCGCCCCAGTCGTCGATGCCCGCGCCGATCAGCCGCGCGTACTCCCCGTCGACCAGGTTGGGCGGCGCCTGCAGGCAGCCCGACGGGCCCATGATGTGCCGGGCGACGGCCACCGTGGCGACCAGGTCGTCCAGCTCGGCGTCGGGCATGCCGCGCATCGCCGTGTCCGGCTTGGCGCGGAAGTTCTGGATGATCAGCTCCTGCACGCCGTGGTACGAGCGCGAGACGCGGCGCAGCGCGAACAGCGACTCCGCGCGCTCCTCGTACGTCTCCCCGATCCCGATGAGCAGCCCGGAGGTGAACGGCACGGAGGACCGTCCGGCATCCTCCAGTACGCGCAGGCGTACGGCCGGCTCCTTGTCGGGGGAGCCGAAGTGCGGGCCGCCGGGCTCGGACCACAGGCGCGTGGCCGTGGTCTCCAGCATCATGCCCATCGAGGGCGCGACGGGCTTGAGCCGCTGGAAGTCGGCCCAGGACATCACGCCGGGGTTCAGGTGGGGGAGGAGCCCGGTCTCTTCCAGGATCAGGATCGAGATGGCCCGCACGTAGGAGATGGTGTCGCTGTAGCCCTGCGCGTCGAGCCACTCGCGGGCCTCGGGCCAGCGCTCCTCGGGCTTGTCGCCGAGGGTGATGAGCGCTTCCTTGCAGCCGAGCGCGGCGCCCCGGCGGGCGATGTCGAGCACCTCGTCGGGGGACATGTACATCCCGTGGCCGGCCCGGCGCAGCTTGCCGGGGACGGTGGCGAAGGTGCAGTAGTGGCATTTGTCGCGGCACAGGCGGGTCAGCGGGATGAACACGCTCTTCGAGTACGTGATGACGCCCGGCCGCCCCGCGGCCGCGAGGCCGGCGTCGCGGACCCGGGCGGCGGAGGCGCAGAGGTCCTCCAGGTCCGTTCCGCGTGCCTGGAGGAGTACGGCCGCCTCGGCGGCGTCGAGCGCGACGCCGTCGCGGGCCCGGCGGAGCGCCCTGCGCATCGCGTTGTCGGTCGGAGTCATGCGGTGAGCATACGATCCGACGCCCGGCGGGTGAGGCGGCTCCCGGCCGTCATCGCATCAGCTCACCGGCGTTGACCAGCAGGGATTGGCCGGTAATCGCCCGTGCCCGGTCGGAGGCGAGGAACACGGCGGCGTCCGCGACGTCGCCGTCGGTGGCCAGGTCGGGCAGCGCCATCCGGTCCGTCAGCCGCTTGTGCACCTCGGCCTCCGCGACCCCCTCGGTGTGCGCGGTGAAGGTGACGAACGCCTGGACGGGCGGTCCCCACATCCATCCGGGGAGAACGGTGTTGACCCGGATCCGGTGCGGGCCGAGCTCGCGGGCCATGGAGTACATCGCGGAGGTCAGGGCCCCCTTCGACGCGGCGTAGGCGGCCTGCTGCACCTCGTTGGGCGCGGCCACGGCCGACTGGGTCCCGACGATGACCACGGACCCGCCGCGCTCCTTGAGTCCGGGCAGGCAGGCCCGGGTCATCCGCAGCGTCCCCAGCAGGTTGACGTCGATGATCTGCTGCCAGGTCCCGAAGTCGGCGTCTTCGAGACCGCCGAAGTACGAGTCCCAGGCGGCGACGTGCACGACGGCGTCGACGCCCCCGAACCGCTCCTGCGCGAGGGCGGCGAGGGCCGTGCACTGCTCCTCGTCACGGATGTCGGTCGGCAGGTGGGCCGTGTGCGTCCCGTCGGGGTCGATCTCGGCGGCGGACTTGGCGAGATTGGCCTCGGTCCGCGCGCCGAGCACGGCGTTCCCGCCGTCCCGTACGACGGCTGCGGCCACCTGGTGTCCGAGCCCGGCCCCGACGCCGGAGACGATGACGGTCTTCCCTTGCAGCAGCATGCGCGTGCCTCCCGACGGGGGGTCTATCTGACGGTCCGTCAGGCTAGGGCTTCGGTCCGGGCTTGGGAAGGGGTGCGGCCCGCGCCGGATCCGTCCCGGACACCGGCCCGGCCGGTCCTCAGCGCCCCCGCCAGCCGCTCCAGCCCCACACCGATCTCCTGCGGCGTGTGCGTCGTGAACGACAGCCGTAGCGTGCGCGGATCCGGGACGCCCGTGTGGAACGGAGCCCCCGGGACGAAGGCCACGTCGCGCGCGATCGCGGCCCGCAGCGCCTCCGTCGCGTCGTACCCCCGCGGCAGCCGGGCCCACACGAACATCCCGCCCTCCGGCCGGTTCCACGTCGAGCCCTCCGGCAGGGCCGCGTCCAGCCCCGCCAGCAGGGCGTCGCGCCGGTCGCGGTAGGCCGTGCGCACCGCGGCGATGTGCGCGTCGAGGTCCGCGGTGCGCAGGTAGTGGGCCGCCGCCAGCTGGTCCACCGTCGACGTGTGCAGGTCCGCCGCCTGCTTGGTCACCACCGCCGCCCGCCGCAGCGCCGCCGGCGCGCGGAGCCAGCCCAGGCGCAGCCCCGGGGCCATGACCTTCGAGAAGCTCCCGAGCAGCGCCGTGCGGTCCTGCGCCCCCGGGTGCGCCGCGAGCCACGGGACCTCGGCCCCCTCGAAGCGGAGCTCCCCGTACGGGTCGTCCTCCACCAGCCACAGCCCGCGCCGCGCCGCGATCCGCGCCACCGCCGCCCGCCGCTCTCCGGGGAGGGTGCGTCCGGTGGGGTTCTGGAAGGTGGGCACCGTGTAGAGGGCCTTGGGCCGCTCCCGGGCCACGATCTCCTCCAGCGCGTCGGGCAGGATGCCCTCGTCGTCGCAGGGCACGGGGATCACCCGGGCCCCGGCCAGCCCGAAGCACTGGAGCGCCGCCAGGTACGTCGGGTTCTCGACGAGGACGGCGTCGCCCGGCTCGACCAGCGTGGCGGTGATCAGCGCGAGGGCCTGCTGGGACCCCGTGGTGACCAGCAGGTCGTCCGGGCCGGTCTCCAGCCCCCGGGCCGTCACCCGCGCCGCCACCGCCTCGCGCAGCTCCGGCGCGCCCTCGGTGGTCGAGTACTGGAGCGCCCGGGCGGCCGATTCCGCGAAGGTGGCGTCGTACGCGGCCCGCAGGCCCCGCGCGTCGAAGAGCTCGGGCGCGGGCAGGCCGCCGGCGAAGGAGATCACCCCGGGGCGGGCGGTGAGGGCGAGGATCTCGCGGACCGGCGAGCCCCCGACGGCGGTGGCGCGGGCCGCGAAGCCGGGCGGCGGGGCGGCGGCCGGGACGGCGGGGGAGGGTATCGCAGACGGCATGGGGACTCCTGGGGGAGACGGGTGCGCGCATCCTAGCCACACAAAGATGCATACGGCACCTATATGTCACAGGGTGGAACGCTGCGCACCCCCTCCCCATCTGACGGCACATCAGCTAGACCCTTCGGCATGACGACGGAACACCAGAGCCAGGACACCCGCCCCGACGCCTACGCCGAACTCGCGGCGGTGGGCCCGTACGGGGTCCGCCCCGGCCACGCGCTGATCACCATGGTGGAACCGCACCCGGGCCACGAGTACGCGTACAACCGCTGGTACGAGGACGACCACTACTACGCCGGCGCCATGGCCATGCCCTGGATGTACGCGGGCCGCCGCTGGGTCGCCACCCGCGAGCTCCAGGAGCTGCGCTACCCCGAGAAATCGGCCGTCGCCCAGCCCGTCACCGCCGGGTGCTACATCTCGACGTACTGGGTCACCGAGGGTCGCTACGACGAGCACATGAAGTGGACGGTCGGCATCAACAAGCGCCTCAACCGGGACGGCCGCGTCTATCAGGACCGCACCCACGTCTTCACCTCCTTCCAGGACCACGAGGCGACGGTCTACCGCGACGGGGCCGCGGGCCCCCGGGACTTCCACGCCCTCGACCACCCCTACGCCGGCCTGGTCCTCCAGGTGATCGACGCCGACGGCCCCGAGCAGCGGGCGGATCTGCTGGAGTGGCTGCGCTCGCGCGCCCTGCCGAAGCGGCTGCACGGATCGCCGGCCGCGATGGTGACGGTCTTCCGGCCGACCCCGCTGCCGGGCGACCGGATGACGTACGTCAAGCAGGTCGAGGGGGTCGACACCCGGCTGACGCTGCTGTGGTTCCTGGAGGCCGATCCGCGCAGCTGCTGGGACCGGTTCCGGGGCCTGGACGCCGAGGTGGCGCAGGCCGGGCTGGGGCGGGTGGAGCTGGTGGCGCCGTTCATCCCCACGGTGCCGGGGACGGACCGGTACGTGGGGGAGCTCCGCTAGCGGGCGGCGGGCGGCGGGCGTCGGGCGGCGGGCGGCGCGCGAACGCCGTGCGAGGGGTGCGGGGCGCGGACATGGCCGAGCCCCCTCGGCCGGGACGGCGGGCCAGTCGAGAGGGCTTCAGTCAGTGGTGCGTGTGCTGCGGTGGTGGCGCGTGGTGCAGAGGAGGGACTTGTGGGGCCGTACGCAGTGACGTTCAGGCCAGGCGTCCCAGTCGGCCCTCGGTGACGTCGGCGACGAAGGAGGTCCAGGAACCCGGCGCGAAGGTCAGGGACGGACCGTCCTGAACCTTCGAGTCGCGGACCGCGATGGCCTCCACGACCGGGGACTTGACCTCGACGCAAGCGCCGTTACCACCGGAGTAGGAAGACTTGATCCAGTTGTCCGTGGCGCCCTGACGAATAGCCATGTTTCTCTCCGGTTCAGCGAGTTGTGCCAGTGAGGTGTCGGCCATTTCGCTTCCCTGGCCGACGTGATCGACGCTACCGGCACCTCTCGACAGGTGAAGGGGTCATTCACCCGACCGAGTGGCATATTCCATTCAGGACTTCTGTGGCCGGGGAGCGACGGTGTACCGTACCGGCCCCCCTTCGCCACCTGCCCTGTTTCCTCCCTTTTTACCTCGTTCTGTGCTCCTCCTTGCCGTTGCCCGCGTACTCGCCGATGATCTGGTCGATGAACTGCCGCGTCTGCTCCACGTTGAGGGCCTGCGCGCGCAGGTGCTCGTACATCACGCTGTACTTCTGGACGTCGTTGGCCTTCTCCAGGTACAGGTCGCTCGTCACGCCCTCGATGTAGACCACCGTCGAGTCGGACGCGTCCGGGAACTCCAGGATCGCGTACTGGCCGTTCACGCCCGGGTGGGCGCCCATCGAGAACGGCATCACCTGCACGGTGATGTAGGGCTGTTCGGACTGCTCTATCAAGTATTCGAGCTGCTTGATCATCAGCTGCGGGTCGCCCACGTGCCGGCGCAGCGCGGCCTCGTCGATGACCGCCCACAGGCGCAACGGGCCGACTTCCGGATTGTTGTTGTCCGTCTCGGAGAGCCGTTTCTGCCGGTGCATGCGCACTTGGACGCGCTTCTCGACATCGGCCGGAGCGGTCTCGGGCAGCGCGCCGCGGATCAGGGCCTGGGCGTACTCCGGGGTCTGGAGCAGGCCGGGCACCATCTGGGGTTCGTAGGTGCGCAGGCTGGCGGCATCGGTCTCCAGACCGATGTACACGCTGTACGGGATGTCGCCGAAGGCGTGCCACCAGCCCTGCTGGCGGGAGTCCTTGGCCATCTGCATGAGGGAGTCGACGAGCCGGCGGTCCTCGACCTCGTACACGTCGCACAGGTCGCGGACGTCGCGCTGGCTGATCGAACGGCGGCCGTTCTCCAGCCTGCTGATCTTCGACTGGGAGACGAGCAGACGTTCGGCGACCTGCTCGGCCGTCATGCCCTTGTCCTCGCGGAGCTTGCGCAACTCCATGCCCAGTCGGCGGCGTCGGACGGTGGGATTGACATTGGACGCCACTTGAACGGCACCTCCGCCTTCTTCTGGTTCTGTCTCTCTGCGTGTCTGATGGTGAGCAGACTGCCACCGAAGGGCGGGGCGGCGCCGGAGAACGGCCCGGAAAACGCAGACGCGCGGGACGGCGGGGCCGGCGGACCGGCCCCGCCGTCCCGCGCGCTGGCGGCTCCCGAACCGGGTCATCGGGGACGCCGGTTGCGGCGATGGCGGTTCGGTGGAGCGGTGGATCGGATGGAGCGGTGGATCGGGTGGATCAGTGCGCGGCCACACCGGCGCGTGCCATCGCGCCCGTCCGGCGCGCCTGCATCGGTACGCCGTTCGCCGTGGCCCGGGCGGCCGGCGGGGCCGCCGGTGCGCGGTCGCGGCGCGGCTGCGCCGCCACGCCGTTCTGGACGTCCATGACGGCGTGCGCCACGAGACCGCCCATCGGGTCGTGCCGGATCAGGTCCCGCAGCCGGGATCTGGACGACCGCCCCTCGTTGCCGGGGTACAGGTGCTTGCCGAGTCCGACCGCGTGGGCCAGTGCGGCGAGCGCCGCGGTCCGCGGGTCCGGCGGTACGCCGGTGCGGATCGCACTGTCGAGCCGGGCACGGATCTCCCGGCTGATCGCCGTGTCGGTCGCCTGGTAGCGAGTCGTCGGCAGCACTCCGCACATCTGGCCCGCGACGGCATGGACCATGCCGCAGCGCTCCAGATGAGCGAGGTAAATCTGGCGGAGCCCCAGCCGGGGTCCACCGATCCAGTGGACGGCCCGTACCGGGCTGCCGCGCCTGCGCAGCAGTTCCAGTGCGGAGTCCAGAGTCGGATCTCCTGTCGGCCGTGGCATCACCACGGCGATACGATCCCCGTCAGGGGCTATCCGTCCTGCCAGAGCCAGCTCTACTAGCTGTGCCCCGGCCAGGCCGAGGTCGAGCGACTGCGGCTGCGCCGTGGTACCCGTGGTCGGGTCCAAAGCGAGCAGCAGAAGCTCCTCCGGAATTGTTCTGCGGCTCCTGCCCATCCATGCCTCCCCGCGTGGATGAGTGACAGGGTGACGCCTCTCACATTCATCTGTCGAGAGCGCCTGGTCGCTTTGTGGGGGAACCCGCAACTATGTCGTTCTCGTCTAGCGCGGGGGCGATGCTCCCTAGACGGGACACTGTTAGACATTCGGACAGCCGGACGTGGTGGCGATCGAGGAGGAACTGGTGGCGGGCGAGTCCCCCGACAAGTCGGTTGATGAAGGAGCGTCGGGGGCGGCGATGTCGTCCGCGGAGCGTGACCCGAGGCTGTCGGTGTTCCGGCCGCGGGACCCGGAACCGGGTGCCGGTGGCGAGAACCGTGACCCGCTGCGCGACGCGGTGGCGGCGTGGGTGGCCACGACCGAGGACGAGACCGAGTCCTCCGGTCGGGTGGACTCCGATGCCGATGCCGATGCCGATGCCGATGCCGACGCGGATGCGGATGTCGGCGCCCACGCGGATGCGGATGCGGGCGCCGACGCGGATGCGGCCCCGCCGGCCCCTGCCTCGACGCCGGACCGCCCCTCGACCCCGGCCGGGGGCGACCGCACCGTGGCCTTCCGCGCCCCGTCGCCCACGCGGACCGAGCCGGAGCCCGCCCCGGCCCCGGCCGAGGCCGCTGCGAAGGCCCCGGCTCCGGCCCCCGAGGAGGCCGGGACGTCCGCCGCGGAGCCCGCCGCCCCGGCTCCGGCCCCCTCGGCGGCCGAGGCGTCGACCCGCGGTGAGGGCGGTACCGACTCCGCGGCCGAGGGGCCGGCGCACGACAGCGAGCGCACCGCGGTCTTCCGCGCCGTGCGGCCGGACGGTGGTACGGATGCCCCGGCGTCCGCCGCCGGGAAGCCGGGCGGAGGCGAGCGGAGCCCCGCAGCGGGTTCCGGTGCCGGTTCCGGTGCCGCACGTACGGATTCCGCTTCGGCCTCCGGCGCGGACCGGCCGGAGGCTGTCGACGCGTCGGCCGGGCCTTCGTCGGACGACAGTGGGCGCACCGCCGTGTTCCGCGCCGTGAGGCAGGATTCCCCGGCCCGAGGTACGGGTTCCGCTTCGGAAGCGGACGGGACGGCCGTGAAGCCGGCTCCGGCGTCCGCCCGGGGTGGTGCGGACTCCGCCACCAAGGGTTTCGGTGCTTCCGACGCTCCGGCCCGGAGGCCGGGTTCGGCTCCGGCGGACCGGAACGCAGATTCCGCTTCGGCCTCCGGTGCCGGTAAGCCGGCCGCCGGCGGCGCCTCGGCGGACGACAGCGAGCGCACCGCCGTGTTCCGTGCGGTCAGGCCCGGCTCCGCCCCCGTGCAGGGCGGCTCGGTCGGCGGGGCCAAGGGCTCCGCTTCGGCTGCCGCCGACGCCCCGGCAGCGAAGCCGGGTTCGGGTTCGGCGGAGGACAGCGAGCGCACCGCCGTCTTCCGGGCCCCGAAGGTGGACTCCGGGTCCGCCACCGCGGGCAAGGGCGCCGACGAGGCGGCCGACAGCGAACGCACCGCGGTGTTCCGGGCCGTCAAGCCGGACACCAAGGCCCCGGCCAAGGCTCCCGCCAAGGACCCGGCCCCCGCCAAGGACCCGGCCCCGGGCAAGGGCCCGGCCTCCGCCAAGGACTCGGCCCCGGAGAAGCCCGCGGCCTCCCGGCCGGTGCCGCCGAAGGCGGTCGGCGGGGAGCGGGCCAGTACGTTCGTGCCGCTGCGCAAGGACGACGGCCCCGCTCCGAAGCCCGCTTCGGCGTCCGCCCCCGCGGCGGCGGCTCCGGCCGCCCCGGCTCCGGCCGCCCCGGCCCGGACCGCGCCCGCACCCGCGCCCACCCCCGTACCCGAGCGGTCCGAGCGGACCACGCAGCAGCCGCTGCCGCCCAAGCCGCCGCTCGACATGCTCGCGGACCTCACCAACAACCCGCCCCCGCCGCCGAGCCCGATGCGCACGGCGATCCGGCGGTTCAAGATCTACGCCCCACTCGTCGTCCTCCTCGCGATCGTCCTGGCCGTCGTCCAGCTCGTGCGCCCCATGCCCGAGCCGAAGCTCACGATGACCGCGAAGTCCTCGTACACCTTCGACGGCGGCAACCCGGTCCTGCCCTGGCCGAAGGAGGGCCAGGCCTACATGGCCGCCGCCGGCCTCGGCACGGTCGGCAGCTTCGGCGAGCAGAAGCCGGTCGCCATCGGCAGCGTCGCCAAGACGATGACGGCGTACGTGATCCTGAAGGACCACCCCCTCAAGAAGGGGGAGAAGGGTCCCATGATCGACATCGACCAGACGGCGGTCGACGACGGGGCCAAGAGCTCCGAGGGCGAGTCCACGGTCGGCACGCTCAAGGCGGGCGACAAGATCTCGGAGTACGACGCCCTCGCCGCGATCATGATCCCGTCGGCCAACAACGTCGCGCGGCTGCTCGCGCGCTGGGACGCCGGCGGCGACCAGGAGGCGTTCGTCAAGAAGATGAACGAGGCCGCCAAGGAACTCGGCATGGCCAACACCACGTACACGGACCCCTCGGGCCTGGACGCGACGACGGTCAGCACCGCCGAGGACCAGGTCAAGCTCGGGCTCAAGGTCGTGGAGATGCCGGAGCTGGTCGCGATCACCAAGCTGCCGGAATGGACCGACCAGTACGGCAAGAAGTGGCGCAACTACAACACCCTCATCCCGGGCAACGGCGCGCTCGGCATCAAGACCGGCTCCACCACCAAGGCCGGCGGCAACCTCCTCTTCGCCGCCGAGAAGCAGGTCGGCAAGACCAGGCAGCTGATCGTCGGAGCGGTGCTCGGCCAGTACGGCGTCCCGATCCTCGACACGGCGATCGCGGCCAGCAAGCAGGTCATGCTGGCCACGCAGAAGATGCTGGTGAACGCGCCCGTCGTGAAGAAGGGCGACGTGGTCGGGTACGTGGACGACGGTCTCGGCGGCCACACCCCGGTCATCGCGACCGCGGACGTGGAGGCGGTCGGCTGGCCGTCGCTCACCGTCGACGTCAAGCTCGGCGCGGGGGACGGCAAGCTGCCGCAGACCGCCAAGGCGGGTACCGAGATCGGCGTCCTGACCGTCGGCGACGGGGCCAGCCAGGTGAAGGTGCCGGTGGCGCTGCAGAGCGACCTCGCCGCGCCGGGGATCGGCAGCAAACTGACCCGTGTCGGCTGATCGCCCCCGCGATACCGCGTGAATCCGGCGCCCCGGGCAACCCCGGGGCGCCGCCGCGCGTCTAGCGACCCGGGAACGGCGTGCAGAAGTTCGATCGATGCTCCGGTGAACCCGGGGAGTCCGGGGAATCCGGGGAGTAGTGCAGTGACCACCGCTGAGCAGCAGAGCCAGGGAGACCGGGACGTACCGGAAGCCGCCGGCGGAGGCGACGTGCCCGAGGCCGCACCCGGCGGCATAGGGGCCGCCGCCCGGGCTGCTGCCACGCCCGTCCTGGCCGTCACCCCGGCTCCGGTCGTCACCCCGGCTCCGGTCGCCACGCCGGCTCCGGCCCTCACGCCCACCGCACCCGCTGCGGCACCCGCCACCGCCACCGCGGGCTCCCGCGCCCCCGGCCTGCTGCGCCGCCACCCCGTGCTCGTCGCCACCGCCGTGGCCGCCCTGCTGCACGTCATCTGGTTCTTCAGCTTCGCCAACAGCGGCGGCGACCTGGCCGCCCAGGACGCGTGGGCCGAGTTCGTCGGCCGCCATCCGGACTCGGCGTACAACCTCGCCTGGTACGGCGGCATGCACCCCGTCTCGTACAGCGTGGTGTCCCCGTACGTGATGCACATGATCGGCGTGCGGACCACGATGATGGTCGCCGGCACGGTCTCGGCCGGGCTGCTGGCGCTGATCCTGACCCGCAGCCGCGCCACCGTCCGCGAGCCGCTGTGGCCGGCCCTGGCCGGGGTGTACGGCCTGCTGTGCAACGCCCTGTCCGGCCGGGTCACCTTCGGGCTCGGCGCGATGTTCGCGCTGGGCGCGGTCGCCGCCGTCTTCTGCTGGCCCCGCAGATGGGCGGAGCGGCGCTGGGCCAAGGCGGCCGTGGCGGCCCCGCTGGCCGGGCTCGCGACCGCCTCCAGCCCGGTCGCCGGGCTCTTCCTCGGGGTGATCGCGGCCGCGCTGTTCCTGAGCGGGCGGCGCCCGGGGGCGTACGCGCTGGGCCTCGCCCCGGTGGCGGTCGTCGGGCTGTCGGCCTGGCTGTTCCCGTTCTCCGGGACGCAGCCGATGAAGCTGGGCTCGGCGGCGCCGCCGTTCGTGTTCGGGCTGGCGATCCTGTTCCTCGTACCGAAGCGGTGGAAGACGGTCCGGATCGCCTCCGCCGTGTACTCCTTCGGGGTGCTGCTGACCTGGGCTATCGACTCGCAGGTCGGCTCGAACGTCACCCGGATGGTCATGCTGTTCGGCGGTGCCGTGCTGCTCGCGGCCCTCCCGTACGCGGTCCCGCGCAGCCGGCGCTGGTACGGGTTGCTGTTCGCGTTCGTCGGCATCAACGTCTGGATCACCGCCAACAGCATCACGGACATCGTCCGCACCACCCCGGTGGCCGCCTGGAACCGGGAGCTGGCCCCGCTGGTCGACCAGCTGAAGAAGGTCGACGCCGAGCGCGGCCGGGTCGAGGTGGTCCCCGCGAGCAGCCACCGCGAGTCCTCCGCCTTCCCCGCGTACGTGAACCTCGCGCGCGGCTGGAACCGGCAGGCCGACCTGGAACGGAACCCGCTCTTCTACGACGACACCCTCACGGCCGCGAGCTACCGCGAGTGGCTGGACCGCTGGGCCGTGCACTACGTGGTGCTGCCCGCCGACAAACCCGATTCGGGCGGTGAGGACGAGGCGAAGCTGGTGCGCGAGGGGCTCCCGTACCTGGAGCAGGTGTGGGGCGACCGGAACTGGCAGCTGTTCAAGGTCGACGGGCCTACGGACCTGGTGTCCGGGCCGGCCACGGTGGTGCGGGCGGGCGCGGACCAGCTGGTCGTGGACGTGAAGGCGGCCGGGCGGGTGCTCGTACGCATCCCGCACTCGCCGTGGCTGGGGCTGGTGGACGGGGCGGGCAAGCCGGTGCCGCCGCCGCAGGAGACCTTCGCGTCGAAGGCGCGCGGCGGGGGCGGGGGCGGCGGCTCGGGCACGCTGCCGAAGGAGTACGCGAACACGGCGGGCTGCCTGTTCAAGGCGGCTCCGGACCCGGCGGGTGATGTCTGGACGGAGCTGCTGGCGCCGGGGCCGGGGGTGTACCGGGTCGCGGCGAAGTACCAGCTGCCGCGCGGGACGCCCTGTCCGGAGGAGCTGACGCGGTGGCTGTCGGGGCCGCTGGAGCGCCCGGCTCCGCCGCGCCCTTGATCGGGAGTTTTTACGGTCGGTCCGGGTGCGTTGCTCCGCATATCTGCATACGATCCCAATAGTCCGATTGGGTGCTTCCCGAGGGAGTTGACGACGGGATGAGCAAAGAGCAGCAGAGGCAGGATTTCCGCGAGGCCTTCCAGGCCCAGGAGCCGGATCGGCCGCCGCGTCCGGCGGGCCACGGGTTCGACGGGCTGGTGCGGAGCAAGGTCAAGGGCGGAGCGCACACGAAGGCGTCCCTGAAGCGGGCCGGGGCGCCCCAGGGCGACCGCATCGGTGAACGCAGCAGAGGCCTGAGCTGATCCCAGGACCCAGGACGCACGCGTCTCACGTCCCAGCCCTCCCGGTTTCGGCCGGGAGGGCTTTCGTACGGCTTCCACCTGGGACTTCGGTCCTTCACGGGGCTGCGCCCGAGCGTCCGGACAATCGTTACATTGCCGACGGATTACCAGAACATGACCCCCGTAATGTCGGTTCCGTCGCCGGCCCGCCCACGCCGCCCCACCGCGCCCCGGCCGTCGGGCCTCCGCCCGGCGGCCCTTCCCTGCACGGAGAACGCCATGCCCCCCAGCACCCTCATGCCCCGTACGCGCCGGGCGATCATGACGACGACCCTGACGCTCTCCGTCACGGGCGCCCTGGCCGCCTGCGGCGCCGGAGGCACGAAGCTCCCGCCCGACCCCGAGGTCGGCAACGCGTCGGCGGCAGCCCCCGCCGCCCACACCTCGACCGCCCTGCCCCCGTCGAAGCCCACCGGAATGAAGATCGACGCGGCGGGCGTGGACGCGAAGAAGATGGTCGACCTCAAGGTGGACGCCACCGGCGAACTCGGCGTTCCCGACGCCGACACGGAGGCGAACAGCCCCGGTTGGTGGACCGGGGGTGCGACCCCGGGCGAGAAGGGCGTCTCCGTCCTCGTCGCCCACTTCGACACCAAGCACGGCCCGGCGCTGATGAAGGACGTCAAGAAGATCAAGCTCGGCGACCTGATCGAAGTACCGCGCGAGGACGGCAGGACGGCCACGTTCGAGATCCGCGAGATCGAGGACGTCAACAAGAAGGACTTCCCGACCGACAAGGTCTACGGCGAGACCCGGCGCCCCGAACTCCGCCTCCTCACCTGCGGCGGCGAGATCAAGGACGGCCACCGCACCAACAACGTCATCTTCTACGCGGACCTGGTCGCCTGACCCACCGCACGCAAAAGGGCACTTACCGACTTCGGTAAGTGCCCTTCGGGCTGTGCCCTCGGCAGGATTCGAACCTGCGACACCGGCTTTAGGAGAGCCGTGCTCTATCCCCTGAGCTACGAAGGCGCGACCGAGCGCTGACAGCCTAGCCGATCAGGCCGGTCGAGGTCGCCTCGATTCCCGTGCACCCGCGCCGGGCTCGTCTGAGGCCGCGTGCGGCTCGGCCGCCGCGCGATGAACGAGGTCGGCGCCGGCCCGCAGGGCGACACCGGCCGGCAGTACACCGGCGCTCAGTGGCGTGTTGCCGGGCGGGCGGAGGCCGGGGCGCGCCGTCGCCGAGGGGAATTCCGGACGATTCGGTTTGAGGTTCCGTGCGCCGGTCCATGGGACTCCCATGGAATTCCTTCGTCCCGCCGGCTGGGAGGAGGCGCTCGCGGCCAAGGCGGAGCACCCCACCGCCGTGCCCATCGCCGGCGGCACCGACGTGATGGTCGAGATCAACTTCGACCACCGCCGGCCGGAGTACCTCATGGACCTGAACCGCATCGGGGCGCTGCGGGAATGGGAGACCGGCGAGGACGTCGTACGGCTCGGCGCCTCCGTCCCGTACACGCAGATCATGGAGCACCTGCGGGCGCAGCTCCCGGGCCTGGCCCTCGCCTCGCACACCGTGGCCTCCCCGCAGATCCGCAACCGCGGCAGCGTCGGCGGCAACCTCGGGACCGCCTCCCCGGCCGGTGACGCCCACCCGGCGCTGCTCGCCGCCGGGGCGCAGGTCGAGGTGGAGTCCGTACGGGGCTCCCGGCTGATCCCGATCGACGCCTTCTACACCGGGGTCAAGCGCAACGCCCTGGCCCCCGACGAGCTGATCAAGGCCGTGCACGTCTCCGTGGCCGACGGGCCCCAGCAGTTCTCCAAGGTCGGCACCCGCAACGCCATGGTCATCGCCGTCTGCGCCTTCGGCCTGGCCCTGCACCCGCGCACGCGGAGCGTCCGTACGGGCATCGGCTCGGCCGCGCCCACGCCGGTCCGGGCCGAGACGGCCGAGGAGTTCCTGGCCGCCGCGCTGGACGAGGGCGGGTTCTGGGAGTCCCGTACGGCCATCACCCCGTCCATCGCCAAGCAGTTCGGGGATCTCGCCGCCGCGGCCTGCAATCCGATCGACGACGTGCGCGGCACCGCGAAGTACCGCCGGCACGCCGTGGGCGTCCTGGCCCGCCGTCAGCTCCTGTGGACCTGGGAGGAGTACTGCGGCCGCCCGGCCGCGTGACCGCGTGCCCCGGCCCGGCGGTCCGCCTCAGACGCCCATCGGGGTGTGCAGCTCCACGACGACCTCCACCTCGACGGGCGCGTCCAGCGGCAGCACCGCCACCCCCACCGCGCTGCGCACATGGATGCCGGCGTCGCCGAAAGCGGTGCCGAACAGCTCGCTCGCCCCGTTGACCACGCCGGGCTGGCCGGTGAACCGCGGATCGCTGGCGACGAACCCGACCACCTTGACCACCCGCTTCACGGCGGACAGGTCCCCGGCCACCGAGGCGATCGCGGCGAGCGCGTTCAGCGCGCACTGTCGGGCCAGCCCCTTGGCCTGCTCCTCGGTCACCTCGGCCCCGACCTTGCCGGTCAGCGGCAGCGCGCCGTCGACCATCGGGAGCTGGCCGGAGGTGTACACGTGGTGCCCGTTGACCAGGGCCGGCACGTACGCGCCCAGCGGGGCGAGGGTCTTCGGGAGGGTGAACCCGGCCGCTGCGAGCCGCTCTTCGGGGGTGCCGGTCGTCATCCTGCGTCTCCTCGGTGTCGTGCCGGTGTCTCAGGGGCGGGTGATGCGGACCTGGAAGCTGCCGTTGCGCAGTTCGCCCACCACCGAGACGCTGATGCCGGTCTGTTCGTCGGTGAAGGTCTCGCCCGGCCGGAACGGCGCGTCCGACAGCTCCCCGTGCACGTTGGGGCGCCGGGTGCAGCCACCGCTGCCGACCGCGCTGTCCGAGACGGTGACGGGCCCGCGCCCGGTGTCCACCTGGGAGTCCACCTTGTAGATCAGTACGCCGGGCTTGCAGACGGCCTCGTCGTTCCCGGCCTGGGTGCGCACCTCCACCGCGTACCCGGCGGTGTCCGACAGCGGGACGAAGGCCAGCTTGGTGCCGCCCTGCACCCCCAGCGGGGTCAGGGTGTGGTCGCTGACGCCGGATTTCGCGGCGCAGCTGATCTGCGAGCTGTCCAGCCAGCCCAGCTTCCACTTGTGCCAGCCCAGCAGGTCGTTGTTGGCTCCCCAGTCCTCGCTCATGATGTCCCAGTGCCCGACCGTGCCCCCGCCGTCGGCGGTGTAGAGGTCGGGCAGCCCGAAGACGTGCCCGTTCTCGTGGGGGAGCACCCGGTAGCCGGTCTCCCGGTAGGTGCCCGAGCCGTCGTCCTGGCGGCTGTAGACGAAGGACGTGTTGGCGAGGGGTACGCCGTCGGCCATCGGCGCCTCGGCGTTCCCCGAGAAGGTCACCGAGAGCACGGTGTCCAGGGCGGACGGTCCGGCGTTGGGCGTGACCAGGATGTTGACCAGGTCGTAGCGGCTGAAGTCCACCTCCGCGTCGGCGGCCTTCACGATGTGCTCGACGAGCTGCCGGTAGCCCGGCTCGTACGTGGATCCGCGCCCGATCCCGTACGCGGCGAACGGCATCGGCATCCGCAGCCAGGTCCTTATCGGGGCCTCGGCCCGGTACGTGAGCCGCCCGTACGAGCTGGTGCGGAACCAGTCGGAGGTCTGGGGGAAGAACTCCGCCATGCGGTCCAGCGCCGTGCCCTCGCCCTTGGCGTCCGGGAAGTCGATCATCAGGTTCAGCGCGCGGACCTCGCCGGTCGAGCGGGAGTACCCCGGCGGGGTCGGCAGCCCCTCGGACATCTGGACGCCCATCGCGCCGGTGATCCGGCAGGGTGCCAGCGCCGACTCGGCGCTCGTGGCCACGGGCCCGGCCGCGGAGTGGCCTCGGCTGGATATCCCGGTGCTCGCGGTGGCGGTGATCCCGAGGGCCAGCACGGTGAGGCCGATGTACGCGCCGGCGCGGCGTGGTGCGCGTATCCGGTGGCGGGTCTGCGGCATGGAGATCGCCTTCGGGTCCGCGGCAGCCGGCCGGGCCCGGACTGCGCTCTGTGCGATCACCCTCCGTCGGCCGCGGCGCGCCCGCGCGTCGGGTACGTCCGAACGGGAACCCGAATGTGACCCAGGTCACACAAGAGAGTGAAATAACCGGGGACGCAATCCCCGTTTGTACGGGAGTCCCGCAAAGCGGGGACCGGCTCCCCGTTTGGGAGCGGGTACGAGACCCAAGGCCCAGGGAGGCCCCGCATGAAGCGCCCCACCACCTCGGCGGCGGCCCCGTCCGCCCCGGAGGCGGCCGTGGA